>CAYRZI010000038.1:0-26253 GCA_964428605.1 uncultured Woeseiaceae bacterium
CCCGCTGGTAGTCGGCGGTCTCGCCCTCTTCCTGGGCGCGGGCGTGGTAGTACTGCGCGAGATCGGTGATGCTGGATTTGACGTAGCCTGCCACCGCCTCGTGTGCCGCGCGGTCGCGCTCCGCCCACCAGGGGGCGTCCATGCCGTAGCGCTCGACGAACTCCTCCTTCGCCTCCAGCACCAGGGTGGGGAAGCCGCCCTCCCGGTAGGCATCCACCACCCGCACCAGCAGATGCGGCGCCCGGGCGTGCAGGGCGTCGCGTTCGACGAAGGCGCGGTAGGTGGCCGCGGCGTCGTCGTAGCGTTCCTTCTCGAGATACAGGTCGCCCAGGTTCTCGTAGACGACGTAGGCGTAGTGGGGCGGCTCGCGCCCGTCCAGGTATTCGTCGATGCTGGCCGGACCCTGCATGTAGGAGAACGTGATGGAAAGCACCCGGAAAGTGTCGGCCACCAGCTCGCGCTCCGCCCGGCTGAGACCCTCCAGCATGGATTCCCGGTCCGCGGCACCGGGGGCGACCTTGAGATCGAGCAGGGCGAAGAATGGCTCCAGGCTCTCCTCGTGCAGCGCCAGTTTGAAGCGGCTCCAGCCGAGCTTGTACAGGGCCTGCTGGTAGAAGCCCGTCTCCGTGCCGGCCTCGGCCAGCCGTCGGTAGGCCTCCTCGGCTTCCGCGTAACGCTTCAGCGAGAACAGCATCTCGCCGCGGCGGAACTGGGCCTCCTGGAAGTGCACGGTATCCGGCCACGCGGCCACCAGCTCGTCCAGCACGGCCAGGGCCTCTTCCTGACGCCCGGCGCTCTCGTAGGCCCTGGCGAGCTGATAGAGCACGAGGTCGTTGCGCCCGTAGTCCGGGTAGGTCTCCAGCAGCTTGCGGTAGAGCTCGATGGCGTTGTCGTAGCCCAGCCGTTCGATGGCCTCCGCGTTGGCGGCCAACTCGGCGGCCTCCGTGGCCTCCAGTTCCAGGTCGGCCAGCCGGCGCATGGCCTCGGCCTTCAGCGGATCGTCGTCGGCCAGCTCCAGGAAACGCCGGTAGTTCTCCCGCGCCAGGCGGTTGCTGCCAGCAATCGGTGCCGAGGGCTCCACTTCCACCTGGCGGTCGTCGAGACTGCCGATGGTCTCCTCGTCGCGGGGCTCGTCGCCGCCGAAAGGCCAGAGCCAGCTGAGCGCGATCAGGCTGAGAACAGCGCCGTTCACGGCGTCTCTCTCAATTGGGCGGCACGGTCGTAGATGGACGCCAGCGCGAAGCGTGCCTGCACGGTGTAGGTGGCCATGCGGCCCTTCTGGGCCTCCAGCTCGCGCACGGAGATGCGGCGGAGATAGGCCTCCTGCCGTCCGGCCAGATCGGCCAGCCGCGCGAGCAGCGCGTCGAGCCGCGGCGTCAATGCGTCGATGCGGTTGCGGAAGGCGTCCAGGGTCTCCGGCCCCTCCACGCGGGCCTGCTCCACGTTCCCGCGTGAGCGGCGGCCTTCCGCCAGCGCCCGTTCCAGGTCGCGCAGGTTCTTGCGCTGGCGCCAGACGCGCGCCTTGAAGTTCTTGTCCAGGTCCCACGCCAGCACGCCGCGCATGAGCCGCAGCCTGGCCGCGGCATCCCGGGCCTCGGGCAGGTCCGCCTCCAGGGCCGGAGTCGCCGACAGCGCCTCCACTTCCTTCCAGAGTCCGTGCTCACGGGGCGTGGCCAGCGCGAGGGTGTCGCGCTCCCGGACGATGCGGTTCAGGCGGGATTCGAACTCGCGGCGCTGCTGGTCGATGGCATCCAGATCGGCATCGGCGAGGGCCTGCTCCACCCGGGGCAGCCGGCTGGCGTAGGCGAGCCTGCGGGTCTCCAGCATGTGGCTGAACACGCCGACGCTGTCTCTCCAGTCCAGCAGGTTACGCTGCAGGAACCTGAGATCACGGTAGTTCTTAAGCGCCTCCTGGAACTCGTGGCTCGCCAGCAGGTGCAGCAGGTAACGGTTCTCGGTGGTGGCGGGCAACTCGTCCAGCTGCCAGTACCAGCCCATCTGCTCGCCGGGGTCGGCGGCCAGCAGGGTGTCGATCATCTCGCCGCGCCGGATGCGCTCGATGGCGCGGTCGATGCGGTCCGATTCGTCCTCGAAGGCGTCGATGGCGGCCAGGTAGTGCTCCGCCGCCCGGGCATTGGCACCGAGCCGCCCGTAGGCATAGGGCACGGCCAGCAGCGACTCCTGCACGGCCGGGTCCAGCAGGTCCCGGGAGCGCAGCTCGAGCCAGGGCACCAGGGCGCGCTCGAATTCCGCACCGGCGGAGTCGGCCCAGCCGGTGCCTAGCAGGGCCTTATTGGAGAACGGACCGGCAAGCCGCACCCTTTCCAGCACCGGCCGGGAGGCATCCGGCTGTTCGTCCTGCAGGTAGCTGTAGCCGAGCGCCACGTTGGCTTTGTCCCGCAGGCCGAGGAGTTCCTCGCTGTCGGCCGCCATGCGCCCGACCCGATCCAGCAGCGCCGCGCCCTCCGCCAGCTGACCGTTGCGCACCAGCGCGACGCCCAGGTTGTAGCGGGCATAGGCGAGCCAGTTACCCGGGCCGCGCCAGTCCGCCAGGCTGTCGATGGCTTCGCCGTAGCGCTCCTGGCGCATCAGCACCTGGGCGGTCAGCATGCGGCGTTCGGCCTCCAGCTCCTCCGGCAGTGCATCACGGATCTCAGCCAGGGCCAGTTCGGCATCCCGGAAGTAGCCGCGCTGGAAGCGGATCTTCGCCAGGAAGAACCAGGTGCGATCGCGGATGGACGGATCGCCGGAGTCGGCCAGCAGCCGTTCGAAGATCAGTGAGGCCTCGTCGTGCTGGCCGTAGGAGAGGTAGAGTCCGCCGCGCAGGAGTTCCGCCTCGGCGGCGTGGCTGGCCACGCGCCCGCGCTCCTCGGCGGCGGTCAGGCGTACCAGGGCGGTGAAATAGTCCCGCTGATAGAAATGGAAGAGGACCTCGCCGTAATGCGGGTCCTCCACGGTGACCGGCCCCTGCTCTGCGACAGCCGCCGCCGGCAGCAACAAGGCCGCCGCCGCGGCCAGGAGTTTTCGCCCGGCCACCAATGCCCTACTCCCATTCAGTGATGAGGAACTCGGGCTGTTGCTTGTGCTTGCGGTCCGAGATCTGCAGTTCCATGTACTTGGCGCCGATGCCTTTCTCGAACATCAGGTCCGCCCCCCGGCGGTAGTCGCGTCCGTGCGGGCCCTTGCCGCTGAAGAACGCCACCAGCTCGTGTTCGCCCACCTTCAGATTGCTCACGTGGATGCGGTGTACGCCGCCGCGGCGCAGCGCCTCGGCCTCGCGCTCGGTGTAGAGGTAATGGGCCACTTCCTTGCCGTTCAGCTCCAGGCTCACCGACTCCACGTCGAAGAAGGTGCCCACGTCCAGAGACACGAACATCGCCACCTGGGAGTTGGCGGGGAACAGCAGGTCTTCTTCCAGCAGGAAGAGCTCCCGGTTGAGGTCGAGTACCTCCTTCTTCAGCGACTGGACCTGCTGGTCGAGGGCGCGGAACTCCTCTTCGTCGTCCGCCGGGTCCGCCGCCCGGGCGTCTCCGGCGGCGTTGGCGGAGAGCACCTGGGCATTGATGCCGGTGATCACCAGCAGCAGCAGGGGGAAAAGCAATCGTTTCACTGTCCTGTCTCCGGGCGCCTCGGCGCCTGTTCGCGACCGTTCCCGTCCGCCGTCACTCGCGCAGCAGCGTGCGGACCTGATCCAGGTAGTACTCCTCGTAGCCCGGCTTGTAGCCGTAGTGCGTGTAGCGGACCACGCCTTCCCGGTCGAGGATCACGGTGACGGGCATCGCCTCCACCCGATACAGCTCGCTCACTTCCTTGCGGTCGTCGAACAGCACCGGGAAGCTGATACCCAGCTCCTGCGCCATCTCCATGGCGCGGCGCGGGTCGTCGTCGATATTGACGCCGAGCAGCTGGAAGCCCACACGCTCGTAGCGGTCGTAGAGCTCGTCGAGCAGGGGCATCTCCTGCCGGCACGGGCCGCACCAGGTGGCCCAGAAGTTGATCATCACCACCTCGCCCCGGTACTCGGAGAGGCGCATGTTCTCGCCGTCGAGATTCCTGAGGGCGAAGTCGGGCGCTTCCTGGCCGTCGAGTGCACCCTTGCTCGCCAGCGCCGGTGTGACGGCGAGCGCGACGAACAGCAGCACGGCGAAAGATCTCCATATCTCCATCACGGACTCCTCACTTGATTGCACGGGCGGCGCGCCCGGCGACGACCGGACATAATGGTCGCAGCGCTTGCACGTAAGCGGCCGTGATGCCTGTCACAGTCCCGCGACGCCTGCGGCAAGGGCGGGGAACGGGCGGGATGTGGCGGGCAACGACGGCCTCCGTGCCGATGCGTAGCAAATGGCGTGCCAGTCGGGCCGGAGTACGGTTTATCAGTGACTTAGCGGTTACCTGGCGGCCGGCAGGGCCGCGGCAGGGGGCGCCGGTGTCGGCGGCAGCGGACAGCCCCGGGCACGAGGCGGCCAACTTGTTGAAAGATGGTGAGTTTCTGTGTCGCCGAATGGCGACGCCCGTGTCACTCGGGTGGTGTGAGCCCCGCCGTGTAGTGCATGCGTCCGGCCGCGTCGATGACGATGGCTTCGTAGCCGGGCAGCCGCTCGATCAGCGCGAGTCCGCGCCCGACGCCGAGCACGAAGACGGAGGTGGACAGCGCGTCGGTAAGCACGCCGTCCGGTCCCACCACCGTGGCGCTGTAGACGCCGCGCGCCGGCTCGCCGGTGGCCGGGGAGAGGATGTGGTGGTAGCGGACACCGTCCTCCTCGAAGTAGCGCTCGTAGTCGCCGGACGTGGAGATGGCCTCGTCAACCAGCGGCAGGCGCACGGCCACTGCCTCGTCCGCGCGCGGGTCGCGCACGCCCACCACCCAGGGCTCGCCGCCGCGATCCCCCAGCAGCCGGGAGTCGCCGCCGGCAGTGACGATCGCGTGGCGGAAGCCCGCCTCCGCCAGCACGGCGACCGCCCGCTCCACCGCGTAGCCCTTGGCGATGCCGCCCAGGTTGATCCGCACACCCGGCCGCTCGAACCGGATCGCGTGGCCGTCGGGCACCAGGGTGACCAGGCGGTAGTCGAGCTTGCCGATGGCCGCCTCGATGGTCGCGGCATCCGGACGGCGCCCCTCGCGGTAGTCGTAATGCTGGCCCACGCTGTCGTAGGTAATGTCGAAAGCGCCGTCGGTCAGACGCGAGACCCGCAGCGCCGTCTCCACCAGCCCGTAGAGCTCCTCACCCGCCGGCACCGGCCGCTCGGCGGCGTGGCGGTTCACCGCCGAGATGGTGCTGTCCTCGATGTAGGTGCTCATTAGCTGCTCGATGCGGTCGATCTCGACGATCGCAGCGTCGACCGCGGCCGCCGCCGCCGCACGGGCCGTCTCGCCTTCCTCGTGCCACAGCCGCACACTGATGCGCGTGCCCATCATCTCCTCGGTCCGGTCCAGCCAGGCCGCGGCGGCGGGCTGGGCGAACGCGAGACAGGCGAGCAGGCACCAAATCGCTGGTCCTGCCGCGCCACGATGGGTATGCTCGGTCACCGGGAGTGTTGCGGAGAGCCCGTCGATGTCTGGATTCCTCATCTTCCTCGGCCTGATCGTCGTCCTTGCCGTCTTCGGCATCGGCATCTACAACCGGCTGATCAACTCGCGCAACCGGGTGAAGAACGCCTTCGCCCAGATCGACGTGCAGCTGACCCGCCGTTATGACCTGATACCGAACCTCGTCGAGTCGGTGAAAGGGTACATGAAACACGAGCGCGAGACGCTCGAGGCCGTCATCAGCGCGCGTAACGCCGCCGCCTCCGGGCTGACCGCGGCGAAGGCAGACCCGGCCAACGCCGACGCCATCAAGCAGCTGGCGGCCGCGGAGGCCACGCTGGGCGGCGCGCTCGGCCGGCTCTTCGCGCTGGCCGAGGCCTATCCCGACCTGAAGGCCAACGAGAACATGCTGCGCTTCCAGGAGGAACTCGCGAGCACCGAGAACAAGGTGGCCTTCGCCCGCCAGGCGTTCAACGATGCAGTGCTGACCTACAACAACACCCGCGAGAACTTCCCGAACAACATCGTGGCCGGCATGTTCCGCTTCGAGCCGGCGTCGTTCCTGGACATCGAGTCGGAGGAGAAGCGCACGGTGCCGGAGGTCTCGTTCACCTGACGAGCGGGGGCGGCGCCACCCGCTGAGCATCCGCCGTGAACTTCTTCGAGGCCCAGGAGCGCAGCCGGCGCACGAGCCGCTGGCTCGTGGTTGTCTTCCTGCTTGCAACCGCCGCCATCATCGGCGCCGTCACGCTGATCGTGGCAGCCGCCCTGGCACTGCTGCAGCCCGAGGGCGCCCTCCGTGTCATGAGCGGGGGCTGGCTCGCCGGCAATGCCGGCCTGCTCGGCACCGTCGCCCTCGCCACGGGGGGCGCGATCGGGCTGGCGAGCCTGTACCGCACCGCCAGGCTCTCCGACGGCGGCGGACAGGTGGCGCGCGAGCTGGGCGCCACGCCCGTGCCCACCGACGTGCAGGACCCGCTGCGGCTGCGCCTGCGCAACGTGGTCGAAGAGATGGCAATAGCCTCCGGCGTACCGGTACCCGAGATCTATGTGCTGGAAGAGGAGCCGGGCATCAATGCCTTTGCGGCCGGTTTCAATTCGGGCGACGCGGCCATCGCCGTCACCCGCGGCACCCTGGAGACGCTGGACCGGGACGAGCTGCAGGGCGTGGTGGCCCACGAGTTCAGCCATATCCTGAACGGCGACATGCGGCTCAACATCCGCCTGATGGGGCTGCTGTTCGGCATCCTCGCCATCGCGCTGGCCGGGCGCATGGTGCTGCATGGCACCCGTCACGTGCGGCTGAGCGGGCGGTCCGGACGGGGCGGCGCGCCGGTCGTGCTCGTCATCGGCGTGGGCCTGTTGCTCATCGGTTCCATCGGGGTGCTGTTCGCACGGCTCATCAAGGCCGGTGTATCCCGGCAGCGGGAGTACCTGGCGGACGCCTCGGCGGTGCAGTTCACTCGCCAGACCCGGGGAATTGCCGGGGCGCTGAAGAAGATCGCCGCCTCCTCTGCCGGATCGCGGTTCCGGGCCGCCGACCCCGAGGAGGTGAGCCACATGCTGTTCGCCTTCGGCGGGCGGTCGTTCACGCGCCTGATGGCCACCCATCCGCCGCTGGACAAGCGCATCCTCGCCCTGGACCCCTCCTTCGACCCGGAGAGCCTGGCCGGGCTGTCCATGGACGGCGGCGGCGCGAGGGAAGAAGGCCGGACGGCGGGCCTCGCGGCGGGAGCCGGCGGCGGTGCGGGGGAGGTGGTCCTGGACGGTGAACGCATCGCCGCCAGCATCGGCAATCCGGGCGAGGAACAGGTGGCGTTCGCCGGGCGCCTGCGCCGCACGATACCGGAAGAGGTCGCCCACGCAGCCCACTCCCGGGACGGCGCCGTGCTGCTCGCGCTGGCGCTGGTGCTGCATGCCGACCCGGCCGCGAGGCAGCGCCAGACCGCGCTGCTGGAGAGCCGGATCGGCGGTGCACGGACCCGGCGGCTGGAGAGGCTCTACGAGGACGCCGCCGCCCTCGGCCCCCTCTACCGCCTGCCGCTGCTCGAACTCGCCTTCCCGGCGCTGAAAGACCGCCCGCAGGCCCAGCTCGCCTTCGTCGTCGACCTCGGCGAGGAACTGACGGCGCTGGACGGCAGGCTGGACTTCTACGAGTACTGTTTCACCCGCACGCTCCGGGGGCATCTGTCCGAGGCGCTGGCACCGCGCGCCGAGGCCCGGCGGGACGGCACCGGCATCGGCCGGCGTAACACGCGTACCGCGGTCCAGCGTCTGCTTGCGAGCCTGGCGGCACACGGCGCCCGCAGCGAGGAGGCGAGCCGCCGCGCCTACGGCGCCGGCATCGAGACCCTGGACGGGGACTGGCCGCCCTACCGCCCGCTCACCGACTGGCAGCGGGAACTGGACGCCTCACTGCATACCCTGCGGCATCTCTCCGGCGCCGCCCGGCGCCGGGTGGTGGTGGCACTGGTCGCCGTGATACGCCACGACCGGCGGACCACCCTGGCCGAGGCGGAGCTCCTGCGTGCCGTGTGCGCCATGCTGGATTGCCCGCTGCCGCCGCTGGCGGCCGAGGTCACGGCTGACTGAGGCGCCCGGCCGCGCCGCACCGAAATCGCGTATCATTCTCGGCAATGCGGTACGGGACGCCGTGCAGGCCGCGTGCGAGAAACGCCAGCCGTCAGCGGACGCCGGCAGACAAGAGACCGGGAGCGAGCGAATGAGAACCCTGATGACCGCCTGGATCTGTGCGGCTGTCCTGCTGACCGGCGCAGCCCGGGCCGAGACGCCGGAGGAGCAGCGTCTCACCGACGCGACCGAAGTCCTCGAGCAGCTGGCCGCCATCCCCGAGAACGGCATACCGCCGGCTCTGCTCGGCAGCGCCTATGCGGTGGCCGTCATCCCCAACGTCGTAAAGGTGGGCCTCGTCGTGGGTGCGAGATGGGGCCGGGGCGTCCTGGTCGTGCGCCAGCCCGACGGCCAGTGGAGCCAGCCCACCTTCCTCTCGGTGACCGGCGGCAGCGTCGGCTGGCAGGCCGGCGCCCAGTCCTCGGACCTGATCCTGGTGTTCAAGAACCGCCGCGGCGTCGAAGGTATCACCAACGGCAAGCTCACCCTTGGCGCGGACGCGTCCGTCGCCGCGGGCCCGGTGGGCCGCTATACCTCGGCCAGTACCGACATCCGGCTGCGCTCGGAGGTGTATTCCTATTCACGCACCCGCGGCCTGTTCCTGGGTGTCGCACTCGACGGCGCCGCGCTCAGCATCGACCAGTCCGCCAACGCCGCGTTCTATGCGCAGCCGGGAGTGAGCGCGGAGGCGATCTTCGCTGCCGACGGCGTCACCGCACCGGTGGAGGCGCGGCGCTTCATCGCCACGCTGACACGGCTGACGCCGGAAGACGGCACGGCACTGCCGCCGCCGGAACGGGACGCCGCAGCCGGCGACGGGCAAGCCGCAGGCGCTGACGGGCCCGAGCCCGCAGTGCGCACCTACGGCATCGGCGACGGCGCGGGCGAGCCCCCCGCGGAAGAACCCGCCGAACCCGAGACCTTCGAGCCGGTCGAGCCAGACTAGGCCGACCGTTCCACCGCGCGCCGGAGTAGCCGGAGAGCCCGCTAGCCGGATCGGGCTGCCGGGCCGGGCTGCCGGGCCGGGTCAGCCCTCGCCGGACCGGGCGTCCTGCTCGCCGGTGTCCGGGATACCGTCGGCCGGCATGCCGTCGGCATCCGGCGCGGCGCCGGTCGGGGCACCGTCGCCGCCCTCGATGAGCTGTTGCAGCAGCTTCGCCTCCTCGGCGCGGCGCTCGGCCTCCTCCGCCCGCAGCCGCGCCTCGTCGGCCGCGCGCTGCAGTGCCCGCAGCTCCTCCAGCTTGCGCTGGGAGCGCGCTTCAAGCTCCCTGAGCCGCTCCTCCTCCTCGGCCACGGAGATACGGTGGGCGGCCTCACGGGCGTTCTGGCACTCCGGGTCGCGCAGGGTGCGGGTGCGGTCGGCGTTGCAGCGGGCCAGCGTGGCCTCGAGGCCGATGGGATCATCCAGGAAATCGGCGGTGGTCCGGGGCGGCGGCTCCGGCACGCAGGCCGCCGCCGCGACGAGCACGGCGGCCGAGGCGAGGGCTCTGCAGATTCTCGGCTTCACTGGATTCACGAACCCGGCGTAACAACACGAATTGCCGGGATATTACCACCCGCGGCCGGCCCTTCCCGTGACGCAGGTCCGCCCTCGGCCATGACCTGTCACCGCCCCTGCGGCGTCGGTTACCATAGCCGCGAGCCGCGACGGCCGCCGCGGCAAGGGGCCTTGCCGGGGAGCGCCATGGCGGAATCTGCGCGAAGCCAGTTCGTTCTGCTGCGGGAACGCAGGTTCCTGCCCTTCTTCCTGACCCAGTTCCTCGGTGCGCTGAACGACAACGTCCTGCGCAACGGGCTCATTTTCCTGTTCACCTTCCACGCGGTGACCGTCGCCGGCCTGGCGCCGTCGCTGATGGTCAACCTGAGCGCGGCCCTGTTCATCCTCCCGTTCTTCCTGTTCTCCGCCATCGCCGGGCAGCTGGCCGACAAGTACGACAAGGCCCTGCTCATGCGTCGGGTGAAACTCGCCGAGATTGCGCTGATGCTCGTGGCGGCCTTCGCCGTGACCGCGGCGCACGCCGGCGCCCTGCTGGTACTGGTGTTCCTGATGGGGCTGCAGTCGACGATGTTCGGCCCGGTCAAGTACTCCATCCTGCCCCAGACGCTCAGCGAGAGAGAGATCGTCGGCGGCAACGGCCTGGTGGAAGGCGGCACCTACCTGGCCATCATCCTGGGGCTTATGCTCGGCGGACTTGCCGTCGCGGCGGGCGGCCCCGGCTCGCTGCCGCTCGCCCTGCTGCTGGTCGGTTTCGCGGTGGCCGGCTATGCCGCCGCGCGCTACATCCCCGAGGCGCCGCCGCCGGAACCAGACCTGGCGCTGCGCTGGAACCCGTTCACCGAGACGCTGCGGATCATGCGCTTCGCCGGAGAGGAGCGCAGCGTGCTGCTCTCCATCCTCGGCATCTCCTGGTTCTGGAGCTTCGGCTTCGTCGCGCTCTCCGAGCTGCCCGTCTATGCGGCCGAGATCCTGCGCGGCGACCCCGGCGTCGCCACCGTGCTGCTGATGGCGTTCGCCGTTGGCATCGCACTCGGGGCGCTGCTCTGCGAGCGGCTCTCCGGACACCGCATAGAGCTCGGTCTGGTGCCCATCGGCGCCCTCGGCCTCACCGTGTTCGCGCTGGACGTCTACCTGGCGCGGCCCACGGCCCTGGCGGCCGAGCCCGCCGGCATCGTCACGACCTTCGGCAGGGAGGGCGCCGTGCGGGTCTTCGTCGACTTCCTGCTGCTGGGCGTCTTCGGCGGGCTGTTCAGCGTGCCGCTGTACGCGCTGGTGCAGGAGCGCAGCGCCGTCGTGCACCGCTCGCGCATCATCGCCGCCAACAACATCATCAACGCCCTGTTCATGGTGCTCGCCGCGGGCCTGGCGCTGGCCGCGCTCGCCGCAGGTCTGTCGTTGCCGGCGCTGTTCCTGGCGCTGGCCGCCGTGAACGCCCTGGTCGCGGTCTATCTCTGCATCACGTTGCCGGAGTTCCTGCTGCGCCTGTCCGCCTGGCTGCTGGTGCACGTGATGTACCGGGTGCGGGCCCGGGGTCTCGACAATATTCCCGCGACCGGACCGGCGGTGCTGGTCTGCAATCACGTCAGCTTCGTCGACGCGCTGATCATCGGCGGCCTGGTGCGCCGGCCGGTGCGCTTCGTCATGCACCACCGCATCTTCGCGGTGCCCGTGCTCTCGTACCTGTTCCGCGCCGCCCGCGCCATCCCCATCGCGTCGCGCCGCGACGACGAGGCACTGCTGGAGGCCGCCTACCGCGCCATCGACGACGAACTCGCCGCCGGCCACCTGGTCTGTATCTTCCCGGAGGGAGCACTGACGCCGGACGGGAGGATTGCGACGTTCCGGCACGGCATCGAGCGCATCCTCGCCCGGCGGCCGGTTCCGGTCGTGCCGATGGCGCTGCGCGGACTCTGGGACAGCTGGTTCAGCCGCCGGGGCGGCCGCGCGATACTGAAGCGGCCGCGGCGGTTCCGGGCCCGCATCGAATTGCAGGCGGCGGCCCCGCTGCCGCCGGGCAAGGTCAGCGCGCGGGGACTGGAGCTGGTTGTCCGCGCGCTGCGGGGGCCGGATCGCTGACCACCGCGGTGCCCGGCCGCAGCCGGTCCCGCCACTGCTCGACGAGCAGTTGCGATTCGCCCTGCAGCGGCGGCACGTCAGCAGCGCTCAGGCTAAGGCTCACCGGCCGGGGCGTGCCGTGCCCGGCCAGCACGCGCACCCGATCGCCGTCGCCGCCGGTCAGGCTCATGCCGCCGCGGATGACGGCGGCCGGAAGCAGCCGGGAAGACTCCGGCAGCAGCTGGAACACGGACAGGCGATAGCGATGCAGCCAGTGGCCGCTGCGGGCCACCAGATGGTCGCCGTCGCCGCTGAACGCCAGCGCCGCCGCAGGCGCCGGCAGCGGATCCGCCGCCCCTTTCAGCTGGCGATCCTCCATATCCAGGAGCTGCAGCGCGCCCTCGGCCGTGGCCACGGCGAGGACGCTGCCGTCCCGGGTCAGCGCCAGCGCCGTCACCGCACCGCCGACCCCGGCGAGGCGCTCCAGCCGATCCGCCTGCCCCAGCTGCCACAGGCTGCCGGTTGCGTCGCCGAGCACGAAACCCTCACCGCCAGGCAGGCTCTGCACCGCGGTGACGGGTGCGCCCGGCTGGCGCTGCGACAGCAGACGCCCCTCGCCCGCGTCCCAGATCTGCAGATGGGGGCCGGCGACCACCGCGACGCGCTCGCCGTCACCGGATACGGCCAGGGCATCGACCGGATGTGCGGCCGGCTGCAGGGCAATGAACTCACGGGGCTCACCGGCCCGCGCGTCCCAGACCCGCAGACTGCCGTCCACGGCTGCCGTGGCCAGCAGGCTGCCGTCGGGGCTGAAGGCGGCGCAACACACCGCCCGGGTATGGCCGAAGTAGTTCACGCGCTCCTCCGCCGGGGCGGGGGACACCGTCGTGCCTTCACCGTCGAATCGCAGGCGCAGGCTGCCGTCCCGCGTGCCCAGCGCCGTCGTGCGGCCGTCCGGCGACAGCGCCACGGCCGTCACCTCCTCCGGCCGCGTTGCGGCGGCGGGACGAACGGGCTGAAGACGCCACACGCGCATCCAGCCTTCGCCCGGACTGCCGGTGAGGGCCAGCCGGTCGGCGTCCCGGTGGGCGGCCCAGACCGGCTGCCCCGGCGCGAAGCCCCCTCGCAGGAGCGGCTCGCGCATGGGTTGCAGCTCGTCGCCGAGCAGGCGGAAGCCGGATGCCCCCGCTCCCACCAGCAGACGGCCGCCGGTACCGTCAAAGCTGACCTCCCATGGACCCGGTGCCGGGAAGCGCCGGATGCCGCCGGCGCCGTCCTCGCCGGCCCGCCACAGCATCAGGCCGCCGTCGGCCAGCTGCACGGCCAGCCGCTCGCCGCGGCCGTCGAAGCGCAACGCCACCGGCACGCCGGGCGGGTCCAGCTCCGCGAACGGCTGCTCGTCGCCGAAACGCCAGACGCGCACCGCGCGGTCCGGGTCGGCCACGGCCACCAGCCTCCCGCCCGGCGCGATGGCGATGGCGCTGTGATCCACCCCGGCGGCGGTGGCGCCGAGCCGGCGTCCCTCGATGAGGTCGAAGCCCTCGACCGCGCGTTCCGGGCCGGCACCCACCAGCGCCAGGACTTCGCCGTCCGGCGACAGGGCGCTCAGGACGGCCTCGCGGCCCACACCCGGCAGTTCCACCGGATCCCCGGTGGACAGGGTCCACGCCTCGATACCCGCCGCCCCGTGCACGAGTACCACGCGCTGGTCCAGCACGAAGCCGATGATGCGCTCCTCTCGGGTGACGGGCAGTGTGGAGACGGGGCTGCGCGACGCCAGGTCCCAGACCCGTGCCGCCGCATCACCCGCCGGCGGTACGGCGATGGCGTAACGCCCCGCAGGACCGAGGAACAGCAGCGACTCCGTCTCCGCGACCGGGTCCTCCAGCGCGAGCGGCGGCGAGGCCGGCGATGCATCCGCGCGGACGTCGCCGAAATCGAGGCTCCAGCCCGCCAGGGTGCCGGTGACGCCGGGCACACGGTCGGCAACCGATAGCGTCCAGGTGCCGCCCCGCGGTTCGCCCGCAAGCGGCGTCAGCACGCCGCCGGCACCGGCTGTGAAACGATGCCGCATCGGAGCGGCAGCGGCGAGACCCGGCTGGAAGGTCACACTACGGCCGGAGGGCGCGGTGAGCGTGATGCTTAGATCGAACGGGCGGTCGTGGTCGATCTGTGCCTCCAGCACCAGATCCGCGCCGGCACGGCCCTCGGCCTGCACCTGCCTGCGGCTCACGGCGGGCAGGAAGCCCAGCGCCGTGGCATCCCAGGCCGGCTCGGCCACGGGTGGCAGCCGGTCGATGCCCCAGGCATGCACCGTGTTGCCGCGGGCGGCGACCAGCCGCCTTCCGTCCGGGGCGAGTACGGCCTGCTCGAAACCCCGGGGCACCCGCAGTGTGGCGGCCAGCAGCGCGTAGTCCTCACCGACCAGCGCCGCCGCCCGCCGGCGCCGTTCCACGGTGGGCTCGACCAGCGAGCGGATACGGGCGAGCAGGGCCGCATCGCGCTCGTGGCGGAACTCTGCGGCCAGCGCCCTGCGATCCCAGAACTCCGCCACCAGCTGGTCGGCCAGGGGCTCGGCACCCGGCAGCGTCCGCAGCAGCTCGTCGGCCGCCTCCACCGCCGCCACGTCGTCGGCGCCCCGACTCATGCGGGACAGGTAGTCCAGGAACATCCGGTCGGCGCTGGCGCCGTGGCCCGGCAGCCGGGACAGCGTCTCCCAGGCTTCTCTGGCCTCGGGCAGGCTCGCGTCGGCGGCAGTGAGGACGGAGGTCCACGGCCGCGGCAGGTACTGGGTGTACCAGATCGGCACGAGGATGGTGAGCAGCACCGCCGCCGCCACCGCGCCTATGCGCCGCCAGCGGAACGGCAGCTGCTCGTTGGCCCAGCGCGCCGTGAACACGTGGTGGTAGAGACGGTTGCGCACGGCCAGGGTGCCGCCCCGGGTGGGCATCAGCAGCCCCCGGGAGATGAGCCGCCGCTGGGCCGGCGAGTCCGGGTCGAGGATCACCTTGCCGCCCTTCCGCACGCGCCCGTACACCGCCAGGATCTCGTCGTGTTCCCTGCGCGGCTCGGTCAGCGCGTGGTGCAGGTAGCTGAGATGCGGCTCGTTACGCAGCGCCGAGGGGTTCAGGTACAGCCGGTAGGTCAGCGCGTCGACCACGAAGGCCGGGTCCTCCAGGTCGGCTTCCCGCATCCTCGCCCGGGCGACGGCGCGGGCGAGCTTCTGCGTGAGATAGGGCTGGCCGTTGGTCCAGAAATGGATCCGCTCCAGGGCCTCCTTCGCACGCGGCGCGGGCAGGCCGAGCGCCGGCGCGAACACGTCCAGCTGGTGCAGCCGGAAGTCCCGCAGCACCACCGGCTGGGCCACCGCAAAGGGGGAATACTCCGAGTCGGGGTCGAAGCCCTCGGGCACGCTGATGCCCAGCATGACGAAGTTCAGCCGGGCCAGCGCCGGCTCGGCGGCGCGGGCATTGTGGGCCGCCCGGATGCTCGCCAGCAGCTGCTCCACGCCCGCGAAGTTGTCCAGGCACTGCATCTCGTCGATGAAGATCGTGACCGGACCGCTCGTGCTTTCCAGGATCAGGTCCCAGTAGAGTTCCGTGAGCCGCTGGCGGTTCGTGAGCACCGCCTTGTCCTGCCACCACTCCTGCAGATCCACCTTCAGCCTGAGCTGGCGGATCAGCCGGAAGGCGAAGCTGTAGAACCAGCGGCCCAGGTCGTCCGGCCGCTCCCGGGCGCCCACCTGAGTGAGATCGACGACGGCGACGTGGCGATCCTCGCCGCGCAGCTCTTCGGCGAGGCGTGCCATCAGGCTCGACTTGCCCATGTGGCGGGGCGCCATGACCTGGACGTATTCGCCGGCGCGCACGAGCCGGCCGAGCTCGCGGTCGGCGGCACGGCGCACATAGCAGCCCCGGCCGGGCTGCACCGGGCCGCCCGCGACGAAGAAGCCGTCGAGATCCCGGCGGCGGCCTTCCTGCTTTTTCTTCCCCGGCTGGCTCATGGCATCCCGGCGGTTATCATGCGTCTGTCACGCGTCCCGTCGACGGGCCCCGCGGGGCTCGTATCGGGCCATTCTGGCCAAAACCCGGGACGGGCGCTATCCCGGCCCATGCACGGCGGCACGGAGCGATGCAAGACACGGAACTACTGAAGAGCGACACCTTCGGCCGGGTGCTGCGGCTGCGCGACGAGGCGGGCCGTGTGTGCATCCGGCGCGACGTGACCGCAGCTCGCCCGTGGGCACGCTGGCTGGCGCGCCGTCTGGCGCGCCGTGAGGCCCGGGCGCTGGCCGTGCTGGCCGGGGTGCCCGGAACGCCCGCGGTGCTCGGCACCGGTCGCTGGGGCCTCGACCGGGAGTGGCTGGCGGGGCGGCCCATGCACGAGGCCCGGCCGCGTGACGCGCGCTACTTCCGCGAGGCGTTCCGGCTGCTGCGCATTCTCCATCGCGCCGGCGTCGCCCACAACGACCTGGCCAAGGAGCCGAACTGGCTGGTGGACGACGAGGGCCACCCCGCCCTGGTGGACTTCCAGCTGGCCTCGGTCAGCCGGCGGCGCGGCCCGCTGTTCCGGCTGCTGGCCCGGGAGGACCTGCGCCATTTTCTGAAGCACAAGCGCACCTACCGCCCCGGGGCACTCACCGCCAGGGAGCGGCGCATCCTCGCCACGCCGGCCTGGACGTCGCGGATCTGGATGGCCTCTGGCAAACGCCTCTACCTGCTGGTCACCCGGCGGTGGCTGGGCTGGGCGGATCGGGAAGGCGCCGGCGACCGTCCGCCGCGTACCGACCGACGGCCGTGACGCGGCCGTCCGAACCGTTATAATCCCGCCTCCCGTGAGCTTCGAGCCGTCATGGATTACGCCCACCGCCACAACCTCGTCGATCCCGGGCAGGTCGCCCGGGAACGCCCCTGGGGCATCCGGGTTACCCTGCCGCCGTCGGACCCGTTCAACAACCTGGTCGGCGCGGACTGGGAGAAGTATCACTGGTACCCCACCGAGCGCGAGCGCGACGAGGCACTGGAGCAGATGCGTACCCGGCACGGCTACTACCGCATCGGCGACGAGGTGAGCCTCATCTTCGAGAAGGTACGGAGGGAAACCTGATGGCGGCGCGTACCGGCCACGGAGCCCGCCTCGCGTCGGCGCTCCTGCCGGCCGTCATGCTGTGCGCGTCGCCGGCGGCGCCGGCGGACGGGGCGGAGCCGATCCAGGAGATCGTGGTCACCGCCACCCGCCGCGACCAGCCGCTGATCGCGGCCACCGGCAATGCGGCACGCATCGACGGCGAGGCGATCGAGGCGCTGGGGCACCACCACGTGCACGAGCTCATGCTGGAGATGCCGGGCACCTGGATCAGCCGCGGCAGCGGTCAGGAGCACCTCACCGCCATTCGCTCGCCGGTCCTGACCGGTGCCGGCTCGTGCGGGGCGTTCCTGTTCCTCGAGGACGGCCTGCCCGTCCGCCCCACCGGCTTCTGCAACGTCAACCAGCTGTTCGAGGTGAACACAGAGCAGGCCGGTGCCGTGGAGGTGGTGCGCGGCCCCGGCAGCGCCTTCTACGGCTCCAACGCGCTGCACGGGCTGGTGAACGTGATCACCCCCGATCCGCGCAGCGACCGGCGCCGCGGGTTGAGCGTGGAAGCCGGACCCAACGATTACGTACGCGGCTCGGTGCGCTGGGCCGGCGGCGAGGCGGCACCCTGGCTGCTGCGCCTGCACGGCGAGGAGGACGGCGGCTTCCGGGCCGACTCCGGCTACGGTCAGGGCAAGCTGAACCTGAACGTGGTAACGCCGCTCGCCGGCCGGGATGTGCGCTGGTCTTTTGCCGCGACCCATCTCGAGCAGGAGACGGCCGGCTTCATCCTGGGCGAGGGCGCCTACGAGGATCCGGACGTAAACCGGACCAACCCCAACCCGGAGGCGTTCCGCGATGCGGACGCGCAGCGGCTCAGCGCCCGCTGGACGGCGCTCACGCGTGACACGGTGGCGCTGGACCTGACCGCCTACGCACGCCGCTCCGACATGGACTTCCTGCAGCACTTCCTGCCCGGCCAGCCGCTGGAGGAGAACGGCCAGGTGAGCGCGGGACTGAACGGCGTGCTGGATTTCACGGGCGGCAGCCTGCCGCTGCTCGCCGGTGTCGACCTGGAGTGGTCCGACGGCTACCTGCGCCAGACCCAGGACGGCCCCGTGCAAGACGGTCCGCCGTTTCTGGTGGAGACGCGGCCGCCGGGCAAGCAGTACGACTACGAGGTGAGTGCCTGGTCCGCCGCGCCCTTCGTCCACTGGACGCCGAGCATCGGCGAGCGCGTGACCCTGGAACTCGGCCTGCGGCTGGAGCACCTGCGCTACGACTACGACAACCGGATGCTCACCGGCAACACGCGCGACGACGGCACCCCCTGCGGCTTCGGCGGCTGTCTCTACACCCGGCCGGCGGATCGCACCGACGACTTCACCAACCTGGCGCCGAAGGTCGGGTTGAACTACCGGCTCGATGCCTCCCGGGCGCTGTTCGCCAACCTGCGCCGCGGCTTCCGTGCGCCCCAGGCAACCGAGCTCTACCGCCTGCAGAACGGTCAGGAAGTGGCCGACCTGGACAGCGAGCGGGTGGACAGCCTGGAGTTCGGCTACCGCCGCCTGGGCGACGCCGTGCGGCTGGAACTGGTGGGCTTCCTGATGGACAAGGAGGACAGCGTCCTCAGGGACGCCGAAGGGTTCAATGTGAGCGGCGGCGCCAGCCGCCACGTCGGCCTGGAGGTGAACTTCGACTGGCTGCTCACGGACACGCTGAGCCTGTCGCTGGACGGCACCTGGACCCGGCAGACCTACGAGTTCGACCTGGTCGCGGCGCGGGGCGAGACCTTCGTCTCCGGCAACCTGGTGGACACCGCACCGCAGACGCTGGCCAACCTGAAACTGCGCTGGGAGCCGCTCGCCGGCTACGCCTTCACCGCCGACCTGCGCCACCAGGGCAGCTACTACCTCGACGCCGCGAACGAGCACCGCTACCCGGGCCACGAGCTGCTGGACCTCGGTGCGGAACTCGACCTCACGCCCCGCCTCGGCCTGCGCGCCCGCCTGAACAACGTCACCGACCGGGACTACGCCGACCGGGCCGACTTCGCTTTCGGCAACTACCGCTACTTCCCCGGCCGCGGCCGGGAGCTGTACGTGGAATTCTCCTGGCGCCTCGCACCGGCGCGGTAGCGGGGTGGGACTGCCGGGCGCTATCCCTCATAATATGCGGCTATCGACCTGGCGGCACCGGCGACCGCCCGCGGCTGCCGCCGCCGGAACAGCGACATCCAGAACGGAGACATCATGTCCGAACCGACACTGACACCGCCACAGGGCGGCGAGAAGATCACCATCGACAACGGCAGGATGAACGTGCCGGACAACCCCATCATCCCCTACATCGAGGGCGACGGCACCGGCCCGGACATCTGGGCTGCCGCCGTGCGTGTGTTCGACGCTGCCGTCGAGAAGGCCTACGACGGAGAGCGGAAGATCCACTGGATGGAGATCTTCGCGGGACAGAAGTCCAATGACCGCTTCAACAGCTGGCTGCCGGAGAGCACCGTGGACGCGTGCCGGGAATACCTGGTATCCATCAAAGGCCCGCTCACCACGCCGATCGGCGGCGGCATCCGCTCGCTGAACGTCGCCCTGCGCCAGCTGCTCGACCTCTACGTCTGCCTGCGGCCGGTGCGCTGGTTCAAGGGCGTGCCCTCGCCGGTGCGCAAGCCCGCCGACGTGAACATGGCGATATTCCGCGAGAACACGGAAGACATCTACGCCGGCATCGAGTTCGAGGAAGGTTCGGACGGCAACGCGCGCTTCCTGCGCATCCTCAAGGAGAACTTCCCGGCCGAGTACAACAAGATCCGCTTCCCCGAGACGTCGGGCATCGGTATCAAGCCGGTCTCCCGCGAGGGCACGGAACGCCTGGTGCGCGCGGCAATCCAGTACGCCATCGACAACAAGAGGAAGAGCGTGACCTTCGTGCACAAGGGCAACATCATGAAGTTCACCGAGGGCGCTTTCCGCAACTGGGGCTACCGGCTGGCAGAGAGCGAGTTCGCCGACCGGACCTATACCTGGGACCAGTACGACCGCACCCTGGCCGAGAAGGGCCGCGACGCCGCCAACCAGGAGCAGGAGGCGGCGCTCGCCGAAGGCCGCATCCTCATCAAGGACGCCATCGCGGATATCACGCTGCAGCAGGTACTGACCCGGCCGGCCGAATTCGAGGTCATCGCCACCATGAACCTGAACGGCGACTATCTGTCGGACGCGCTGGCCGCCCAGGTCGGCGGCATCGGCATCGCGCCCGGCGGCAATATCAACTACGAGACGGGCCACGCCGTATTCGAGGCCACCCACGGCACGGCGCCGAAATATGCCGGTCAGGACAAGGTGAACCCGGGTTCGGTGATCCTCTCCGGCGAGATGATGCTGCGCCATCTCGGCTGGGAGGAAGCCGCGGACAGGATCATCGAGGCCATGGACAGGACGATCGGCTCCAAGACGGTGACCTACGACTTCGCGCGCCTGATGGACGGCGCCACCGAGGTGAAGTGCAGCGAGTTCGCCACGGCCATGATCGGCAACATGTAAGCCGGCGGGACCGGTGCAGCCTTGAGCCCGGACGACGACGCCTCCACGCTGGCCGCCGATACGGCGGAGTTCATCGTGGAGGCGTTCCTCCACTACAACCGCGAGTTCCGTGGCATCACCCGCCGCGCCCGCGGCCGGTTCGAGCGCCGCGAGTGGGCCGCGGGCCAGGAGGATGCCGCAGAGCGAATCGACCTCTACGACCGCATCGTGAAAGGCACTGTGGCCGCGCTGCGCACGCGCCTCGACGATCGCGCGCAGGACAGGGAGCTGTGGGCCGCCATCAAGGAGCATTACGCCCGCAGGATCCTGGACTACCCGGACTCGGAGTTCTTCAAGACGTTCTTCAGCTCGATCACCCGGCGTATCTTCGCCACCATCGGGGTGGATCCGGCGGTGGAGTTCATCGCCCTGGACGTCGAGCCTGCCGAGCACACGCCGGACGGAATCCAGCGCCGCGTCTACCGCAACCGGGGCGCGCTGGACTTCGTCTTTGACGAGGTGCTGTCCGACTACCACTTCGCGGTGCCCTTCCGGGATCGGGACCGCACCATCAACTACATCACGCTGGAGGTGAACGCCTTCCGCGACTCCCACGGCCCCGGCGCGCGCATCCGCCGCGTCGAGTTGCTGGAGCCGGTGTTCTATCAGGGCACCCGCGCGTACCTGGTGGGGCGACTGCAGGGCAACGACTGGTGGTCGCCGCTGGTGATCGCCCTGAAGAACACCGACGAGGGCATCTACGCCGACGCGGTCATCCTGTCCGAGAACGATGTGAGCATGCTGTTCGGCTTCACCCGCAGCTATTTCCACGTGGACCTGGAGGTGGTGGGCGCGACGGTGGCGATGCTGAAGGCCATGATGCCGAGGAAGCCGATTGCGGAGATCTACACGGTGCTCGGCCGGGCCAAGCAGGGCAAGACGGAGCGCTACCGCAGCTTCTTCCGCCATCTCGAACACTCGGACGACCTCTTCGTGCGCGCCCGGGGGGACAAGGGCATGGTGATGGAGGTGTTCACGCTGCCCTCCTACGACATCGTGTTCAAGATCATCAAGGACCGCTTCGCCTTCCCGAAGACGACGGTACGCAAGGACGTGCTGGAGAAGTACCAGCTGGTCTTCAAGCACGACCGGGCGGGGCGGCTGGTGGACGCGCAGGAATTCCGCCGGCTGGAGTTCGGCAAACACCGCTTCGAGGAGTCGCTGCTGGAGGATCTGCTGGCCGGCTGTGCCGACACTTGCCGCATCGAGGGCGACGACCTGATCGTGGAGCACGCCTACATCGAGCGTCGGCTCACGCCGCTGAACCTCTATCTGCAGGAAGCGGAACACGACGATGCGCTGCGGGCGGTCATTGACTACGGCCAGGCCATCCGGGATCTCGCCTTCAGCAATATCTTCGCCGGCGACCTGCTGCTGAAGAACTTCGGCGTCACCCGCCACGGCCGGGTGATCTTCTACGACTACGACGAGCTCTGCCTGGTGACCGAGGCGAATTTCCGCAACATGCCGACGCCGCGGGACGACATGGAAGAGATGCAGTCGGGCGCGTGGTTCTACGTGGGCCCGAACGACGTGTTCCCTGAGCAGTTCATCGAGTTCCTGGGCCTGAAGCCCGAGTACCGCGAGGCGTTCATGGAACACCACGCCGAACTGCTGCAGGCCGAGTGGTGGATCGGCGTGCAGAAACGCCTCCAGTCCGGCGAGATCATCGAGGTGGTCCCCTACTCGCCCCGCAGCTGGGCCGACCACCGCGGCCCGGGCCTCTACGCCCTCCGCCATTAAGGTGCCGGACCGAACTTTTTAAACTTTTGCAACTTGTTCCTTGGGCCAGTCGGCAGGCAGCCCTAACACTCGTTCGCTGTCGTCGCGGCGAACAAGTTGCAAAAGTTTAAAAAGTTCGGTCCGGCACCTGGAAGCGGTCGAGTCTCTCCCGGTAGGCGATCTTTGCCGCCTCGCGCTCGTCGTCGCTCCAGCCGAGGCAGCGGCCGGCGACGGAGGCTACGGCGTCCAGCGCATCCAGCCCCAACTGCGGGCCCAGGCCGATCATCATCCGGCGCTGCAGGAGATCGTCCAGGGTGCGCGCGTACTCCTGCTCCAGGCTGAATACGACCTCGGCAGCAATGGCGCCCGTGCGCCTGCACACCACCTCCCCCAGTGCCGGCTCCGCGACAGCCATCTCCGCGATCTCCAGTCCCCGGCTGCCGTAGACCGACAGCAGGTGCGCGACCGTATCCTCCGCCACGATACCTGCCGAGGCCAGCCGCTCCCGCGCTACCGCGAAATCCGCACCGCCGGGCAGCGGCTCGTCGTCGGTGGGACAGTCCGGCAGATCCCGCTCCAGCAGCCGGCCGACCCGGTCCACCACTTCTTCCGCCAGGTGGCGATACGTGGTGAGCTTGCCGCCGATGATCGACAGCAGCCCCCGGGCCACGTCGTCGTGCTCGCGGATGATGTGCTTGCGCGTGATGGCGCCCTCCGGTCCTTCCTCCCAGGGCAGCGGCCGCACGCCGCAGTAGGTGTAGTGCACCGATTCGCGTCCGAGTCCTGCCGACGGGAACACCCGGTTGGCCTCGGTCAGCAGGTAATCCACCTCCTCGGCGCTGGCCCGGGCGTCGGCCGGATCCCCCGAATAACGGATATCGGTGGTGCCGATCAGATACAGCCCGGACCACGGGATGATGAACATGGGCCGGCCGTCGGCCTCCGCCTCGATGTAGAACGCGCTCTTCGGCGCCCCCTCGAACGGCGACACGACGATGTGGCTGCCCTTGGTGCCGCCCATCAGCCGCGGCAGCCGCGCCGGCAGACCCTTGAGCACCCGGTCCACCCACGGCCCGCCGGCATTGACGACCACCGGCGCATGCACCCGGTGGCGCTCGCCCGTGGCCAGGTCCCGATAGATCACCCCGTCCATCGTGCCCGTGCCGTCGCACAACTCCTCCACCCGGCAGTAGTTGCGCAGCGCGGCTCCGGCACGACCCGCGGCCACCAGATTCTCGATCACCAGCCGTTCCGCCCATGGCACCTGGGCGTCGTAGTAGGCGGCGGCGCCACGCAGGCCCTCCGTCAGTATCCCCGGTTCCTCGGCGAGCAGCTCCCGGCGACTCAGCATGTCGTGGCCCGGCAGCTCCTTGCCCAGGGAGAGCAGGTCGTAGGCGATCATGCCCGCCCGGATCAGCGCCCTGCCCCGCTGGCCGCCCCGGTAAACCGGAATCACCAGCTTCAGCGGATGCACCAGGTGGGGCGCGGCCTCGAGCAGGTGGCGGCGCTCGTGCAGCGACTCGTAGACCAGCGAGATCTCCGCGTACTCCAGGTAGCGCAGGCCGCCGTGGATCAGCCGGCTCGACCAGGCCGTCGTCCCGCTGGTGAAATCGTCCTGCTCGAGCAGCAGCACGGCGAGGCCGCGCTCGGCCGCATCGCGGGCGATTCCGGCGCCATTGACGCCGCCGCCGACGACCACCACGTCGTAGTGCGGCCCGCTGCCGCCCGCCTCGCCGCTCACGGCCGGGTCTGCCCGTCGCCCCGCACCAGATACTTGTAGCTCGTGAGCTGCTCGGCGCCCACCGGGCCCCGGGCGTGGATGCGGCCGGTGGCGATGCCGATCTCCGCACCCATGCCGAACTCGCCGCCGTCGGCGAACTGGGTGGAGGCGTTGTGCAGCAGGATCGCGCTGTCGAGTTCGCGGAAGAACTGCTCCACCGGCGCCGCCGCCTCCGCGATGATGGACTCCGTGTGCCCCGAGCCGTAACGGCGGATGTGCTCGACGGCGCCGTCCACGCCGTCCACGACGCGGATGGCGATCACCGCATCGAGATACTCGGTGTGCCAGTCGGCCTCTTCCGCCGGCTCGCAGTCTTCCAGGATGCGGCAGGCCTCCGCGTCGCCGCGCAGCCGGCAGCCGGCCTCGGCCAGCGCCTCGCCGACGCGGGGCAGCAGGGTCTCCGCGACCGCACGGTCCACCAGCAGCGTCTCCGCCGCGCCGCAGATGCCCGTGCGGCGCATCTTGGAATTCACCACGACCGCCACCGCCTTGCCGGCCTCGGCACTGGCGTCCACATAGACATGGCACAGGCCCTCGAGATGGCCGATCACCGGCACCCGGGCATCGCGCTGCACCCGCTCCACCAGGCTGCGACCGCCGCGCGGCACCACCACGTCCACGCAGCCGTCCAGCCCGGAGAGCAGCGCGCCGACGGCCGCCCGGTCCCGGGTCGGCACCATCTGGATAGCCGCCTCGGGCAGGCCGGCGGCGGCCAGCCCCGCCGTCAGGCTGGCCAGGATCGCCCGGCTGGAGTGGTAGCTCTCCGAGCCGCCGCGCAGTATCACGGCATTGCCGGACCTGAGGCACAGACCGCCCGCATCGGCCGTCACGTTGGGCCGACTCTCGTAGATGATGCCGATCACCCCCAGCGGCACCGACACCCGCTGGATGACGAGCCCGTTCGGCCGCTGCCACTCGGCAAGTACCCGGCCCACAGGATCCGGCAGCGCGGCGATCGCCTCCAGGCCGGCGGCCATCGCCTCGATCCGCGCCTCGTCCAGCGCCAGGCGATCCAGCATCGCAGCCGACAGGCCCTTGTCCCGGGCCAGCGCCATGTCCCTGCCGTTGGCACTCTGGATTTCGGCCGCGCTGCGGCGCAGGTGCGCGGCCGCCGCGTGCAGTGCCCGCTGCCGCTGCTCGGCTTTGGAGCGGGCCAGCTCGCCCGCCGCGTCCCGGGCCGCACGGCCCATGTCCGCCATCAGTGCGTCGACTTCCGCCTCGATCACGCGTTCGTCCGCGCCGTCCGTCATGTCGTTGCCTCGTCTTTCCGTCCGTCGTCCACCGCCGGGAACAGCACCAGGTCGTCCCGGTGGACCATCACGCTGCGCCCGGCGTAGCCCAGTATCTCGTCGATCTCCGCCGAGCGCCTGCCGAGGATGCGGCGGGCATCCCCGGACCCGCAGGCGATCATACCGCGGCCGATCTCCGCGCCGTCGGGCCCGGCCAGCACCACGGTATCGCCGCGGGCGAACTCGCCCTCCACCACCGTGACGCCCACCGGCAGCAGGCTCGCGCCCCGGGCCAGCGCGGCGACGGCGCCCGCATCCAGCAGCAGCCGGCCGCGCATCTCCAGGCTGCCCGCGATCCAGCGCTTGCGCGCGGCGAGCGGGCTGGCGCCCGCGCGGAACAGGGTGGAACGCGCGCCGCGCTCAAGGGCGGCAATCGGCGACGTCAGCCGGCCGTCGGCGATGATCATGTCGCAGCCCGCCGCCAGCGCGATGCGGGCGGCGGCCAGCTTGGTGCGCATGCCGCCGGAACCCCAGCGGGAAGCGCCCGGACCCGCCATCGCCTCGATCTCCGGCGTCAGCCGCGCCACCTCGGGGATATGCTCGGCATCGGCATCCACGGTGGGATCGGCGGTATACAGCCCGTCGATGTCCGACAGCAGCACCAGGCCGTCGGCGCTGATCATCTGCGCCACCCGCGCCGCCAGGCGGTCGTTGTCGCCGTAGCGCAGCTCGTCGGTGGCCACCGTGTCGTTCTCGTTGATCACCGGCATCGCGCCGAGCTCCAGCAGCGTCTCGAGCGTGCCGCGGGCATTGAGATGGCGCCGCCGGTCCTCCGTGTCGTCGGGGGTCACCAGCACCTGCGCCACGGTCACGCCGTGGCCGGCCATCACCGACTGCCAGGCGTGGGCCAGGCGCACCTGCCCGACGGCGGCGGCGGCCTGCTGCTCCTCCAGGCGGGAGCGCCTCGGCGCGAGCCCCAGCGGTGCGCTGCCGAGCGCCACGGCGCCTGAGGAGACGACGATGACCTGGTGCCCGCCGGCGCAAAGTGCGGCGAGATCCGCGGCCAGCGCCTCCAGCCAGTCCCGGTCCAGCGCGCCGTCCTCGGCGGTCAGCCGGACGACGCAGACGAACTCGGTGGCGAAGGT
>CAYRZI010000039.1:0-25998 GCA_964428605.1 uncultured Woeseiaceae bacterium
CTCGCCTACGGCATCGTCGACGAGGTGGACTCCATCCTCATCGACGAGGCGCGCACGCCGCTGATCATCTCCGGCCCCTCCGAGGAGCGCACCGAGCTCTACGAGAAGATCAACAAGCTGGTGCCGAAGCTGAAGAAGCAGGAAGAGGAGGAAGGAGAAGGCGACTACATGCCGGACGAGAAGACCAAGCAGGTCCATCTCACGGAGGAAGGCCATCAGCACGTGGAGGAGCTGATGACCAGGGCCGGCCTGCTGCAGCCCGGCGAGAGCCTGTACGACGCCTCGAACATCAAGCTGATGCATCACCTGATGGCGGCGCTGCGGGCGCACGCCATGTACCAGCGTGACGTGGACTACATCGTCAAGGACGGCGAGATCGTCATCGTGGACGAGTTCACCGGCCGCACCATGCCGGGCCGGCGCTGGTCCGACGGCCTGCACCAGGCGGTGGAGGCAAAGGAAGGCGTGCGGGTGAAGGAAGAGAACCAGACCATCGCCTCCATCACCTTCCAGAACTTCTTCCGCATGTACGAGAAGCTGGCCGGCATGACCGGCACGGCGGATACCGAAGCCTTCGAGTTCCAGTCCATCTACGGCCTCGAGGTGGTGGTGATACCCACTCACAGGCCGATGGTCCGCGCGGATCATCCGGACCTCGTGTTCCTGAACCAGAAGGACAAGTTCGAGGCCATCATCGAGGACATCGTCGACTGTCGGGAGCGGGGCCAGCCGGTGCTGGTGGGTACCACCTCCATCGAGAACTCCGAGCTCCTGTCGGGCCTGCTGAAGAAGAAGAAGATCCCGCACCAGGTGCTCAACGCGAAGCAGCACGAGCGCGAGGCGAAGGTGGTGGAGGACGCCGGCCGTCCTGGCACAATTACCATCGCCACCAACATGGCCGGCCGCGGTACCGACATCGTGCTGGGCGGCAACAAGGACGCCGAACTGGCCGAGCTGGGCGAGGATGCCACGGACGATCAGCGCCAGGCCGTGATCGCGGATTGGCAGAAGCGTCACGACCAGGTGCTGGAGGCCGGCGGCCTGCACATCGTCGGCACCGAGCGCCACGAGTCACGGCGCATCGACAACCAGCTGCGCGGCCGCTCCGGCCGTCAGGGCGACCCAGGCTCCAGCCGCTTCTACCTGTCCATGGAAGACAGCCTGATGCGCATATTCGGCGACCCCAACCGCACGAAGAGCCTGCTGCAGCGGGTGGGCATGCGCGACGGCGAGGCCATCGAGAGCGGGCTGCTGTCGCGCCAGATCGAGAAGGCCCAGCGCAAGGTGGAGGCGCACAACTTCGACATCCGCAAATCGCTGCTGGAATACGACGACGTGGCCAACGACCAGCGCAAGGTGGTCTACCATCAGCGCTCGGAGCTCATGGAGGCGGACGACGTCGCCGAGTCGGTGGAGAACATCCGCGACGAGGTCGTCGAGGCGGCGGTGCAGGAGTTCATCCCCCGGGGCAGCGTCGAGGAGCAGTGGGACCCGGAAGGCCTGCAGCAGGTGCTGCGCAGCGACTTCGGGCTGGACCTGCCGGTGGCCGAGTGGCTGGAGAAGGAGAAGACGCTGAACTCCGACCAGCTCTGCGACCGTATCGTGGAGTCGGCGAAGGACTACTACGAGCAGAAGGTCGCCGACATCGGCGAGCCCATCATGCGCGGCTTCGAGAAGCAGGTGATGCTCTCCCAGCTCGACCTGCACTGGAAGGAGCACCTGGCGGCCATGGACTATCTCCGCCAGGGCATCCACCTGCGCGGCTACGCCCAGAAGAACCCGAAGCAGGAATACAAGCGCGAGGCCTTCGAGATGTTCGGGCAGATGCTCGAGCAGGTGAAGCACGACACCATCAGCCTCCTCATGCGGGTGCGCGTGCGCAGCCAGGAGGAGGTGGAGCGCATGGAGGCCGAGCAGCGGGCCAAGAAGGCCATGGAGTTCCAGCACGCCCAGGCCTCGGCGCTGGCCTCCGGCGCGACGGCGGCCACCGCCTCCGCGGCGGCGGCCGAGGCGGTGGCCGGCGGCGGTGGTGGCGGCGCGGCGGCGGAGCCGGTGCAGCCCTTCGTCCGCGAGGGGCGCAAGATCGGCCGTAACGAGCCCTGCCCCTGCGGCAGCGGGAAGAAATACAAGCAGTGCCACGGCCGGCTGTCGTGACCGATGCGCCCCGTCCCCGCCTGCAGGTGGTGGCGGGGATCCTGCGCGGCGGCGACGGCCGCATCCTCATCAGCCGCCGGCAGGCCGGCAAGCACGGCGCCGGCCGCTGGGAGTTCCCCGGCGGCAAGATCGCGCCCGGCGAGGAGCCTCTTGCCGCGCTGCGCCGCGAACTCGCCGAGGAGATCGGCGTCGAGGTCGTGAGTGCAAGCCCCTTCATGGCGCTGGAGCACGACTACCCCGAACGCAGCGTCGCCCTCGACTTCCGTCTGGTGAGCGACTGGCGCGGTACCGTCAGGGCGCTCGAGCGTCAGGAACTGGCCTGGGCCAGCGCGGCGGAGCTGTTCGACTACGACATCCTGGAGGCGGATGCGCCCGTGCTGGAGGCGCTGCGCCGGGAGGAGCGGTCAGGCTGACGCGCTCAGCAGACGCTCAGGCGGAATGCCACGTCCTCGCCGGTCTGCACGGCGCGGGAGTCGATGTCCGACCACTCCATGAAGCGCACCGTGAAGCGGTGGGGGCTGCCGCTGATCTCCGGAAACAGGTGGCTGCCCGGCGGCAGTGACACCCGCAGCAGACGGCAGCTGCTGTCCTTCGCAATCGTGTCCTGATACATGCCGCCCGACGCGCTGCGCTCCTGGGGGATGGCGCTCTCGCGGATCAGCCACATCAGCTCGAGCACCGCGTCGCAGACCGGGCGGATCACCTGCAGCCAGCTCTCCAGGTTCTCCATGCGCTGTTCCCAGGGCTGGCGCAGCCAGTGGCTGTAGTCCGGCAGGTCGAACTCGCAGGTGCCGCCGGGGATGGCGCTGCGGTGCTTGATGGAACTCAGAAACTCGCATTCCTTCAGCGGCTGCAGGAAATGCGGGCCGGTGCGGCTGACCTGGCCACGGGCCTGCTCCAGGTTCTGCAGCAGCGTGCGCAGCCGCCTCATGTCCACACCCGGCTGGGTGCGATAGCCTTCCAGGGTGGCCACCTGGCGTTCCAGTTCCTTCATCACCTCGCTGCGGACGTCTCCGCGCGTCAGTATGGAGGTGATCTCCAGCAGGCTGGAGATGGCGGCGCGGGTGGCCCAGTCGGACTCGCTCTCGCAGTGGTAGAGGGTCTGCTGGTACAGGAATTCCAGCCGCAGGAACGTCCGCATGCGCTCGCTCAGCGGCTGCTCGTACTCCACCCGCTTCCGCGCGGATTGGGGTTCGCTGTTGTCGCTTCGGTCTCTGGCGGCTTGCGGCATCCCGCTATTCTGCGTCAGCCGGCGCGGACAGGGCAAATTTCCTGTCATGACGGGCCCTTGCGCAGGCACACCTGTCGCCGATCGGCGACGGTCAGTCGTCGTCCGTTTCTCTGGCCAGGGCGAGGTAGCGGTTGTGCAGCTGTTCCACCTGCCGGCGGGTGTCTTCCAGCGTCCCCGAGTTGTCGATGACGTCGTCGGCGGCCTCGAGCCGGGTGTCCCGGTCGGTCTGGGAGCGCATCATGGCCTCGGCGGTTGCAGCGGATTCCGTGTCCCGCTCCATCAGCCGTTGGCGCTGGATCTCCGGCGGGCAGTCCACCACCAGCACCCGGTCCACCAGCGCGCCGAAGCCGGATTCCACCAGCAGCGGCACCACGATGATCTGGTAGGGGCCGCCGGCGTTGTGCATGCGCCGCAGCGTCTCGTCCCGGATGCGTGGGTGCGTGATGGCCTCCAGCCGCTGGCGGCTGCCTTCCCCGGCGAATACGCGCTCGCGCAGCGTGCGGCGGTCCAGCGTGCCGTCCGCGTTCAGCACGTCCTCGCCGAACTCCTCCACGATCTCGGCCAGCGCCGGGCGGCCCGGCTCCACCACCTCCCGGGCGATGCGGTCGGTGTCGATCACCGGCACGCCCCGCTGCGCGAACATGTCGGAGACCGCGGTCTTGCCGCTGGCGATGCCGCCGGTGAGGCCGATGCGCAGGATGTCGTCGGCGGCCGGATGTCGGGTCATGGTCTTATCAGCCCTGCCACATACCCAGGTAAGCGTCGATGATCTCGCGCCCATACAGTAACGCGATCCAGCCCGCCGCCGCCAGATAGGGGCCGAACGGAATCGGCACGTCCCGACCGCGGCGGGTGAACACCATGAGCGCGATGCCCACCACTGCGCCCACAGCGGCGGAGAGCAGGATGATCAGCGGCAGCATCTGCCAGCCCAGCCAGGCGCCGAGCGCGGCCAACAGCTTGAAGTCGCCGTAGCCCATGCCTTCCTTGCCGGTGACCAGCCGGAACAGGTGATACACCGACCACAGCGACAGGTACCCCGCGGCCGCGCCGATGATCGCCTCCCGCGGCGTCTGGAACAGCACCGTGCCGCCGGCGGTCCCGTGCCACAGCGACAGCAGCAGGCCGAGCCAGAGCAGCGGCAGTGTCAGCGAGTCCGGCAGCAGCTGGTGGTCGATGTCGATCACCGCGAGCGCGATCGCCGTCCAGGTGAACACCAGCGCGGCCACGGCCTCCGGCGTGACGCCGAAGCGCCAGGCCACCAGCACCGAGGCCAGCGCGGTGAAGCCCTCCACGACGGGGTAGCGCAGGCCGATGGGAGTCGAGCACTCGGCACAGCGGCCGCGCAGCAGTACATAGCTCAGCACGGGGATGTTCTGCCACGCGCGGACGGCGGCGCCGCACTTCGGACAACGGGAGCGGGGCACCACCAGGTTGAACGGCTCGCCGGGCTCCTCCTCCCGGCCCTCCATGGCGGCCGCCTGGGCGCGCCATTCCCGCTCCATCATCACGGGCAGCCGCAGGATGACCACGTTCAGGAAGCTGCCGATCAGGAGACTCACCAAGCCGACCACGGTCAGCCAGAGCGCGGGCATGCTGCTCAGGAGTTCCACCAGGCTCATCGGATGCTCCGGGCGGCCCGGTCAGTGAATCAGTGCGCGGACGCGGGACGACTCCGCGCGGTCAGACCACCGAACCCATCTTGAAGATGGGCAGGTACATGGCCACCACCAGGCCGCCGACCAGCACGCCCAGGATGGCCATGATGATCGGCTCCAGCAGGCTGCTCATACTGTCGACGGCCGCATCCACGTCTTCCTCGTAGAAGTCCGCGACCTTGGCCGACATGGCGTCCAGCTGACCGGACTCCTCGCCCACCGCGATCATCTGGATGACCATGTTCGGGAACAGATCCGTGTTCTCCATGGCCTGCTGCAGGCGCTGACCGGTGGCTACCTCGTCGCGCATGCGCATCACGCCTTCCTCGTAGACGATGTTGCCGCAAGCGCCGGCGACCGACTCCAGGGCCTCCACCAGCGGCACGCCGGCGCTGAACATCGTGGACAGCGTACGTGCGTAGCGCGCGATGGCCGACTTCTCGAGGATCGGGCCGATGACAGGAAGTTTCAGGCTGATGCGGTCGAGGAAGTGCTGCATGGGCCGGGACCGCTTCTTGAAGTAGAGGAATGCGGAGACGGCTGCGATGATCCCGATGAGCAGCAGCCACCCCTTATCACGGACGAAGTTCGACAGGTCCACGACCATCTTTGTGAAGGCGGGCAGGTCAGCACCGAAGCCGGTGAACAGGTCCTCGAAGGCGGGGATCACGAATATCAGCAGGATGACGGTCACGATGACGGCCACCGCAACTACGGCCGCCGGATAGAACAGCGCCTTCTTGATCTTCTTCTTGATCGCCTCGGTCTTCTCCTTGTAGGTGGCGATCTTGTCCAGCAGCGTCTCCAGAGCGCCGGCCTGCTCGCCGGCCTCGACCAGGTTTACGAACAGGTCGTCGAAATACAGCGGATGCTTTGCCAGGGCTTCGTGCAGCGAGGCGCCGCCCTCCACGTCGGCCTTGATGGCGAGGATCAGCTTCTGCATGGACTCGTTTTCGTGGCCGTTGCCCACGATCTCGAAGGCCTGCACCAGCGGGATGCCCGCCGCCAGCATGGTGGCCAGCTGGCGGCTGAAGATGGCGATATCTTCCGTCGTGATCTTCGAGCCGGTGCTGAACAGCTTCTGCTGTTTGCGGATGCGGCTCGGTACCACCCCCTGGCGGCGCAGTTCCGCCCGCACTGCCGCCTCGCTGGCGGCCAGGGTCTTGCCCTTGATCTTGTTCCCGCGGCGGTCCGTGCCTTCCCAGTTGAACGGGATCGTCTTGAGTGCTGCTTCAGCCATGATTCCGTATCCAGACTGTTCCTGTGATTAGGTTGCGGTCGAGTCGACTACTCGACCGTCACCCGGTTGATCTCTTCGAGGCCGGTCAGGCCGTTGATGACTTTCTGCAGGCCGGCCCGGCGCAGGTCCCAGACGCCTTCCTTCTCGGCCTGCTCGGCGATCATCATGGCGTTGCCTTCGTCCATGATGATGCGGCCGATGGTCTCCGAGACCTCCATGACCTGGAAGATACCGAGGCGCCCCTTGTAGCCGTCCGTGCACTGGTTGCAGCCGACCGGCCCGTAGACCGTCACCCCTTTCGCCACCTCTTCCTCGGTGAAGCCTTCCTTCAGCAGCGCGGCGTCGGGAATATCCTTCTGCTCCTTGCAGTTGTCGCACAGGCGCCGGGCCAGGCGCTGGGCGATGATCAGGCTGACGGAAGAGGCAATGGCATAGGGCTTCACGCCCATGTCCACCATGCGGGTCAGGGTCTTCGGTGCGTCGTTGGTGTGCAGCGTGGAGAGCACGAGGTGGCCGGTCTGCGCCGCCTTGATGGCGATCTCGGCCGTCTCGAGATCGCGGATCTCGCCGACCATGATCACGTCCGGATCCTGGCGCAGGAAGGCCTTCAGCGCCGAGGCGAATGTCAGACCCACCTTCGGGTTGACGTTGACCTGGTTGATGCCCGGCAGGTTGATCTCGGCCGGGTCCTCCGCGGTGGAGATGTTCCGGTCCTCGGTGTTGAGGATGTTCAGACCCGTGTAAAGCGACACCGTCTTGCCGCTGCCGGTCGGGCCCGTCACCAGGATCATGCCGTAGGGCTTGTTCAGGTGCTTCAGATACAGCTCTTTCTGCTGCTCCTCGTAGCCGAGCGCATCGATGCCGAGCTTCGCGCTGGAAGGGTCCAGGATACGCAGGACGATCTTCTCACCGAACAAGGTCGGGCAGGTGTTGACGCGGAAGTCGATGGCCCGGTTCTTGGAGAGCCGCATCTTCATGCGGCCGTCCTGGGGCACGCGGCGCTCGGCGATGTCCAGCCGCGACATGACCTTCAGGCGGGCGCAGACCTTGCCGGCGAGTCCTGCCGGGGGCTGGGCGATCTCCTTCAGCACGCCGTCCTGGCGGGTGCGCACGCGGAAGTATTTCTCGTAAGGCTCGAAGTGGATGTCCGAGGCGCCGCGCTTGATCGCGTCCAGGAGTACCTTGTTGACGAAGCGGACCACCGGAGCGTCCTCGATCTCGTCCCGGCTGACGTCATCCTGCTCGTCCTCACCGCTGGAGACCTCGAGATTGTCGAGATCGTCGAAGTCATCGTCGTCGAACGCCGTCATGCTGGTGTCGACGGCCTCGAGCACCTTGGCGACACGCTCCTCGAGTTTGTCCTGTTCGACCACCACCGGGTCGACCCGCAGGCCGGTCTGGAACTTGATCTCGTCGATGGCCTGCAGATCCGTGGGATCCGCCACGCCGAGGAACAGACGCTTGCCCCGCAGGATGAGCGGGACCACGCGGTGCTTGTTCAGGAGCTTCTGGTCGACGGCCCGGACGGTGTCCAGATCCACGTCGATGGCGTCGAGATCCAGCAGCGGGACGCCGAATTCGTGGGAGGCGGCGATGGCGATGGCCCGGGAATCGGCCAGGTTGGAAGTCACCAGATGGGCAACGAGGGAGGTCTTGGCGTTACGGGCATCCTCCGAGGCCTGGCTGACCACATCCTCCGAGACAATACCGTCCTGGACCAGCCTACGCGGCAGGCCGGACAGAGTAGTCTGTGAGGCGGTTACGGCCATGGGCTGCCCCGATGCTCCTTATATACGCTCATCCCGGAGCACCATAGTCTCGCCCATCTACTGAGGCCGATCAACTTGGTTTTGTGCGCGTCGTCACAAATAAGGAACAGGTTTTGTGAAATCGTCGCGCAGCAAGCGCGATTATCTTCAAAACAGCAACTTACGACTAAAAAGTGCTGGTAGGGGCCAAGGTTTCCGAATCACCGACAGCTCGTAGGGAGGTAGCGGGACGGGACGGTCGTAACCCCCAAGAATGCTGTTGTGGTGCCGCTCTGCGTACCCATCAACGCCGTGCCAGCCGGGGGAGTAGCATCGCCGCAGATCCAGACTACACCAAGGTTCGCCGTCTCATAAGGAATGACGTATAGCGTGGTGCCTGCGATGGCCGCGTTCGCACGGTTGCCATAGGTGATTGCGACCGAACCGTCCTGTACGTCCACTGAAGTGACGTAGTTGCTGACGGTGTCCGTCGCGTTTGGCGTCATGCCTGCAGCGGCGCGGTTGGCAGGAGGCGTGCCATCGTTAACGAAGGCATCGACGATTGGCGCCTTGGCATTAGTCGCCATATTGAGTCCGTCCGCAACCTGAGCACGAATAGTATAAGTCTGGTAGGACGAGACGGCGATGGCAGCGAGTATCCCGATGATCGCAACGACGATCATCAACTCGATCAGCGTAAAGCCCAATTGCCTCTTGTTCATCGCGCTACTGTCCACTGGAGTATCTTCTATTCTTCACACCGAATTATGTCTCAGCTCGCCGGCGGAATAAAAAGGGCCCCGAGAAGGGGCCCTTCTTGCACCTCTGAGGGAGCAATGTCACGGACGGCAGGCTGACGGCAGATACTTGTTATCGACCGTAGTCGTGGCAGCAACGGCATCCGGCATGATGGCTGAAGGCGCGGTCGGGGCAGTGGCAAAACCACACACCCAGGTAATGCTGTCATCGGGGCTGACGTAAGGCGTGATCGTCAGGACATCGCCGACGATGGCATTATTCGCATCGTTACCATACTGTACGATGATCGCGCCGTCGGTGATGGTCAGAGCGTCGACATATTTGCCCTGAGTATCGGCGGGGGTGATGGACATGCCAGCCGCTTCCCGATCATCGGGCGCGGAACCCGTGTTCAGAAACGTCTCCGACACAGCCGCCTTAGCAGCCGCCGCCAGATTCAGGCCTTCCGAGACCTGCGAACGGATGGTGTAGTCCTGATAGGCCGGAATAGCGATCGCGGCCAGTATGCCGATGATCGCGACCACGATCATCAGTTCGATAAGGGTGAAACCCTGCTGCACTTTCTTCATTTCCAATGTCTCCCTGGAAGGGTTGCCAGAATGTTTCCTTGAACGGCGTCTCCGCCTGGACGACAGGAAGCAAGGGTCGTGCCAGATTCGGGCAATCTCACTCAACTCGTTGATTCTACGATGAATCGAGTTGAGCGTGTGGTTCATTATGTTGAATCCGGAACGACGCCGGGTGTCGCCAGCCTGCGACGGCTGTCAGAAGCTGACAATTCTCGTCACCCCGAGTGTCACTTCCTGCCGGGGTTTTGAGTCTAGCGGCGGCCTGTGACCGTAGCGGGTGCGGAAAGTGTCCCGTCACTCGATATTGAGTTTCTTGATCCGGTAGCGCAGCTGCCGGAAGGTCAGCCCCAGCAGCTTCGCCGCGGCCGTCTTGTTATAGCGGGTCTTCTCGAGTGCCTCGACGATGGCCTGGCGCTCCACGTCCTCGAGCTGGTCTCCCAGTGCCTCGCTGCCGGCGGCTGACACTGCATCCCGCGACGCGCCGCCTGCCGATGCCACAGCGGGCCGCAGCTGCAGATCGCCACTGTCGATGATGCCGTTCGGCGAGAGCGTGACGGCCCGCTCCAGGATGTTCTCCAGCTCCCGCACGTTGCCCGGGAAGGCGTAGCCGCAGAGCGCCTCCATGGCCCCGGGCGTCAGCTCGGCCGGCTTGCCGCCGGAGTCCCGTGCGAAGCGGGCGAGGATGGCCTCGGCGAGCAGCGCGATGTCCTCGGTGCGCTCGCGCAGCGGCGGCACCCGCAGCTCGATGACGTTGATGCGGTAGAAGAGGTCTTCCCGGAACTCGCCGGCGGCGACCATGGCCGCCAGGTCCCGATGGGTGGCGCTGAGAATGCGCACGTCCATCGCCACCTCCCGGGGTGCGCCCACGGGCCGGATGGTCTTCTCCTGGATGAACCGCAGGAGTTTCACCTGCATGGCCAGCGGCAGGTCGGCGATCTCGTCCAGGAACAGCGTGCCGCCGTCGGCGCTTTCGATGAGGCCCTGTTTGTCCGTCACGGCGCCGGTGAAGCTGCCCTTCTTGTGGCCGAAGAACTCGCTCTCCATGAGCTCGGCCGGGATGGCGCCGCAGTTGACCGGCACGAAGGGGCCGTCCTTGCGCGGCCCCGCCTCGTGGATCATGCGCGCCACCAGCTCCTTGCCCGTGCCGGATTCGCCGCAGATATGCACGGGCGCCTGGCTGCGGGAGACCCGGCTGATCATGTCCCGCACCTTCTCGATGGCCGCGGAGCGGCCGAGGAGCTCCCGGGAGGCGTCGCCGCCGGCGGAACCCAGCCGGATGGCGGCACCAACAATATTGCGGAGATCCTTGACATCCAGGGGCTTGGAGACGAAGTCGAAGGCGCCGAGTTTCAGCGCCTGCACGGCGGTCTCCACGCTGCCGTGAGCGGTGATCATGGCCACCGGCACGCCGGGCGTGTGGCTCTGCATCCACTCCACCAGCTCCAGACCGTCGCCGTCGGGCAGGCGCATGTCGGTGAGGCACAGGTCGAAGTCGCCCTTGCTCAGCTTCTTCTTGGCCGAGGCGACGTCGCCTGCCGTCTCCGTGGCGATGTCCATGCGGTTGAGCGTCATCGCGAGCAGCTCGCAGATGTCCGGCTCGTCGTCGACCACCAGTGCCTGTACGTCTGTCGTCATGTCAGCTCTGCCAGCGGTTCGGGTCCGCGAATACGATGCGGAAGACGCTGCCCCCGCCATCCCGCGGGCGGTAGGAGAGCGTGGCCCGGTTGAGTTCACATAATTCCCGCGAAATGTACAGACCGAGCCCCGTGCCTCCCTGCCGCGCTGTGAAGAAGGGCTCGAATATCTTATCCACGGTGCCGGTTTCCACACCGTGACCCCGGTCAAGAACTTCCAGATAGGGGCGGTCGCCCGGCTCCACCCGTCCCGTGCGCAGTATGACCTCGATACCGCCGGTCTCGCTGGCGTATTTCACGGCGTTGTCGCAGAGATTCCAGAGCACCTGGCGGAGGTGGCTGCGGTCCATGCGCACCTCCAGGTCCTCGTCGCCGGGTGCCACGGTCAGCTCGCCCTCGTTCAGCTGCAGGGTCTTCGCGAACTCCCCTGCGAAGTCGTCGAGCCAGGGGCGCAGGCGGAAGCGCTCCGGCTGGCTGGTGTCCCGGCGGGAGAGCTGGAGGATGTTGTCGATGATATGGCTGACCCGGTCGGAGTGGGAGAGGATAATCTCGATCAGGCGCTTCTCCTCCTCCGAGATGGACGGCGACTCCTGCAGCAGCTGGCCGGCGTGGCTCATGGCGCCCACCGGGTTGCGTATCTCGTGGGCGATGCTGGCGGAGAGCCGGCCGAGCGAGGCCAGCTTGGACTGCTGCACCCGCTCCGCCAGCAGGCTCGCGTCCTCCAGAAACACCAGCACCGGGCCGCGGCCCCTGCCGGTGCGGCCGAAAGGCGCGAGGTGTACGAGGATGGGCGTGCCGCCTTCCGGGTCGGTCATGGTGAACTCCGGCGGTGGGCCCTCCCGGTCCACCATACGCCAGGCGCGCACGTGGCGGTCCAGCTCCGGCGACAGCATGGCGAGCTTCATGCCGGGCGAGAAGTTCTCTGCGCGCAGCAGGTGGGCGGCAGACTCGTTGATGAGCCGCACCCGGTCATCGGCGTCGATGACCACGATGCTCTCGCGCAGGTGCTGGACGATGTACTGGTTCAGCTCGGCCATGTTGGCGAGATCCACGCCCCGCTGGTGGGCGAGTTCCTCGCTCTCCCGGATGCGCCGCGCCAGCGGCCGCGCCGCCAGCGCCACGATGAAGATGACGGCGCCGAGGATGCCGGCGGCCGGGTAGCTGTCGGCGAACGCCGCGCCGCGCAGCACCGAGATCATCTGGCTGAACAGGATGCCGATGGCGGCCACGGCGGCGAAGAACAGCGACAGCCGCCCGGGCATCACCAGGCTGCCGCCGCCGACGAAGATGATGAGCAGGCCGCCGAGGCCACTGGAGACGCCGCCGCTGGCGTACATCAGGAGCAGGATCGCGATGACGTCGACGGAGATCTGGGCGTAGATCTGCAGGCCGCCCAGCGTGCGCCGGAGGCCGAGCAGAGTGAACGCGGCGACGGTCAGGTAGGCGGCTGCCGTGCCGGCGAACAGCGCCGGGTACTCGCTGCCCACCAGGCGTGGGTCGGCATCGACGAAGAAGACCAGCAGGGAGGCGGCGGCGATGAACAGCCGGAAGGCGGCCAGCGTCCCCAGCACCCGCCGGCCGAGTTCGGAGACGGCGCCGGCAGTCGCGTCCGGCACCGGATTCCCGTGCGATTCTTCGGCCATATGCCGTCCTGACGCCCCTGCTGCCCCGATGGCCATGTAGGAGGGCCTGCAGGCCCGACCCCCCGTTACCCGTCGGGCCTGAAGGCCCTCCTACGTCCGTTTTCAGGCCGCATTGTAGAGGAACGCGACCCACCCCGGGCCTTTGCCAATCCCGGACCTTTGCCCCACAATACGCACCTCTTCCGCGGGCGGCCGCGAACCAATACGCAGAAAACCGGCCCGCGTCTCCCAACTGACAGTCCGGAAGAACCATGAATCTGCACGAATACCAGGCCAAACGGCTGTTCGCCGATTACGGCATCCCCGTGCCCGAAGGCAGGCCCGCGGAGACGGCGGAAGCCGCCCTGGCGGCCGCCGCGGAACTCGGCGGCGATCTCTGGGTGGTGAAGGCCCAGGTCCACGCGGGCGGGCGCGGCAAGGCGGGGGGCGTGAAGCTCTGCCGCAGCGCCGACGAGGTGCGCGAGGCCGCCGAGGGCATGCTCGGCACGCAACTCGTCACCCATCAGTCCGGCCCCGAGGGGCTGCCGGTGAACGTGGTCTACGTGGAGTCCGGCTCGGCCATCGAGCGCGAACTCTACCTGAGCATGCTCGTAGACCGCGAGGCGAAGCGCGTTGCCATTATTGCTTCTGCCGCCGGCGGCATGGACATCGAGGAAGTGGCCGAAAAGACGCCCGAGCAGATCTTCACGGTGGCGGTGTCGCCTGCGGCCGGCCTGCAGCCTTACCAGATCCGCCGTCTGGGCTTCGGCCTGGGCCTGGAAAAGGAGCAGCTGAAGCAGTTCGGCGGCCTGCTGAACAAGCTCTACCGGCTGTTCCAGGATAAGGACGCGAGCCTGCTGGAGATCAATCCGCTGATCGTGACAGCCGACGGCAACATCGTCGCGCTGGACGCCAAGATCAACATCGAGGAGAACGCGCTCTACCGCCAGAAGGCGCTGGAGGAGATGCGCGACGCCTCCCAGGAAGACGACACCGAGCGCGAGGCCCGGGAGCACGACCTCAACTACGTTTCCCTCGACGGGGACATCGCCTGCATGGTGAACGGCGCCGGTCTGGCCATGGCCACCATGGACCTGATCAAGCTGCACGGCGGCGCCCCGGCCAACTTCCTGGACGTGGGCGGCGGTGCGACGGCCGAGCGGGTGGCCGAGGCGTTCAAGCTGATTCTCTCCAACGAGAGCGTGAAAGCGATACTGGTGAACATCTTCGGCGGCATCGTGCGCTGCGACCTGATCGCCGACGGGATCATCACGGCGGTGAAAGAAGTGGGCGTCGAGGTGCCCGTTGTGGCCCGGCTGGAGGGCACCAACGTGGAGCAGGGCCGCGAGAAACTGGCCGGCAGCGGCCTGGACATCATCGCGGCATCGGACCTCACCGACGCGGCCAGGAAGGCCGTGGCGGCCGCCGGCTGACAGGAGCATTCATGAGCGTTCTAGTCGACAAGAATTCCCGCATCGTCTGCCAGGGCATCACCGGCAACCAGGGTTCCTTCCACACCGAGCAGTGCATCGCCTACGGTACCAACGTGGTAGGCGGCGTCACGCCGGGCCGCGGCGGCGAGGAGCACCTCGGCGTGCCCGTGTTCAACACCATGCACGAGGCGGTGGCCGAGACGGGCGCCGACGTCAGCATGATCTACGTGCCGGCACCTTTCGCGGCGGACGCTATCCTGGAGGCGGCGGACTCCGGCGTGGGCCTGGTGGTGTGCATCACCGAGGGCATCCCCGTGCTGGACATGGTGAAGGTGCGCGCCGCGCTGGCGGACTACGACTGCCGCCTGATCGGGCCGAACTGCCCGGGCATCATCACGCCGGGCGAGGCCAAGATCGGCATCATGCCCGGCATGATCCACCAGCCGGGCCGCATCGGCGTGGTGTCGCGCTCCGGCACGCTGACCTACGAGGCGGTGTACCAGACCACCCGCAACGACCTGGGCCAGTCCACCTGCATCGGTATCGGCGGCGACCCGGTGCGCGGCATGGACTTCATCGACTGCCTGAAGCTGTTCGAGGCAGACCCGGAGACCGACGGCATCATCATGGTGGGCGAGATCGGCGGCACCGACGAGGAGGCTGCCGCCGCCTATATCGCGGATCACGTCTCCAAGCCGGTGGTGGCCTACATCGCCGGCGTGACGGCGCCGCCGGGCAAGCGCATGGGCCACGCCGGCGCCATTGTGGCGGGCGGCAAGGGCACGGCCGAGGCCAAGTTCGAGGCCCTGGAGCAGGCCGGCGTCACCACCGTGCGCTCGCCGGCGGACCTCGGCTCGGCCATCGCCTCGGCGCTGGGGAGCTGAGCGGCGCAGGGCGGTGATCGGCCCGCCACGGACATGGCCGAGTCGCTGAAGCTCGTCCTCGCCCAGCTGAACCCGGTGGTCGGCGACGTCGCCGGCAATACCCGCCGTCTGCTCGAGACGGCGGCCACGGCGCGGGACGAACACGGTGCCGACCTGGTGGTGTTCCCCGAGTTGTTCCTGTGCGGCTATCCGCCGGAGGACCTCCTGTTCCATTCCGGCCTGCGGCACCAGATCGCCGAGGCGCTGGAGCGCATCCGTACGGAGCTGGAGGGCGTGGCGGTACTGGTGGGCTTCCCGGACTACGACGGCGAGCGCATCTACAACGCGGCCACCGTGATCGAGGACGGGCGCGAACTCGCCCGCTACCGCAAGCACCTGCTGCCGAACTACCGGGTGTTCGACGAGAAGCGCTATTTCACGCCCGGCGAGAAGCCGGCGGTGTTCCGCTTCCGCGGCACGTGGGTGGGGCTCACGGTCTGCGAGGATATCTGGCAGCCGGGGCCGGCACGGCTCGCCCGGGGCGCCGGCGCCGAGGTCATCCTCACCATCAACGGCTCTCCCTACGACACCGCCAGCCAGCACAAGCGCGAGCGCATGGGCCGTGCCCGCGCGCAGGAGAACGGCGTGCCGCTGGTCTATCTCAACATGGTGGGCGGCCAGGACGAGCTGGTCTTCGACGGCGGCTCCTTCGTGGCCGACGCGAAGGGGGAGCTCGCCTTTCGCGCGCCGGTGTTCGAGGAGGGGCTGTTCCCGGTGGAATTGCGTCTCGGCCGCCGTGCCGTCGAGCCGCAATCGCTGCCCCTCGCCGGCCTCCCGGGCGCCGAGGAGAGCGTCTACTCGGCGCTGGTGCTCGGCACCCGGGACTACGTGGACAAGCACGGTTTCCCCGGCGTGGTGCTGGGGCTGTCCGGCGGCATCGACTCCGCGCTGACGCTGGCCGTGGCGGTGGACGCGCTGGGTGCCGACCGGGTCCAGGCGGTGATGATGCCCTACCGCTACACGTCTGCGATCAGCCGCAGCGATGCCGCGGAGCAGGCCGACGAGCTGGGTGTGCGCTACGACGTCATCTCGATCGAGCCCATGGTGGACGCCACCCTGGCTCAGCTCGCGCCCCTGTTCGAGGGATTGGCGGAGGACGCGACGGAAGAGAACATCCAGTCCCGCTGCCGGGGCATCCTGCTCATGGCCATCTCCAACAAGACCGGCCGCATGTTGCTCACCACCGGCAACAAGTCGGAGATGGCGGTGGGCTACGCCACGCTGTACGGCGACATGGCCGGCGGCTTCGCGCCGCTGAAGGACTGCGCCAAGACGCTGGTCTACCGGCTGGCCCGTTACCGCAACACGGTTTCGCCCGTGATCCCGGAGCGGGTGATCACCCGGCCGCCGTCGGCCGAGCTGAAGCCCGGCCAGCAGGATACCGACTCGCTGCCGCCCTACGAGGTGCTGGACCCCATCCTGGCCGCGTTCATCGAGGAGGACCTGTCGGTGGAGGAGATCGCCGAGCGGGGTTACGAGCGCGATACGGTGCTACGCGTGCTGAACATGGTGCGGCGGAGCGAGTACAAGCGCCGCCAGGCGCCGCCGGGGGTACGCATCTCCACCCGTGCGTTCGGCCGCGACTGGCGCTACCCCATTACCTCGGGCTACCGCTTCCCCGGCTAGGACAGCCTGCGGCGCGGCTCGCCCGGGTCATCGCCCGGGGTGTCGCCCCGGTCAGCTGTCCGGGAAGTTCTCCGCAATCACCCGGCGGGTATCGGCGGCGAGCTCCTCGAGGTCCAGTTCCTCGTAGGCGCGCACCATGATCTCCAGCGACTTCTTGTTCGCCTGCGTGCCGTTGTACTCCTCCAGCGCCGCCTTCGCCCGGTTCAGCGCCGCGATCCAGGCGCCCCGGCGCAGATAGTACTCGGCCACGTGATTCTCGTAGGCCGCCAGCCGGTTCTTCAGGAAGATCATGCGCTGGGTCGCGTCGGCGGCGTAGGTGCTGGTGGGGTAACGCTCCACCAGCCGCTTGAAGGCGGCGAAGGAGCGGCGGGTATCCGTGGGCGGCCGGTCGGTGCGGTCGACGCCGAAGGTGCGGTCCAGGAAGCTCGGTTCCGGGTCGAACCAGGTCAGCCCCTGCAGGTACAGCGCGTAGTCCACACGGGGATGGGTGGGGTTCTCGCGCATGAACTGGTCCGCGGCGTCGATGGCCTGCTCGGTGCGCCCGCTCTTGTAATAGGCGTAGATCAGGTCGATCTGGGCCTGCTTGCCGTACTCGGTGAACGGGAACCGGGCCTGGATCTGCTCGAAGATGGCGATGGCCTGGCGATAGTTGCCGTTCGACATGGAGCGCTGGCCGCGTTCATACACCTCTTCCACGGCGCCCTGCTGGCGTTCCGGCCCGTCGGTGCCGCAGGCTGCGGCGCCCAGGGCCAGACAGGCGGCGAGGACCAGCCGGGCGGCGGCGCGGGACTTAGGGGAGATCATGGAGAGGGTTCTGTGGCGGATGGTCGGCAGCATAGGCGGCGGAGTATAACGTAAACTGACAGGCTTACCCGAGGCCCCCCGATGACCGAGACGGCAGAGACAGCAGAGACTTTGCGCCAGCAGGTCCCCGGGACGCTGGCCGGCAAACGCATGGACCAGGCGCTGGCGCAGATGTTCCCCCAGTACTCCCGCAGCCGGCTGAAGGAGTGGCTGCTGGCCGGGCGCATCACGGTGGACGGACGCGGCTGCCGCCCGCGGGACCCGGTGGCCGGCGGCGAGACCGTGGAGCTGCACGCGGTGGTGGAACCCGAGACCCGGGTGGAGGCCGAGCCGGTGGCCTTCCGGGTGCTGCACGAGGATGCGGCGCTGATCGTGGTGGACAAGCCCGCCGGGCTGGTGGTCCACCCCGGTGCCGGCAACCGGGAAGGCACCCTGCAGAACGGCCTGCTCCACCGTTACCCCGAGCTCGCCGCGGTTCCCCGCGCGGGCATCGTCCACCGCCTGGACAAGGACACCAGCGGGCTCATGCTGGTGGCCCGAACCGTGGAGGCGCACACCGCGCTCGTGCGTGCGCTGTCGAAGCGGCGCATACGGCGGGAATACCGGGCCGTCTGCCGGGGCGTGCTGACCGCCGGGGGCACCATCGATGCGCCCATCGACCGCCATCCGGTCCAGCGTACCCGCATGGCGGTGCGCGAGGGCGGCCGCCCGGCGGTGACCCACTACCGGGTGGTGGAACGCTTCGTTGCGCACACCGACGTGCGGGCCCGGCTGGAGTCCGGCCGCACCCACCAGATCCGGGTACATTTTGCCCACATCCGCCATCCGCTGCTGGGCGACCCGGTCTACGGCGGCCGGCTGCAGCTGCCGCCCGGCGCCGACGAGACCCTCGCAGCGACCCTGCGCGGGTTCCGGCGCCAGGCGCTGCATGCCGAGTCGCTCGCGCTCGCCCACCCGGAGAGCGGGGAAGCACTGGAGTTCTCCGCGCCGCTGCCCGCCGACCATGCCGCCCTGATCGAGGCATTGCGGGCCCACCGCAGGCGCACGGAGGCCGGCTGATGGAGCTGATCCGGCCCCACTGGGAGGCGCCGCCGGCGGTCGCCGCGGCGGCGACCACCCGCGCGGGCGGTGTCAGCACGGGGGCCTTTGCGGAGTGCAACCTCGGCGCCCACGTCGGCGACGACCCGGCGGCAGTGGCGGAGAACCGGCGCCGGCTGGCCGAGGCGCTGGCGCTGCCCGGCGAACCGGCCTGGCTCGCCCAGGTGCACGGTACCCGGGTGGTGGAGGCGGCGCCCGGCGGCCCGCCGGCGGAGGCGGATGCCGCCGTCACCCGGCAGCCGGGCGTGGTCTGCGCCGTGCTCACCGCCGACTGCCTGCCCGTGCTGCTCGCGAGCCGCGGCGGCGACGAGGTGGCGGCCGTGCACGCGGGCTGGCGAGGGCTCGCGGACGGGGTTATCGCTGCCGCCCTGGAGGCCATGCGGACCCCGCCGGAAGAACTCCTGGCCTGGCTCGGCCCCGCCATCGCCCAGCCGGCCTTCGAGGTGGGGGACGAGGTACGCGAGCGCTTCATCCGGCGCGACGTGGTCAATGCGGCCTTCTTCGCGCCCAACGAGCGGCACCGGTGGCAGGCGGATCTGACCGGGCTCGCCCGGCGGGAGCTGGAGGCGGCCGGCGTGAGCGTGAGCGGGGGCGGGTTCTGCACCCACGACGAGTCCGAGCGCTTCTTCTCCTACCGCCGCGACGGGAGCTGCGGCCGCCAGGCCACGCTGGTCTGGATCCGGGACTGACGGGCCCCGCGGCGCCGTCGGTCGGCCGCCGGGTGCGGCGCGCGGCGGCCCGCCGGGCCGCGCCGGCGCTTGAAACCGCCGCTTCCGGCACCATTTCCGAACCAGTTGAGAACATCCCGATCCGGGGGACTAGCCCATGCGAATGGACAAACTGACGAGCAAATTCCAGATGGCGCTGGCCGACGCCCAGTCGCTGGCGGTGGGACAGGACCACCAGTTCATCGAGCCCGTGCACCTGATGGTGGCGCTGCTGGACCAGCAGGGCAGCACGGTGCGCAGCCTGCTGACCCGCGCCGGCGCCAACGTAAACCTGCTGCGCTCCCAGCTCGGCGAGGCCATCGACCGGCTGCCGAGCGTGCAGGGCACCGGCGGCGAGGTGCACCTCTCGAACGACCTAGGCAAGCTGCTGAACGTCACCGACAAGCTGGCCCAGGAAAGGAACGACCAGTACATCTCCAGCGAGCTCTTCGTGCTGGCCGCCGTGGACGACAAGGGCGCGCTCGGCAAGACCCTCGCCGAGGCCGGCGTGGTGAAGGGCGCGCTGGAGAAGGCCATCGAGGAGATGCGCGGCGGCGCCCAGGTGAACGACCCGAACGCCGAGGACACCCGACAGGCGCTGGAGAAGTACACCATCGATCTCACCGAGCGGGCAGAGCAGGGCAAGATCGACCCCATCATCGGCCGCGACGACGAGATCCGCCGCACCATCCAGATCCTGCAGCGCCGCACCAAGAACAACCCGGTGCTGATCGGCGAGCCCGGCGTCGGCAAGACCGCCATTGTGGAAGGCCTCGCGCAGCGCATCGTCGACGGCGAGGTGCCGGAAGGGCTGAAGGGCAAGCGCATCCTGTCGCTGGACATGGGCGCGCTGATTGCCGGCGCCAAGTTCCGCGGCGAGTTCGAGGAGCGGCTGAAGGCCGTGCTGAACGACCTCTCCAAGCAGGAGGGGCAGATCATCCTGTTCATCGACGAACTGCACACCATGGTGGGCGCCGGCAAGGCCGAGGGCTCCATGGACGCGGGTAACATGCTGAAGCCCGCGCTGGCCCGCGGCGAGCTGCACTGCGTGGGCGCCACCACGCTGGACGAGTACCGCCAGTACGTGGAGAAGGACGCAGCCCTGGAGCGCCGGTTCCAGAAGGTGCTGATATCCGAGCCGACGGTGGAGGACACCATCGCCATCCTGCGCGGGCTGAAGGAGCGCTACGAGGTGCACCACGGGGTGGAGATCACCGATCCGGCGATCGTGGCGGCGGCCACGCTCTCGCACCGCTACATCACCGACCGCAAGCTGCCGGACAAGGCCATCGACCTGGTGGACGAGGCGGCCTCGCGCATCCGCATCGAGATCGACTCCAAGCCCGAGTCCATGGACAGGCTCGAGCGGCGCATCATCCAGCTGAAGATCGAGCGCGAGGCGCTGAACAAGGAGTCCGACGAGGCCTCCCGCCGCCGGCTCGAGGACCTGGAGGATCAGCTGGCCGATCTGGAGAAGCAGTACTCGGACCTGGAAGAAATCTGGAAATCCGAGAAGGCGGCCATGCAGGGCACCACCCATCTCAAGGAGGAGCTGGAGCGGGCCCGTCTCGAGCTGGAGACCGCGCGGCGTGCCGGCGACCTCACCCGCATGTCGGAGCTGCAGTACGGCAAGATCCCGGAACTCGAGCGCCAGCTCGAGAGCGCGGCCGACTCCGAGCAGACGGCCAAGCCCACACTGGTGCGCAACAACGTCACCGAGGAAGAGGTGGCCGAGGTGGTGTCCAAGTGGACCGGTATCCCGGTGTCGAAGATGCTGGAGGGCGAGAAGGAGAAGCTCCTGCAGATGGAAGAGGCGCTGCGTAATCGGGTCGTCGGCCAGGAGGAGGCCGTGGTGAGCGTGTCCAACGCCATCCGCCGCTCCCGCGCCGGCCTGTCGGATCCGCGCCGGCCCATCGGCTCGTTCCTGTTCCTGGGCCCCACCGGCGTCGGCAAGACCGAGCTCACCAAGGCCCTGGCGGAGTTCCTGTTCGACACGGACGAGGCCATGGTGCGCCTCGACATGTCGGAGTTCATGGAGAAGCACTCGGTCGCGCGCATGATCGGCGCGCCGCCGGGCTACGTGGGCTACGAGGAGGGCGGCTACCTCACCGAGGCCGTGCGCCGCCGGCCCTATTCCGTGATCCTGCTCGACGAGGTCGAGAAGGCCCACCCGGACGTGTTCAACATCCTGCTGCAGGTGCTCGACGACGGGCGGCTCACCGACGGCCACGGCCGCACGGTGGACTTCCGCAACACCGTCATCGTCATGACCTCGAACCTGGGCTCCCAGCGCATCCAGGAGCTCGCCGGCGAGGAGAACTACGCGAAGATGAAGGGCGAGGTCATGGAGGTGGTCTCCCAGCACTTCCGGCCCGAGTTCATCAACCGGGTGGACGACGTGGTGGTGTTCCATCCGCTCGGCCGCGAGCACATCCGGCGCATCGTCGACATCCAGCTCGGCTACCTTCACGCGCGTCTCGCCGACCGGGACATGGAGCTCGAGCTCACCGATGCCGCGCGGGACCAGCTCGCCGAGGCCGGCTTCGACCCGGTGTACGGCGCGCGGCCGCTGAAACGGGCCATCCAGCAGCGCATCGAGAACCCGCTGGCCCAGCGTATCCTGGCCGGTGAATTCGCCCCGGGCGACACCATCGTGGCGGATGTCTCGGGCGACGAGATCGTGTTCCGTACGCCGGGCGCGCCGGAGGCCATGGCCGGCTGAGCGCGGGGAGAGCGCGGGTTTCAGTGCGAACAAGGGCCGTTGCAGCCCGTATAATCGGCGCCCCCGGGTCATTCCGGGGGCGTTCTTCGTGGAGAGAGACGACATGCCTATCTATGAGTATGTGTGCAAGACCTGCGGGCACGAGCTCGACGCCCTGCAGAAGATGAGCGACGACCCGCTCACCGATTGTCCGGACTGCGGCGAGGCGGCGCTGAAGCGCAAGATTTCGGCGCCCCGGTTCCGACTGAAGGGCAGCGGCTGGTACGAGACCGACTTCAAGACCGACAAGGACAGGAAGCGCAACCTGGCCGACAGCGGCGACGGCGATAAGAAGTCCGGCGACGACGGCGGGAAGAAGTCCGAGGCCAAACCGGACGGCAAGTCCGACGCCAAACCGGAGAAGAAGGCCGGCGAGGGCAAGGCGGCGGGCTCGAGCGGCGGCGCGGCGGCCTGACCGGGACGGCAGCGGCGGAGCGGGCTCCATGATGAAGCGGCTGCGAGCCTGGCTGGTGGCGGGGCTGCTCGTCTGGGTACCGCTCGGCATCACGCTGTTCATCCTCAACCTGCTGGTCCGCCAGCTCGACAAGACTCTCGGACTGCTGCCCCCGGAGATACGCCCGCCCTACGAGGTCTTCGGGATCACCTTCACGATCCCGGGCCTCGGCATCCTGATGACCATCATCATCCTGCTCGTGACCGGCATGCTGGTGGCGAACTTCGCGGGGCGGCGGCTGCTCGCACTCGGCGAGGCCATCCTGCAGCGGATCCCGGTGGTGCGCTCCGTCTACGGCGCCTCCAAGAACTTCGCCGAGATGGTGCTGGCCGACTCCGGCGACTCCTTCAAGAAGGTGCTGCTGATCGAGTACCCGCGCAAGGGCGTCTACAGCCTCGCCTTCCAGACCTCCAGCGCGCTGGGCGAGGTGCAGGCGAAGACCGGCGAGGACGTGGTCTGCACCTTCGTGCCCACCACGCCCAACCCCACCTCCGGCTTCATCATCATGGTGCCGCGCAAGGACATCATCGAACTGGAGATGGAGGTGGACGAGGCGCTGAAGATGATCATCTCGCTGGGCGTCGTGGTGCCCCGCTGGCAGGCCGGCGAGCAGGAGCTGCCGCTTGCAGCGCCGGAGGCCAGGCCGTAACATTTCGCCTCTTTTGCCGGCGCCGCCGGCCCCTCACCCGACATCGATATCGCTATGCGCACTCATTACTGTGGACAGGTCGACGAGACACTGACCGGCGAGGTCGTGGAAGTGACCGGCTGGGTACACCGCCGGCGCGACCACGGCGGTGTGATCTTCATCGACCTGCGGGACCGGGAGGGACTGCTGCAGGTGGTGTTCGACCCGGACCGCCCGGAGATCTTCGCCGACGCCGAGCGGGTGCGCAGCGAGTACGTGCTGGCCGTGCGCGGCAAGGTGCGGCCGCGGCCCGAGGGCACGGTGAACCCCAACATGCGCACGGGGCAGGTGGAGGTGCTGGCGGAGGAGCTCACCGTGCTGAACGGCGCGAAGACGCCGCCGTTCCACCACGACGAGTACGCCAACGAAGAGCTCAGGCTGCGCTACCGCTATCTGGACCTCCGCCGCGAGGACATGCTGGCGAATCTGCGCCTGCGCCACGCGGCCACCCGTTCGCTGCGCCGCTTCCTGGACGACGAGGGCTTCATCGACGTCGAGACGCCGATGCTGACCAAGACCACGCCGGAGGGCGCGCGGGACTACGTCGTCCCCAGCCGTACCCATCCCGGCAAGTTCTTCGCGCTGCCCCAGTCGCCGCAGATCTTCAAGCAGCTGCTGATGATGTCCGGCATCGACCGCTACTACCAGATCGTGCGCTGCTTCCGCGACGAGGACCTGCGCGCCGACCGCCAGCCCGAGTTCACCCAGCTCGACATCGAGATGAGCTTCGTCAACGAGCAGACCGTGATGGGCACCACGGAGCGGCTGATCCGGGCACTGTTCGACGATGTGCTCGGCGTGGAGCTGCCCGCCCCGTTCCCGCGCATGGCTTACGCCGAGGCCATGCGTCGCTTTGGCTCCGACAAGCCGGATCTGCGAATCCCGCTGGAGCTGGTGGAAGTGGCCGATCTGCTCGAGGGCGTGGAGTTCAAGGTCTTCGCCGGCCCGGCCGCGGACCCCAAGGGCCGCGTGGCCGCGCTGCGCTTGCCGAAGGGCGGTGAACTCACGCGCAAGGAGATCGACGACTACACCGACTACGTGGGCCGCTACGGGGCGAAGGGTCTCGCCTATATCAAGGTGAACGATGCCGCTGCCGGCCGCGAGGGCCTGCAGTCGCCGATCCTGAAGTTCCTGCCCGACGAGGCGGTGGCCGGCATCATGGAGCGCACCGGCGCCGGGAGCGGCGACCTGATCTTCTTCGGCGCGGACGAGGCCCACGTGGTGAACGACGCGCTGGGCGCGCTGCGGGTGAAGCTGGGCGAGGATCGCGGCCTGGTGGAAGCCGGCTGGCGGCCGCTGTGGGTGGTGGAGTTCCCCATGTTCGAGCGCGACCCCGCCACCGGCCGCCTGGACCCGCTGCATCATCCGTTCACCGCACCGTCCATCAGCGACGCGGACGCGCTGCGCAGGGACCCGGAGCACGCGCTGTCCCGCGCCTACGACATGGTGCTGAACGGCTCGGAGATCGGCGGTGGCTCCATCCGTATCCACGACCAGGACGTGCAGTCCGCGGTATTCGACCTGCTGCAGATCGGCCCGGAGGAGGCGGAGCAGAAGTTCGGCTTCCTGCTGCGCGCGCTGGAATACGGCTGCCCGCCGCACGGCGGCATTGCCTTCGGCCTGGACCGTCTGGTGATGCTGATGGCGGGTGCCGAGAGCATCCGCGACGTCATCGCCTTCCCGAAGACCCAGACGGCGGCCTGTCCGCTCACGGACGCGCCGGGCGACGTCTCGGCCCAGCAGCTGCGCGAGGTGGGCATCCGGCTCCGCAAGCCGCGGGGCGAAACCGGCAGCTGAGTGCACCCGCCGTGACCCCGCCGATTCCCGCCCGGCCCTACCGGCGCCCCGAGTCGGTACTGGTGGTGGTCTACGCGGCCAGCGGTGAAGTCCTGCTGCTGCATCGGCAACGGCCGTTCGAGTTCTGGCAGTCCATCACCGGCAGCCTGCTGCCGGACGAGACCCACGACCGCGCGGCGGCCCGGGAGCTTGCCGAGGAGACCGGCTTCCTGGACAACGGTACGCTGACCTACACCGGCGTGAGCCGGGTGTTCGTCATCGATCCCCGCTGGCGTGACCGCTACCCACCGGGCATCTTCGAGAACGTGGAATACGAGTGGCGCTTCCGGCTCGACGAGCCCCGGGACGTGGTGCTGAGCCCGAGCGAGCACTCCGCATTCACCTGGCTGCCCCTGGACGACGCCATCGAGCGGGTCTGGTCCTGGACCAACCGGGAGGCGCTCGAAGACCTGGCCCGCGATCTCGCGTGAGCGGTGGGCGGGAAGACAGCGCGCTGATCCTGGCGCACGGTCTCTGGCTCGGCGGCTGGGCGCTGCAGCGGCTCGCCCGCCGCCTCCGCGCGGCCGGCCGCAGCGACGTGCGCATCTTCTCCTGGCCCACCATCAGCCACGGCCTCGACGCCAACGCCCAGAACCTCCGCGCCTTCGCCGATCACCTGCAGGCGGAGCGCATCGACTGGATCGGCCACAGTCTCGGCGGCGTGCTCATACTGCGTATGCTGGCGGGGTGGGCCGACGCGCCGCCGGGGCGCGTCGTCTGCCTGGGCTCGCCGCTCGCCGGCAGCCGCTCGGCCGAACGGCTGGCGCGCGTCGCCCCCGGCCGCCGTCTCACGGGTCGGAGCATCGCCGACGGCGTGCTGGAGTCGAGCGCTGCAGAGTGGTGCCCGCCGGAACTCGCCGCCCGCACCGGCGTGATCGCCGGCAGCCGCGGGCTGGGTGCGGGCCGACTGCTCGGCAGGCTGGATCCGCCCCACGACGGCACGGTGCGGGTGGCGGAAACCGAGCTGCCCGGCATCGCCGATCACCTGGTGCTGAACGTGACCCACACGGGCCTGCTGTTCTCCCGCGCGGCCGCCGGCGCGGCGGACACCTT
>CAYRZI010000040.1:0-21704 GCA_964428605.1 uncultured Woeseiaceae bacterium
CTATCCCGTCGGCCGGCGTGCATCCAGCATGTAGTTGACCGCGGTGCTTCTCTGCAGGGACATGCCGCGGGTGAACGGGTTGACGCGCACACCGGTCAGGGAGCCGATCTCCAGTCCTCCCCGCTGCAGCAACGCGCCGATCTCCTCGGGCCTGCGGAACAGCCCCCAGCGGTGCGTTCCCTTCGGCAGCCAGCCGAGCACGTATTCCGCACCGACGATCGCGAACAGCCAGGACAGCGGCGTGCGGTTGATCGTGGACACGAACATGACCCCCTCGTCGGCGACCAGCCGGCTGCAGGCGGCCATGAATCCCTCCAGGTCGGCCACATGCTCGACGACTTCCATGTTGAGCACGACGTCGTAACGCACGCCGGAATCGGCAAGAGCCTCGGCGGAGGTCTGCTCGTAGCGGACGTCGGCCCCGCTCTCCTGCGCATGGGCGCGGGCAATGCCGATGTTCTTCTCCACCACGTCGATGCCGTGGACGCTGGCTCCGAGCCCGGCGATCGACTCGGACAGGATACCCCCGCCGCAGCCGACGTCGAGTACCGACAAGCCCCGCAGGGGCCGTGGATCCGCCGCATCGCGACCGGGGAAATGCCGACACAGCCGGTCCCGGATCCAGCCGGTGCGCAGGCCGTTCAGGGTGTGCAACGGCCAGAACGGGCCGTCGCGTTCCCACCAGGTCTCGGCCAGCTCCGTGTAATAGCGAACCTCCCGTTCGTCGATACTGGAAACCGTTTGCGTCATGGTTGTGTCGAGATTCTGATCCGAAGTCATGGGGTCACGATACGCCAATTGTCGATATAGTGATCACATTAGTAGTTAACAGGACATAGACAGATGACGGGACGACCACCGAAACTGTGGCCCGCCTTCGATACGCTGGCGCTCGACGACGACCTGATTCGTGACCTCCGTTCAGATCACGCCGGCGAAACCGGTGCCGTGTGGATCTACAAGGGGATTCTCGCCGTAACGGGCGACGACGGCGTGCGCGAGTTCGCCCGCGCGCACCTGGCCACGGAGCGTCAGCACCTCAATTTCTTCGAACGCTGGTTACCCCGGCATGCCCGCAGCCGTCTCACGCCCCTTTGGCGTGCGGCCGGCTGGACACTCGGTGCGCTCCCTGCATTCTTCGGCCCGGCAGCGATATACCGCACCATAGAAGCAGTCGAGACTTTCGTGGAGGATCATTACCAGCAGCAGTTAGACAAGCTGGCGCAGCGGCCGGAGTGGGCTCCGTTGCACACTCAGCTGCAGCACTTCTGCGCCGATGAGGTCCACCACCGGGACGAGGCCGGCGCGAGCCTCGCTTCCCCGCCCGGCCGCGCGGGGCGCCTCTGGATGCGGATCGTCGAGGCGGGCTCTGCGGCAGGCGTGCGGGCCGCCCGGTCCTTCTGAATGGAGGAGCAGCGCATCAGACGCCGGAGATTCGATGTAGACCGGGATGGTGCCGGTCAGCCGCCCTTCTTCAGTCGCCCGCGGAACAGATCGCGTCTGCTGACAGCGTGACCGGGCGCCGCTTCCTCGCTGCCCGGCTTCGCCAGCAGACTCTGCAACACCTGTGCCGCGATGTTCTTCGCCGCCTCGTGATCGGGCACGCCGATGACGTTGGTGAAGACGGGCGCGGCCAGGAAGACCTCCTCGTCGTCTTCGGAACGATTCGCGGTGAAGCGCACGGTCTCCGACGGCAGATGCCAGTCGCTCTGATCGCCCTGTTCCACCGCCGACCAGTCGTCGTGCTCGCCGGGCAGCAGGATCAGGTTGATGAACCAGGGCGTGATGAGGATGCCGAGCCGGTGGCCTTCCCATTCGCGAAACCCCACGGGCTCGATGGAGAGCGAGTCGTTATAGAACGGCAGGTCCCGCATGCGCGGCTCCGCCTCCCGATAGCGCGCCACGAGGCGTTCGACCGCCGGTTCACTCATGGCGCAGACACCTCATTCGCTCAAAGGCAGGAACTTGTCCGGCTCGGCATCGCACTGGGGACAGCGCCAGTGTTCGGGCAAGGCCGAGAATGGCGTCCCGGGTGGCACCTGTTCGACGTCGTCTCCCTCCGCGGGATCGTACACGTGCCAACAGATACGGCACTCCATGCGGGTGTCGTCGCTGATCCGGTCGTGCATCGCCTCTTCCATATCACTCCCGGCGCCAGTGCCGCACTCAGTCCTCGGTCCAGTAGGCCTCGAGCAGCTGTGCGAGACGCTTGCCCGAATCGCGTACGTCTTCCGGCGCCGCCTCGACGACGTGGGGCAGATCCGTGATCTCGATGGAGTTCAGGATCAATTTGGCCATGGAATTGGCGTACCGCACCCACCACACATCGGGGACGCGTGTCGCCGAGATGATGCAGCGTCCGTAGCCGCGGGCCAGTATGTCCACCGGACCCTTGCCCAGAGTCTCGTCCAGGAACAACAGATCCTCATCGGACACCGGCAGCAGCGTCAGATTGATGACGTGGGTCTCGTCACCCGGTTCCCGATTGGCGACCCGGTCGGCGATCTCGGTCAGGATGGCCGGAGCATTCGGCGCTCCCGGTGGCGCTTTGCGGCCGCTGACGTCTGCGGGCGTCCGGTCGCGCCCCAGGCCGCCCAGACGCGCGATGAACGGCGCCTCGGCCACTTCCAGCAGATCGTGTGTGACCTTGCCGTCATCGTTGAAATAGAACGTACGCCAGACGCCGGTCAATACCGACTCCTGGGTCTGGGCCAGGAAGTCGCCGGTGAATTTGACCGCCACTTCGCCTTCGCCGAGGACCTGGTTGACCAGTTCGCGATTCTCCTCATCGAGCCCGGAGATATCGGCCAGGGCGGGTTTGCCCGGCTGCCACTCGTCGAGTGTCTGCTGCAGCCAGTCCATCGCTGCGCGCGCTCCCGTCAGATTCTCCACGGACTCCGGGTCCGGGATGGAGGGCGGCTCGTACATGGACATGCCGCGGGGCATGTCGATGTACTGCAGCTCGGAACCATCGCTCTCGCTCGGCTGGCTGCCCGGACCTATCGCGACAACGGGTATGTCTCTGATGTTCATCTGTGCTTCCCCCGATCGATCGTTGGGCGGTTCAGGCAGTCACTACCGGAATCTTGAATCCCGGCGGACGCCGCGGTTCAGAGCGCATTATCTCGTTGATCTCGTCGAGGTACTCCTGCCAGTTCCGGATCCGCGAGATGACCCCGAGATAGCCGCCCTCGCGGACGAATACCAGTGAGGGCCACTCCCGGAAACCGTACTTCTTCTGCAGCTCCTTCTCCGCCTCCCTCGTCACCACGGCTGGCCTCAGCTGGCCGCCGAATGCGGAAACGATCTCCGGCAGCACGACGGCCACGTCCACGGTCTCACCGAACTTCTTCGGCTCACCGGCGAAGAACAGTACGTTCACCGCGGGATCGGCCACGAATTCGTCATGCTCCTCCAGCCCGACGGCAGGATAGGCGTATTCGTCGATCAGCCGCTGGATCAGCGGATGGTTCAGGGTCTCTCCCAATGGACTATCTCCAGGTCTCTTTCGTATCCGGCCGACCGGATTCGTACTCGTCCATGTTGATGGCGTCAGGACCGGTCAGATCCGTATTCTCGAGGGGCTTGTCACGCTTCCGGTAATCAATACCCCAGTCACTCAGAATCCCAAGGGCGGCTGCCACCGCTTCCGGGAGGCGGGCCTTCACGGAATCGCGCAGGCTGCCGCCGTAGTCGTTCAGGAACTCGGGCTGTACGCCGACCAGTGCCAGCTTCTCCGGCGCCTGGCCGAACATCTCGGCCGACATCAGCACCTCCTGGAAGCCGGTCTGATGCATGCTCATCTTCTTCACGCCCATGAATTTCGGTACGTCGTCGCCGACGATGACCTTCATCTCGGCGGGCTCGAGACCGAAGTCGATGGCGTCGAGGATGAGCAGGTTCTTGGCGGAGCGCACGTAGGGCAGCAGCATCAGGCCGAGCGTCCCGCCGTCCATCACACGGACTTCCGGCGGGAATTCGTACTGCGCGTTCAGTTGCTCGGCGGCGCGCACGCCGAAACCCTCATCGGCCCAGAGCGGATTCCCGATTCCGAGGATGAGGGTCTCGAAGCCGACGGGGTCCCCGTCGGGCGCTATTTGCGCTATGTCGTCCGTCACCGCGGTTCGTCACCCGGGTAGTCGTCCTTGTAGAACCGCCAGCCGGACATGATCGTGCTGACGCTGGACTGCCGGCCCATGAGATCGGCGCGTATCGCCATGTAGGTATGGATGATCGCGAAAACGATGATCAGCCACATGCCGAAATTGTGCCAGGTCTTCACGCCCATCGAGTTCGGGAAGAGGACGAATACCCAGCCGAACAGTACGTCTGCCCAGCTGCCGTCACCCAGCCCCTCCGAATAAAGCGCGAAGCCCGTGATCACCAGGAACAGGCCCAGGATGAAATTGAAGAACCACATCGCGCTCTGTGCCAGCGGGTTGTGCGCCTTCGTCTTGTACGTCTTCCGGGTCAGGAAGCTGTAGTACTTGATCTCGTGGAACAGCTCCTTCCACCAGCTCGCCTTCCAGACGGGCAGGTAGAGCAACTCCCGGGAGTACTTGTTGCCGACGAAGCCCCAGTAGATCCGCACCAGCAGTCCGATCGTGAATACGTAACCCGCAATGAAATGGATCATCCGGATGTTGCCCATCAGGAAGGACTCACTCGCCTCCCCCGGCACACTCGGCAGCGGATTCCCGATCAGATAGCCGGTGACGCACAGCACCACGATACTGATGGCGTGGACCCAGTGCCAGATGCGGACCGGCGCCTCGTAGATATACTCGGGCTTCAGGTTCGCAGGACTGCGCCCACCCATCGCCTCTGTGCTCGTTGCCATGATCGTCTCCTAGTCGATTCCTCTGTTAGCCAGAACCCCTAGCGGATCTTCACCGACGTGAGTTCCTCGCCGTCGGGCGAGATCACGTGCGTGGCGCAGGCGAGGCAGGGATCGAAGCTGTGGATCGTACGCAGGATCTCCAGTGGCTGTTCCGGGTCCGCCATGGGCGTGCCGAGCAGTGCCGCCTCGTAGGCGCCGATATTGCCCTCGTGATCACGCGGTGAGGCATTCCAGGTCGAAGGCACGACCGCCTGATAGTTGGCGATCTTGCCGTCCTGGATGTGGATCCAGTGGCCGAGCGAACCGCGCGGCGCTTCGCCGTAACCGACACCCTTGGCGTCCTCCGGCCAGGTCTCCGGCTCCCATTTGGTCATGTTCGCCGTCGCGCTGTCGCCCGCCTTGATGTTGGCCATCATCTCGTCGAAGACAGTGCGCATCTTGTGGGCTGCCCAGGAGGTTTCGAGCCCGCGTGCCGCGGTACGCCCGAGCGTCGAGAACAAAGCGGTGATCGGCAGGTCCAGGTCGCTCAGCAGGCCGTCCACCTGTGCCTTTATCTCCTCGTTTCCGCGTGCGTAAGCCACGATGTAGCGGGCCAGCGGGCCCACCTCCATTGCGTTGCCGCGCCAGCGTGGCGCCTTCAGCCAGGAGTACTTGGCGTTTTCGTCGTGAGCCTCGATCTTCGTCTTGGTGCCCTTGGCATTCGGGCCGAGCTCGAACTTCGGCTCCGTGATGCCGTCCCAGGGATGGAGCCCTGCGTTGGGGTCGCCCGGGTAGTCGTACCAGGAGTGGGTGACGAATTCCTGCACCTGCTCCGGATCCCTCGGGTCGACATCGTAGACCGTCGACAGGTCGCCGTTCAGGATCGCGCCCTGCGGGAGCATGAAGCTGTCGTTGTCGAACTGGTTCGCAAAGCGCGGGAAGTCGCCGTAGGACATCACGTTCTTGCTGGACAGGCCGCCGCCGAAACCCCAGTCCTTGTAGAACGACGCAATCGCCTTCAGGTCGGGGATGTAGACCTGATCCACGAACTGGATGGACTGGTTGATGATGTCGGACACCAGGTTCATCCAGTACATGTTGAGCGCACCGACGCCACCCGTATCGTTCATGTTGATCGAGCAGGGAGCACCGCCGACCAGCCAGTTCGGATGCGGGTTACGGCCGCCGAAGACCGTGTGGACCTTCACGATCTCCTTCTGGAAGTCCAGTGCCTCCAGATAGTGCGTCACCGCCATCAGGTTCGCCTCCGGCGGCAGCTTGTAGGCCGGGCTGCCCCAGTAGGCGTTGGAGAAGATACCCAGCTGGCCGGATTCGACGAAGCGTTTCAGCTTGTTCTGCACGTCGCTGAAGTAGCCCGGCGAAGACTTCGGCCAGTTGCTGATCGACTGCTGCAGCTGGGAAGTGGCCTTGGGGTCGGCGCTCAGCGCGCTGACCACGTCCACCCAGTCCAGGGCGTGCAGATGGTAGAAGTGCACGAGATGATCCTGGGTGTACTGCGCCAGCATCATCAGGTTCCTGATGTGATTGGCGTTGGCCGGGATCTCGATACCCAGGGCATCCTCGACGCAGCGTACTGACTGAATGGCGTGCACGCCGGTGCACACACCGCAGATACGCTCGACGAAAGCCCAGGCATCGCGGGGATCGCGGCCCTTGAGGATCACTTCCAGACCGCGCCACATGTTGCCGGTGGACACGGCGTTCTGGATGACATTGTTCTCGTCGACATTGACTTCGATGCGCAGGTGGCCCTCGATCCGGGTGACCGGGTCCACGACCACGCGCTGACCGCTGTCGTCAAGATTGAAGCCGTTCGGCGTGGTGATGCTGGCCATTACTGCGTCTCCTCAGGCTGTTTGCGCGTCATGTGGCTGACGGCGGAGCCGACCGCGTGGGCCGCTACGCCAATCGCCGCTGCACCGGCGAGTACTCCGCCGATCTGATCGGCCGTGGCCTCGGCGCCGGTTGGAGCGACGTCGAGTTTGCCGATCGCACTGTAGAAGCTGCCCTTGTCCCAGAAATCGTCTTCGGCACAGCCGAGGCAGCCATGGCCCGACTTCACCGGCCAGGACAGGCCGTCGTTCCACTCCACCGTGGAGCAGGCGTTGTACGTGGTCGGGCCCTTGCAGCCGACCTTGTACAGGCAGTAGCCCTTCTTGGCGCCCTCGTCGTCGAACTCCTCGACGAACTGGCCGGCGTCGAAGTGCGGCCGCCGGTAGCACTTGTCGTGCAGTCGCTGGCTGTAGAACATCTTCGGCCGACCCTGGCGATCCAGTTCGGGAAGCTGGTCGAAGGCGATCATGTAGGTCAACACGCCGGTCATGACCTCCGGAATCGGCGGGCAACCCGGCACCTTCACGATGGGCTTGTCCTTGATCACCTTGTGGATCGGGACGGCGCGGGTCGGGTTAGGCTTCGCGGCCTGCACACAGCCCCAGGAAGCGCAGGAGCCCCAGGCGACGATGGCCTTGCAGTGAGCTGCCATCTCCTTGAGCTTGTCGAGGTAGGGCACTCCGCCCGTCATGCAGTAGACCCCGTCCTCGTTCAGCGGCGGGTTGCCCTCGCAGGCCAGGATGAATTCGCCGTCGTATTTCTCGATGGTCTGCTTCAGGATCTCCTCCGCCTGATGACCGGCGGCTGCCATGAGCGTGTCGTCGTAGTCCAGAGAGATCATGGACAGCACGACGTCGCTGGCCAGGGGATTACCCGAGCGGATGAAAGCCTCGGTGCAGCAGGTGCACTCCAGTCCGTGCAGCCAGATCACGGGCGTACGTGGCTTGGTCTCGAGCGCGTAGGCGATCTTGCCCGCGAACTCCGGACCGAGGCCGAGGCCGGCTGCGGTCAGGCTGCAGAATTTCAGAAAGCTGCGGCGGGTGATGCCATGCTGGCGCATGACCTCGTATAGGGTTTCTCGGGCTGCCATGGCGACGTCCTCTTCTGCTGCTATGTTCGTCGCTGAACCGGCCGGCCCGCGCATGCCACCATCGAGGGCCGCAACGCGGCTGGCCGTCACCAGCGCGGACGGGTTCGATACGTAGCGTTCTGCTTGTCTCTCAGGCGCTAGTCCCCCATCCGCGTATATTGTTGGATCATGCACTCCGTGACTCCATACTGGTAGATACCTACGCGGGTCACGCCAAGGCGCAGGGAGACCCCGGAGAACCGGGCCGGCACGGCAGGCGGCTCGCCCCGGGCGGGCCTTCCGGACGGGACGGGGAGCAGTTCCGCAGGCGGCGGATCAGTCGAGGACGACGACGTCCGGGCCGGGCGGGTTCTGGTACAGGCGCTCCACGTCGCCTGCGCGCCGGCGCAGCGCCACCGACTGGTTCACCGTGCCCTTGTCCGAGAGCTCGTGGCCGTCGATGCTGGGGGGCTCGTCCAGGAACGCGATGCGGCGGATGCGCGTGCTCGAGCCCGGATTGGCGGCGTTGTGGGCCCCCAGGGCCCGGCGGAGGTGTTCGCGTATGGCGGACTCACCGGCCAGGGCGCCGGCGGGTGGTGCACCCCCGATTACCTGCTCGACGCCGGCCGGATTCGGCCAGGCGAGCACGGCGACGTAGTCGCGGTTCAGCCCGCAGACCAGGACGTCGCTCACCAGCGGCGAGCAGGCCTGCACCACGGCGGCCCGCAGGTTGCCGGCAGAGACCCAGGTGCCGTTGGCCAGCTTGAACTCCTCGGCCAGGCGGCCGGCGAATTTCAGCCCCCGCTCGATGTCTGCAGGTTCGTTGAACTGCGCTGCGTCGCCGATGACGAAGTAGCCTTCGGCATCGAATACCTCGGCGTTCTTCTCCGGCATGTGCAGATAACCCGGCGTGATCATCGGGCCCTTCATCCGGATCTCGTAACGGTCTTGCTGCGGCACCAGCTTGATCGTCAGGCCGGGCATCGGCAGGCCGATGCCCACCTCTTCGCTGTCGAAATAGATGGCCATGCAGCCCGAGGCGGTCTCCGTGGCCCCGTAGCCGGTGGTGAAGAAGACCCGTTTGCCGGTGGTGCGGACCGCCAGCTCCTGCAGCCGGTCGTACAGCGCCTGGGGCAGGCCGGCGCCCCCGTAGAGCGCGAGACGGAGCTTCGAGAAGAAGCGCTCGCGCAGCTCGCCGTCGCGCTCCAGCGCGTCGGCCAGCATGGCGTAGCCGGCGGGCACGTTGGTGAAGAAACTGACCGGCACCTCCTTGAGGTTGCGGATTGTCAGGTCGAACTGGCCCGGCAGGGGACGCCCGCCGTCGATGTGCAGCGTGCCGCCGCTGACCAGAACACCCATTTTGCTGCAGGCACCCGAGACGTGGTTCCAGGGCAGCCAGTCCAGCATCACCTCGCCCCAGCCCGCCGTCTCACCCAGCACCTGGCGCCCCTGGGCCAGGTTCGCCATGATCATGCGCTGGGTCTGGATGACCGCTTTCGGCAGGCTGGTGGAGCCTGATGTAAGCATGTAGACGGCCGGCGCGTCGGGCTCCAGCTCCCCGATCGAGGCCAGCACTTCCGGCCCTGCGCGCAGTGCGAGCACCTGCGATATGGCGACCGCCGGGCGCTCGAGCAGTTCCGGCTCCTCGGTGACCACGATGGCATCGCCGAAGTCCACGGACTCGAGCGCCGTCTTGTAGAGTGCGGTCTGCTCGGCGAACACGACGGCCGGCCGCACCAGCTCCAGCACGTGCTTCAGCCGGCGGTAATCGCCGGCCCCGCCCATGAGCGCATAATTGACGCTGACCGGACACACCGGCACGCCGACCGCCATGGCACCGTACTTGAAGACCGCGTGGCGGATGGAGTTGCCGGACAGGATCAGCATGGAGCGGTCCGGCGGCACATGGTTGTCCAGCAGCCACTGGGCGACCGCATGGGCATCCCGACGGGTCTCCCGGTAGGTATGCGGCACCCACTCCCCGTCGCCGCCCTCCCGCTCCACGAGATAGGGCTGGCCCGGACGCTCCTCGGCCTGGCGTTCCAGCTCCAGCAGCAGGTTGGGGACGTAGGGCGCGAGGATCGTCTCCGGGGTGACGATCAGCGTGCCGTCGGCGCGCTGCTCCACCGCCATGCGGGCCGGCGGGAAGGCGACCTCCCGGAACGGGGCGTTGCGGAAATCGGTCATCGGCGCGGTGTCCTCGGCGCTTCCCCGGATGAACCGATCCTCACCGACCGGGTCGAATAATGCAAGTGACCACGGCCGTGCGGCGGCGGGCCGGGCTACTGCCACTGGCTATGGTCGCTTGCATAACATGACTCTATACTTGGGGGAATCCGAATAGCGATGCGGGAGAGAGGCCGGACCAAGATGATCCAGAGTTCACCGGAGAGGATTGCCGAGTACCAGCGGCGGGGCTGGTGGGACACTACCACCGTCGACGAAGTCTTCCGCGCCGCGGTCGTTGCAGCCGGCAGCAACGAGGCGGTGGTGGATCCGCCGAACAAGGAAGAGCTGACCGGCACGCCGCCGCAGCGCTATACCTTCGCCGAACTCGACCGCCTGGTGGACGGGCTGGCCAGCCGCCTCCTGGCCCTCGGTCTGCGCAAGGACGACGTGCTGGCAACCCAGCTGCCGAATACGGTGGAGGGCGTGGTCACGTTCCTCGCCTGCGCCCGCCTGGGGCTCGTCTTCTGCCCGGTGGCGATGCAGTTCCGTGAGCACGAGCTGCGCTACATCCTGGGCAAGTCCGGCGCCAGCGCCTTCATGACGGTGCCCCGCTTCAAGGACACCGAGCCTGCCGCCCGCGCGGAGGCGCTCGCGCCCGAGTTCGACCGGCTGCGTCACCTGCTCGTGTGGCGCGAACAGGAAACGGACCCCACCGACCTGTCGCTGCAGCGGCTCGCCGGGGCCGACCCGGAGCCCCTGCGGGCGTATCTCGGTGAGCTGGAGATCGATCCTCACGAGACGCTCACGCTGTGCTGGACGTCGGGCACCGAGTCGCGGCCCAAGGGCGTCCCGCGCCACCACGCCCACTGGGTGGTCAACGGGGAGTCCTGCAGCGAGTGCGGGCAGCTGCAGGAAGGCGAGAACATCCTCAACCCGTTCCCGATGGTCAACATCGCCTCCCTCGGCGGCATGGTCATGCCCTGGCTCATGACCCGGGGCAAGCTGGTACAGCATCACCCCTTCGACCTGCCGGTGTTCCTGCGCCAGATGGCGGAGGAGAAGATCAACTACACGGTGGCCCCGCCCGCCATCCTGAATTTGCTGCTGAAAAACGAGGACCTGCTGGCGAAGACCGACATCAGCCATCTGCGCTGCATCGGCTCGGGCTCCGCGCCGCTCGCGCCCTGGATGGTGAAGGGCTGGCAGGAGCAGCACGGCATCGTGGTGGTGAACATCTTCGGCTCCAACGAGGGCTGCTCGCTGTTCAGCACCGGCGAGGATTTCCCGGACCCGGAGGACCGCGCGCTCTACTTCCCGCGCTTCGGCGTGGAAGGGCTGGAGTGGCCGTCGCAGTTCCAGAAGAAGATCATCACCTGCCTGAAGGACCCGGAGACGGGCGAGGTCATCAACGAACCCGGGCGGCCGGGCGAACTCTGCTTCGACGGGGCGATGCGCTTCGACGGCTACTGGCAGGACGACGAGCTGAACGCCGAGGTGATCGACGCCGACGGCTTCTATCACTCCGGCGACCTGTTCGAGCTCGTGGACGACGGCGAGCCGATACCGCGGCGCTACCGCTTCATCGGCCGGGTGAAGGAACTGATCATCCGCGGCGGCATGAACATCTCGCCGGCGGAGCTGGACTCTCTGGTCGAGAGTCACCCCGCCCTGCAGGAGGCGGCCGTGTTCGGCATCCCCGACGAAGTGCTGGGCGAGAAGGTCTGCGCGGCCGTCGTGCCGAGGCCGGGTGAGAGCGTCACCCTGGACGACGTCGTCGAACACCTGAAGAGCCTGCAGGTGGCCTCCTACAAGTGGCCCCAGGAGATGGTGGTCATGGAAGCGCTGCCGCGTAATCCGCTGGGCAAGGTGCTGAGGCGGGAATTAACCATGTAGGAGCGCCTTCAGGCGCGATACGGCGGCCGGGCCTGAAGGCCCTCCTACGCTTCTTCCTGCCGCTGCTCGATCTCGCCGGTCAGCAGCAGGTAGAACGCCGGCACCACGAACAGCGTGAACAGGGTGCCGATGCCGAGACCACTGGCGATGACCAGGCCGATGTTGAAGCGGCTCACGGCACCGGCGCCGGAAGCGGTCAGCAGCGGCACCATGGCGAAGATCATCGCCGCAGTGGTCATCAGAATGGGCCGGAGCCGCACGGCCGCAGCCTTCTCCACGGCGGCGCGCTTGTCCAGCCCCTCGCGTGCGCGCAGCTGGTTGGCGAACTCAACCATCAGGATGCCGTTCTTGGCCACCAGCCCGATCAGCGTGATGAGCCCCACCTGGGTATAGATATTGATGGTGGCCAGACCGAGGGTCATGAAGATCAGCGCGCCGGCCACGGACATCGGCACGGAGACCAGGATGATGAACGGGTCGCGCCAGCTCTCGAACTGGGCGGCCAGCACCAGGTAGATGACCAGCAGCGATATGAAGAACGTGATCACCAGCGCGCTCGACTGCTGCTTGTACTGGCGCGACTCCCCGCTGTAGTCCCAGCTGAAGCCCACCGGAAAAGACGCCTGCGCGCGCTCCTCCAGGAACGACAGCGCATCGCCCAGGGTCACGCCGGGTGCCATGGCGCCCTCGACGGCGATGGAGTTCAGCTGCTGGAACTGGGTGCGCTCCGCCGGCTCCACCGTGCGCTCGAAGCTCACCAGCGCGGACAGCGGCACCATCCCGCCGCCGGCAGCGGGCACGTAGTAGTCCTCCAGCATGGCGGCATTCAGCCGGAACTCGCGGCCGACCTGAGGGATGACCCGGTAGCTGCGACCCTCCAGGTTGAAGCGGTTGACGTAGCCCTCGCCCAGCATGGTGGACAGCGTGCGACCGACATCCTGCATGGAGATGCCGAGGATGCCCGCCCGGTCGCGATCGATATGCAGCGTAATGCGCGGCCGGGAGAAATCGATGGACTTGCGCACGAAGGCGAACAGTCCGCTCTGCATGGCCTCGCCCATCAGGCCGTCGACCACGCCGTCCACACGCTCGTAGTCCGCCGGCGAGGTGACCACGAACTGCACCGGCAGCCCGCCGGCGGAGCCCGGCAGATCCGGGCGCGGGAATACTGCCGCCTGCAGGCCGGCGATCCTTGAGACGGCCTGCTGCAGCTCCGGCTGCACCTCCATCTGGGTGCGCTCGCGCTCGTCCCCCGGCGCCATCTGGAAGCCGCCGAACACCGTGCTGTTGTCGCCGCCCATGCCCAGGAACAGGAAGCTGTCCTCGTACTCGGGTACCTCCTGGAAGAGATCGACCATGCGCCGGGCCCAGGTCTCGTTGTATTCCGGCGTGGCCGTCTGGGGGCCGCGCGCCTGGACGAACAGGATGCTCTGGTCCTCCACCGGCGCCAGTTCCTCGGGCACCGTCGTGAACATGAACCAGATGCTGCCCAGCACGATCAGCGCGAACACGATGGTCACCGGCACCGTATCCAGGGAGGCATGCAGCAGCAGCCGGTAGCGCTCCGCCAGCCACTGGAAGAACCGTTCCACCCGCTGCTCGAACCGGCCGGGCTCGCCGTAGCGGGTCAGCGCCCGGGCGGAGAGCATGGGCGAGAGGGTCAGAGCGACGATGCCCGAAATCAGCACCGCCCCCGCCAGGGCGAAGGCGAATTCCGTGAACAGGGTGCCCACGAGTCCGCCCATGAAGCCGATGGGCGCGTACACGGCGATCAGCGTGGTGGTCATGGCGATGATGGGCAGCCCGATCTCCCGCGCACCGACGACGGCGGCCTCGCGCCGGGAGAGACCTTCCTCGATGTGGCGATGGACGTTCTCCACCACGATGATGGCGTCGTCCACCACCAGGCCGATGGCCAGCACCATCGCCAGCAGCGTCAGCAGGTTGATGGAGAAGCCCAGCAGCAGCATCACGAATGCGCCGCCGATCAGCGACAGCGGCACGGCCACGGCCGGTATCAGCGCGGCACGGATGGAGCCGAGCGAGAGGAAGATCACCGTCAGTACGATGAGCACCGCCTCGGCCAGCGTGCGGAACACCTCGTCGATGGAGTCCTCGATGAAGCGGCTGGCATCGAAGGAGACCTCGCCGGAGAGTCCTGCCGGAAGCTGGCGGCCGATGTCTTCCATGGCGACGTTGACCCGGCGGGAGACGTCCAGCGGGTTGGCGCCCGGCGCCGGGTCGATGGCGATTACCACCGAGGACTCGCCGCTGTACCAGCTCACCGAGTCGTAGTTTTCGGCGCCGAGCTCCACGTCGGCGATGTCGCCCAGGCGCACCAGCGTATCGTCGCCGCTGCGCACCACCAGGTCGCGGAAGGCGTCGGCATCGCTGATGTCGGTGTCGGCGGACAGGTCGATGGCGACGTACTGTCCCTTGGTGCTGCCCACCGCCGCCAGGTAGTTGTTCTCGACCAGTACCTCGCGGACCTCGGCCGCCGAGACGTCCAGCGCAGCCATGCGGTCCGGGTCGAGCCAGATGCGCATGGCGAAGGTCTTGCCGCCGAACAGATCCGCGGAGGCTACGCCCTGCACGGCCTGCAGCCGGGGCTGTACCACCCGCAGCAGGTAGTCGGTGGTCTCCGAGGCGCTCATCTCGCCGCCGTAGAAGACCAGGTACATGAGCGAGGTGCGCCCGCCGACGGTGGCCTCGATGACCGGATCCTCGGCCTCCGACGGCAGCACGTTACGCTGACTGGCCACCTTGGCCTGGATCTCCGCCACGGCCGCGTTGGGGTCGTAGTTCAGCACCATGTGGGCCTCGATCACCGAGCGCCCCTGCAGGCTGCGGGAGAAGAGGTAGTCGATGCCCTCGGCCTCGGCGATGGCCTGCTGCAACGGCGTGGTGATGAAGCCCTTGATGAGTTCGCTGCTGGCGCCCGGGTAGCTGGTGCTGACGGTCACCACCGTGTTCTTCGTCTCCGGGTACTGGCGCACCTCCAGAGCCGTGATGGAGCGCAGGCCCAGCACCAGGATCAGGAGACTGATGACGCTGGCCAGCACCGGCCGGCGGATGAACAGGTCGGTGAACTTCATGCCCCGTCCGGCCGGCGCGCCTCCAGTTCGACGGAATTGTCCACCGTGACAGGCTGGCCCGTCCGGAGTTTGTTCTGGCCCGCAGCAACCACCCGGTCGCCCGGCTCGAGGCCGCTCACGATCTCCACCCGGCCGTCACGCACCTCGCCCGTGTCCACCTGACGGCGCGTGGCGATCAGGCCGCCCTCGCCCTCCTCCACCACGAACACCGAGCTGCCGTAGGGATCGTAGGTCACCGCCTGGTAGGGCAGCGTGACCACCTGGCGCTGCCGCTCCTCGAGGATGCGTACTTCGGCGAACATGCCGGGTCTGAGCGCCCGGTCGTCGTTGGCGAAGATGCCTCGGACCCGCACGCTGCGGGTGCCCTCGTCGATGCCCGGCGTGATGGCATGGATACGTCCGGTGAAGACACGCTCCGGATACGCCGGCACCTCGGCCTCCACCTGCTGGTCCCGGCCCAGGCGGCCGAGATAGCGCTCCGGCAGCGTGAACTCGATGAAGATTGGCGCCAGCGAGACCAGGCTCACGATTTCCTCCCCCGCGGCCACGTAGCGGCCCGGGCTCACGCGCCGTATACCGAGCTCGCCCGCGAAGGGTGCCCGCACGTCCTTCTTGCGGATGACGGCCCGCTTGGCGGCCACCTGGGCCTCCAGGCTCTCCAGCCGGGCCTCTGCCTCGTCCAGCTCCGACGCCGAGGCGAGCTTGTCCGTCACCAGCCTGCGCGTGCGCTCCAGCGTGATCGCCGCCAGTTTGCGGTCGGCGAGCAGCGTCTCGAGTTCGGCGCGGTCCACCTCGTCGTCCAGCTGCACGATGCGCGCGCCCTGCTCCACCCGGTCGCCGGTGATGAAGAAAATCTCGCTGACCTTGCCCGGCACCTCGGCGGCCACCATGATCCCGCTGGTGGGTACGGCACTGCCCACGGCTGCGATGGCGGGCGTCCAGGACTCCCGCGTGACCTCCGCCGTGGTGATGACCGCGGCGGGCTGGCCTCGCGGGCCGCCGCTCTGGGACTGCATGGCCTTCCAGGCGAACAGGCCACCGAACAGCGCGCCCGTGACCGCGACCACGATGATGAGTCTCTTTATCAGGGGGAGGCCTCCCGGTTTCTCTCTGCTGAAGGATCGCAGGCGCCGGCCCGGGCACGGCGACGCCCGGGCTTATGGCCCGCCGCGGGGGCAGCTGCGCCAATGAGGCCGGGTAGTGTACCGAATACCGTGCGGGGACCGAATTGCGGTTTTCCGCCAGCCGGCCCGCACCGGGCGGCCGCCGCCGGATTCAGCGGCCGACGACGAAGCTCACGGTGGTGGTGGCGCTGCCGCCGATGTTCAGGGTGGCCACCGTCTTCGCGCCCTCGATCTGATAGTCGCCGGCGCGGCCCGTGACCTGCTTGTAGCTGTCCAGCATCATGCGCACGCCGGTGGCACCCACGGGATGGCCGAGGCCGATCAGCCCGCCGCTCGCGTTGACCGGGATACGGCCGTCGAAGGCGATGTGGCCTTCCTCCACCGCCTTCCAGCTCTGACCGGGCGCCGTGATGCCGAAGTGATCGATGGCCATGTACTCGGTGCTGGTGAAGCAGTCGTGTGTTTCGATGCCGTCCAGCTGGTCGACGCTCTCCAGGCCGGCACGCGCGAACGCGTCGGTGATGGCGCCGCGGACGTGGGGGAAGACATAGGGCGAGCCCTCGCTTTCGGCGATCTTCTGCGCATAGGTGATGGGCGCCGTACGGTGCCCCCAGCCCAGGATCCAGGGCAGGTCCTCCAGGCTCATGCCGTGGCGCTTCGCGTATTCGGCCGCCTTCTCCGCGCCGGCCAGGAAGACGACGGCGGCGCCGTCGGTGATCTGGCCGCAGTCCTGTTTGCGCAGGCGGCCCTCGATGACCGGGTTGGCCTCGTCGTCCTCGGCGAAACTGGCGTCGGAGAACTGCCAGCGGCGGGTCTGGGCGTTCGGGTTGCGCCGGGCGTTGTCGAAGTTGGTCTTCGCGATCGCCGCCAGGTGCTCGTGGCGCAGGCCGTAGCGGCGGTCGTACTCGTCCGCCAGTTCGCTGAACAGGTGCGGCCAGGGGAACTCCACGTCCGTGCACTCGTGGCCGCTCCACATGGCGGGGCCGCCGATCAGGTCCGCGGCGGTCTGCCCGGGCACGTTGCGCATCTGCTCGATGCCAATCACGGCGGCCAGATTGTAGCGGCCGGCCTCGATGTCGGCCGCCGCGGACAGCAGCGCGATGCTGCCGGAGGCACAGGCGGCCTCGTGCCGGGAAGCGGGCTTGCCGGAGAAAGCAGGGTGCAGCGCGGCGAAGAAGCCGCCGAGATGGCCCTGCCTGCAGAACAGCTCGGCGGCGAAGTTGCCGACGTGAGCCACTTCGATCTCCTCGGGCTCGATGCCCGCGGTATCGACGCCGGAGTGCACGGTATGCGCGAAGGCGTCGAACAGCTCCTCGCCGTTGCGCGCCCAGTTCGCAGCGAAATCCGTCTGATAGCCGCCCAGGACGTAGACTCTGGCACTCATTGCTCGGCCTGCCGCTCACGCTCCAGGGTACGCCACATCTGGTCGATGCGGTCGGCGCCCCAGTACATCTCCCCGTCCAGGAAATAGGTGGGCGCACCGAACACGCCCCGGCCCATCGCCTCGTCGGTCACGTCCTTGAGCTTGCGCTTCACGCCGTCCTGCGACGTCCCCTGCATCACCTCGTCCGCATCCAGGTCCAGACCGGCGGCCACCTCGGCGAGCACGGCCGGGTCGGAAGCATCGCGGCCCTGGCCGTAGCTGGCGTCGAACACGGCGCCGATCCAGGTCTCCGCGTCCTCCTCGTCGATGTCCTTCAGGAACCAGTAGGCGCGGGCCGCGAGGATGCTGTTGAAGGGGAACGGGTTCGGCCAGTGATAGGGCAGGCCCCACTCGGCTGCCGAGCGTTCGACGTCGTGCCACACGTATTTGCCCTTCAGCGAGTCCGGCCGGGGCGGCGCATGGCCGCGCGCCTTGAAGATGGCGCCCAGCGCGATCGGCTTGCTATCCACCCGGACGTCGAATTCCCGGGCCAGTGCGCGCAGCCGGTGCTGGCCAATGTAGCTGTAGGAAGAGGAGAAGTCGAAGTAGAAATCGATCGCTTTCTTCATCGGGCGAACTCGTTGAAACCATTGGCTTTCATAAATAGACTGTGGCGACTATATAGCGCGGGTGGGGCGTTCGCAATCGAACGGCACCCCGGCCGCAGCAACCGGAGCCGCCACCATGACCGACGTGTTCATCTATGATGCCGTGCGCACGCCGCGGGGCAAGGGCCGCGAAGGCGGCGCCCTGAACGGCCTGACGCCGCTGGACCTGCAGAAGACGCTTATCGGCGCAATGCTCGGGCGTACGGGATTCGAGGCCGGGCGCATCGACGACCTCATCCTGGGCTGCGTGACCCAGGTGGGCGAACAGGGCGGCAACATCGCCAAGGTGGCGGCGCTGTATGCGGGGTTGCCGGCCTCGGTGCCCGGAATCACGGTCAACCGCTACTGCTCCTCGGGCCTGGACGCCTGCAACTTCGCCGCGATGAAGATCGCGACCGGCATGGACGAGCTGGTGTTCGCCGGCGGCGTCGAGTGCATGTCGCGGGTACCCATGCTCTCGGACAAGGCGGCCTTCTACTCGGATCCGGCGGTGGCACAGAAGACCCGCTTCGTGCCGATGGGCCTCGCCGCGGACCTGGTCGGCAGCCTGGAAGGCATCGGCCGGGAGGAATGCGACGCCTACGCCGTCGGCAGCCAGCAGCGCGCGGCCCGGGCGCAGGACGAGGGCCGCTTCGCGAAGTCGCTGGTGGCCGTGGAGGATCCGGCGTCGGGTGCGACGGTGAAACAGGACGAATGCGTACGGCCCGGCGTCACGACGGAGAAACTCGCCACCTTCGAACCGCTGTTCACCGAATTCGGCGAGAAGGGCTATGCCGCCGCCTTCAGGGCGGCATTCCCGGAACTCGGTGAGCTCGACTACCTGCATCATGCCGGCAACTCGCCCGCCGTGGTGGACGGTGCCTCGCTGGTGGCACTCGGCAGCCGGGCGGCCGGCGAGGCGGCCGGGCTCGAGCCTCGTGCGCGCATCCGGGCCATGGCCAACGTCTCGTCGAGCGAACTGCTGGCGCTCACGGGCGGCATCGACGTGGTGGATGCGGTGCTGGCGAAGGCCGGCATGGACCACGGCGACGTTGACCTGGTGGAATTCAACGAGGCGTTCGCGGCGGTCTGCGTGAAATTCGTGCGCGACATGGCCTGGGATGCGGAGCAAATCAACCCGAACGGCGGCGCCATCGCACTGGGTCACGCCATGGGCGCCACCGGCGCGAGCCTGGTCGGCACCGTACTCGACGAACTGGAGCGTCAGGACCTGACGGTGGGCCTGGTGGCCCTGTCCGGGGCGGCCGGCGTCGGCACGGGCCTCATCCTGGAGCGTGTCGGCGGCTGATCAGGAGCGCTGGCCGGCGGCCCGACCCCGGGGGCGCCAGGCTTCCCGATCGTAGGCCACGTCCTCCGGACGCAGCCTCCCGCCGCACTCGCTGCAGACCATCCGGGAATCGAGCCGCTGACCGCAGGGCTTGTGGATCAGCAGCAGCGGCTGACGGTCCCGGTTGACGATCCAGCGGTTCGCCCACTCGTGCATCATCACGGCCACGAGATAGAGGTCCATCCCCTTCTCGGTGAGGCGGTACTCGTAACGCACGGGGCGCTGCTGGTAGGCTCGGCGCACCATGACGCCGTTGTCCACCAGCAGCTTCAGCCGGTCGGACAGGATGTTGGTGGCGATCCCGATGCCGCGTGCGATGTCGTCGTAGCGCCGCAGGCCGAAATAGGCCGCCGCGGCGACCAGGCCCGTCCAGCGGTCGCCGATGATGTCCAGGGTATGGAAGCAGCGCTCGTCGGCCGCCGTGCCGGATCTGCCCCTGCTCTTGGAGCGGCGCTGGAAGCGGGGCGGCACGGGAGTGGCGCGCCGGTCGTCCTCGCCCGGCTCGAAACGCACGTCGTAGAGGCGTATGGGCTCCCCGCAGGCGCCGCAGACGAAGACCGGCTTCATCGGCTTGCCGCAGACCTCGTGGATCAACTCGGGCGGCAGCTCGCGGTCGTCGCCCCACTCGGTGTCCCACTTCCAGATGGAGAGCAGCACCGGGTAGAGGTCCAGGCCCTTGTCCGTCAGCCGGTATTCGTAGCGCGGCGGGGACACCTGGTAGGGATTGCGGTAGAGGATGCCGTTCTCCACCAGCCGCTTCAGCCGCGAGGCCAGCGTGCCGCGTGCGGCACCGCTGCGATGGCGCAGATCCTCGAAGCGGCGGAAGCCCAGGAACACGTCCCGGATCACGAGCATCGCCCAGCGGTCGCCGATGACCGCCAGCGCCTGCGCCACCTGGCTGTTGAGGATCAGGTCCCGTTGGGCCCTGCTCTCAGCTGCCATCGCCCCTGCCGTCTCTCGCACGTCGCGGCGGCAGGGGGATCATCCCGCTGGTCTTGTCCATGTAGTCCCTGTACCCCGGTTTCTCCCGCGCCATCTTCTTGTCCAGCGTCCGCTGGCCGGTGACGTTCACTATGAGGTAAGTGTAGCCGATCGGGCCGATTATGGTCAGCAATCCCCACGGATTGTCGCAGGCGATCAGGAACAGACCCCACCAGACGCAGAGTTCGCCGAAATAGTTCGGGTGCCGGGAATAGCGCCAAAGGCCGGTATCCAGCACCCTGCCCCGGTTGGCCGGGTCGGCGCGGAAGCGGGTCAGTTGCCAGTCGGCCACCGTCTCGAACACGAAGCCCACCAGCCACAGCGCGGCCCCGGCGAAGGCGGCGATGCCGAGGTCCGCCGGTTCCCGGTAGATCTGGCCCACCTGCACCGGCAGCGATACCAGCCACAGCACGATGCCCTGCAGCAGGAACACCTGCCTGAGGCTCAGCCAGACGAAGGCACGGTCGTCCGCCACCCAGCTGCGCAGTTTCGCGTAGCGGGGATCCTCGCCGTGACCCCAGTTACGCGCCACCAGGTGGGCCGTGATGCGCAGGGCCCATAACGCCACCAGCACCAGGATCAGGTTCTTGCGCGGCTCCGCCCCGTCGGTCATCGCATAGGTGGTGCCGGTCACCGCCAGCAGGATGAGGGCGAACGCCATGTCGATGATGCTGACGTCGCGCAGCGGGATGCTGATCAGCCAGAGGGCCAGTACGGCCCCCAGTGTGACTCCCAGGTTGACCAGCAACACCGGGACCGTATCCTGCAAGAGTGTCTCCATTGCCCTCCCCGGAGCCCGTCCGCTAATGCCCGCCGGGCTGCGGCGCGCGCGAATCCTGTGTTAGTCTATTCGTGAAAGTCACTGATTGCCAACCGGTGGCGAGCAACCTCAGCGGAACCCGACGTAATCACGGGGTGGTGCGATGACACACGCCAGTGCACGAGAACGTTTCGACCGGATCCGGGCGGGCCTGCGCCTGCCGGCGGTGGTCGCGCCCATGTTCCTCGTGTCCGGGCCGGACATGGTGGTGGCCGCCGCCCGCGCGGGCGTGCTGGGCTCCTTCCCCGCACCGAACGCCCGCACCATCGACGTCTTCGAGCAATGGGTCGCGGCCATCAGCGAGCAGCTGGCCGGCTTCCGCCGCGACCGGGTCGCGGGCGCCACCGACGCCTGGGCCATGAACCTGGTGGTGCACCGTACCTATGAGCGGCTGGAGCAGGAACTGGCCATCCTGGAGAAATACCGCCCGCCCATCGTCATCACCGCGCTGGGCAGCCCGAAGGAAGTGGTGGAGACCGTGCACGGCTGGGGCGGCCTGGTGATCGCCGACGTCAACAGCGT
>CAYRZI010000040.1:21804-25686 GCA_964428605.1 uncultured Woeseiaceae bacterium
GAGGAGTACAAGCAGATGGTGGTGGACTCCGTGTTCCCGGACCTGGTCCTGACCGACTTCTTCACCGGCGCCCACGCCTATTACATGCGCCAGAGCATCGAGGCCGCCGGCCTGGACCCGGACAACCTGGAGGCGGGCACGGGCATGAACCTGTCCGAAAAGAAGGCGTGGAAGGACGTGTGGTCGGCCGGCCAGGGCGTGGGCACGATCCACGAGGTGGAACCGCTGGCGGACATCGTCGACGCCATCGCCCGGGAATACGAGGCAGCGAAGCGGATCCCCTGAACCGGTTTCCCCCGAGGGGTCAGTCCGTTGCCGGCGCTTCTGCGACGAAGCGGCGGAAATGCTCCACCGCCGCCGGTGCGGTCCTGTCGAAGGGCAGCCCGGCGAGCTGCTCCAGCGCGGCGCCCGCCGCTTCCGGTTCCATAGCCTCCATCCGGCGCCCGTCGGTCTCGTGCATGCGCGCGCGGGCGATCCTGCCGGCCCCCGAGATGACGATCTCGCCGTTCAGCGCGCAGCGCTCGTCGACCAGCCAGGCGGCCACCGGCGCCACGTAGTCCGGCGCCATGCGCTCCCGCAGCGCCTCGGGCAGGTGGGCCTCGGTCATCTGCGTCGCGGCATAGGGCGCGATGGCGTTCACCCGCACGCCGCGTCCCGCGCCCTCGTGGGCCAGCGCGTAAGTGAGGCCCAGCAGCGCCGCCTTCGACGCCGAATAGGCCGGCAGGCCGTGCTCGCCGTAGAGCCCGGCCACGGAGGTGCTGAGCAGCACGGCGCCGCCGCGCTGTTCGTAGAGATGCCGGAAGACCGGGTGCAGGACGTTCACGGTGCCGAACAGGTTCACCTCGAAGTTGCGCCGGAACTCCTCGACGGACTGCTTGTGGAAGCTCCGACCTTCGGAGACGCCCGCGTTGGCGATGTGCGCATCCAGGCGGCCCCAGGTATCCAGCGCCAGCTCCACCAGGCGCTCGCCGGCGCCGGCGGCGGTGATCTCCGAGTAGTCGGCCACGGCCTCGCCGCCGGCTGCGCGGATCTCGTCCACGACCCGGTCGGCGGAGGCCCGCTCCTCGCCCGCGTGGCTGCGGTTGTTCACCAGCACCCGCGCGCCGCGGGCGGCCAGGTGGCGGGCGTAGGCCCGGCCGAGGCCCTTGCCCGCGCCGGTGATGATCACCACCCGGCCCGCGAACGGGGCCGGTTCAGGCGGCATCGGAGGCGCGCGGCCAGCGGGTCTGGACCCAGCGGAAGCGCCGGGTGACGAAATCCAGGTCGGCGAGGCACGCGTTGCCGGCCGGATTCAGGCCGGTGACGTGGAAGTCGCTGTAGGCGGCGGCGAAGTTGATCGGCATGCCGGTCAGGTTGAGCGACAGGGAGGCACCGGCATCGTGGTAGGCGTCCTCGGCACGGGCCAGAAACGCATCGTTGGTGGAGTACACGTGGGAGGTGATGGCGCCGTGGGCGCGCACGTCGTCGGTGGCCCGGGCCAGTGCCCCGTCGGGGTCGTCGGCGGCGATGACGAACGAGATCGGCCCGAAGTGCTCCTCGCCGAAGAGATCGCCGGCGTCGGTATCCACCTGCACGATCAGCGGCGTCGCGGTGCGCGCCTCCGGGTAGTCCGGGTGCTCGTAGGGCCCGGAGTCGCGCAGGATGCGGCCCCGGTCGCGCACCCCGTCCCGGATACGGTCGATGGCCTCGAAGATGCGCGGGTCCACCAGGGCGCCGCACAGGTTGCCGGCCTGCTTCGGGTTGGCCAGGAACTCCTCGACCGCGTCGACGATGCCTGCCGCCACCTCGTCGAAGGAGAGATGCCGGCCGTCGGCCTCGATGCCGCCGCGGGGCACGAAGATGTTCTGCACGCTGGTGCACATCTGGGCCGACGCCTGGCACAGGGAGTGGGCGATGGCGCGGCGCATGCCGTCGAAGTCGTCTGTGGATTCCACCACCACGGAGTTGCAGCCCGCGGTCTCGGTAAACACCAGCTTGTCGGCGCAGTGCTGCTCGATCCAGCCGCCGAAGCGGGGGCCGCCGGTGAAATCGATGATGGCGCACTCCGGATGCCGGATCAGCTCCAGCGTGTTCGGCTCGGCCTCGGTGTCCGCCGCCATCAGCACCAGGTCGGGGTCGTGTCCCGCCTCGGCCAGCACCTCGCGCATGGTGCGCACGAAGATCGCCACGGGCAGCGTGGTCTTCGGGTGCGGCTTCACGATGACGCCGTTGCCGGTGGCGAGATCCGCCATGATGGCCGGGTAGCCGTTCCACTGGGGGAAGGTGGCGCAGGTGATCACCACCCCGATGCCGCGGGGCATGATGCGATAGCGCTTCTCCAGCTCGGTCTCCGGACCGGCGCCGAAGCGGCGCTGCCAGTTCGCCTCGCCCGGCACGTCGTTCATGGCCTTCCAGGCGTAGGCGAGTGCCTCCAGGCCCCGGTCCAGTGCGTTGGCGCCGCAGCCGGCGAAGGCCATGATGAAGCTCTGCCCGGCGGTGTGGACGGTGGCGTGGGCATTGACGAACAGGGACTGCGCGCTGCCCAGGCGATCAAGCATCTCCAGGCAGATGCCCACGCGCTCTGCGGCAGGCACCCGGCGCCAGGCCTGCTGGGCCCGCTTCGCGGCGGCGAAGGCCTCGTCGGGGTCGAGCTTCGGATAGGTGATGCCGAGCGCCTCGCCGGTGAGCGGCGATACCTCCTCGCCCACCTCGCCGACGGTGCCCGGCAGCTCCATGTCGAACGGCCGGCCGAGCATGTCCTGGTAGGCGGCGAGCCCGGCGGCCGGGATCTCCCTGCCGTGGATCTTGCTGCTGGGCGACTCCGGATACGCGGTCCACGAATAGCGCTTCTCGCAGGCGTCCAGGGCCTTCTCCAGGGTCTCGCGGTGCTTCTCGAACAGGCTGCTCATGGTTCCGTCCCGGGCTGACTGCTGGGGTGCACGATTCTAGGGATCGACAGTCCCGTTGTGCAAGCCATGTGGGAGGGCCTTCAGGCCCGATCCACTTCCAGCGTAATCGCCAGGATCCCGTCCAGCGCACCCCGCACCTCGCGCAGCTCGGCCAGCAGCGCCTCGCGCCCGGCCGCAGCGTCGGTACAGCCACGCAGCAGGTCCCGGTGCGCCGCCAGCTTCACCGCCGTCTCGTACAGCGACTTCGACACCGACTCCTCGGAGAAAACCCGGCCCTGCAGACGCATCTGTCGTCCGAGCTTCAGGCAGCCCGACACGAACGCGGAGCGGTCCTCCACGGCCTCCGTGCCCGCCTCGGCCAGCGCCCGCGCGACCACCCGGTAGGCGTCCGCGAAAGAGCGCAGCACGGCATGGGCCAGCAGCAGCCGGCTCTGGCGCAGCACGCGCACCACCTCCTCCTCGCCGCCGGCCAGCGCCTCGCGCCAGTGCGGGAAGCGTTCCTCGAGTACCGCCTGCACGGCCGCCGGATAGTCCTGCCGGCGAGGGAAGTAGAAGTCGAACAGGAACAGCTCGCGCAGCTCCTCCAGCAGCGCGAACAGCGCCGCCTCCCGATCGCCGGCCGGCACGCCGGCGGCCCGGTACAGCGCCACCTCCACCAGCGCATCCAGCACGAAATGATGGATGGCCGTGTTGCGGTAATAGGCGGCTTTCAGGTGCTGATCCGGCGTGATGTCGTAGAGGCGTTCGGTGCCCTCGTCGAAGAAGGTCACGATGCCGGTGGAGCGCAGCTGCTCAAGAGTCGCCGGCAACGTCTCCGGCTCGCGGAAGTCCGGGTCGCCGGCGATCTCCAGACCCCGGCGCCGCACCAGCGTCATGCCCACCCGGGTGAGGAAGGCAATCTCCTTCAGGCTCAGCGCCCGGTTGCCGGCCGCGAGCAGGATCAGCGTGACGATGGCGGTGGCGGTGATCGGCGTGGCCGCGTTCATGCGGTAGG
>CAYRZI010000041.1:0-25441 GCA_964428605.1 uncultured Woeseiaceae bacterium
CGGGGACCGTCAAGCAGGCAAAATCCGACCAGAAACGGCGGTTTATGCGAGCTTCAGGGACTGACTGGAACTCCTGCGGCTGGTACATTACGCGCCGGCCCGCGCCATTTGCGACGGCAGGGCAACCGAAACCCGCATGGCCTGAAACGGATGGGCCGGAACGGATGGCAATGAACCACCGGATTTACAACGACCCCCGCTGCTCCAGGTCACGAGCGACACGGACACTCCTGCAGGAGGGCGCCGTCCGGCTCGCCGGCCGACCGGCCGCCGGCGCACGGCCCATCCCGGTCCGCGACGGCGACTCCGCGGTCATCGGCCGCCCTCCCGGGAAGGTGCTCGGGACAGTGCCGGCGTGAGCGAGATACTGGTGCTGTACTACTCGCGCACCGGCGCCACCGAGGCGCTGGCCCGGGAGGTCGCCCGGGGCGTCGATGCCGTGGAAGGCGCAGCCGCCCGCCTGCGTACGGTGCCGGCGGTGTCCTCACAGACGGAGGCCAGCGCACCGTCGATACCCCCGGAGGGGCCGCCCTATGCCAGCCCGGAAGACCTGGTGGAATGCGACGGCCTCGTCCTCGGCAGCCCGACCCGCTTCGGCAACATGTCCGCGGCGATGAAATACTTCCTGGACGGCACCTCGGCGCAGTGGCTGTCCGGCAAGCTGGCGGGCAAGCCGGCCGGGCTGTTCACCTCGACCGGCAGCCTGCATGGCGGCCAGGAGGCCACGCTGCTGACCATGGCCGTGCCGCTGCTGCATCACGGCATGCTGATCGTCGGCCTGCCCTACAGCGAGTCGGCGCTCACCGAGACGACCAGCGGCGGCACGCCCTACGGCGCGAGCCACGTGGCGGGTCCGGACGCCAATCCAAGGCTGACCGGACACGAGATCACGCTGGCCCGGGCACTCGGCCGCCGTGTGGCCGAAACAGCCGTCAGGCTGGCGGGCTGACCGGCCGCATGCTGCCACTCGCGCTCTGGTTGCCGGCCACCCTGGCCTGGATCGCCGCCGGGGTGCTCTCGATGGCACTCGTTGCCGCCGGTCCGGGTACCGCGCCGGCCTGGGCCTGGATCGCGGCCGCACTGCCGGTCGGCCTCACGACACCGTTCATGCTGCTGCGCCGGCCGGGCTCCTTCCTGCTGGCCCTGCTCGGCAGTGCGGGCTATGCGGGCTTCGGGCTGATGGAGTCCATCGCGAACCCGCCGGCGCGTCTGCTGGCGGCCACGGTGGCGGCCGTCTCCCTGCTCGCCTTCTTCCTGCTGGTACCGGTGGTCAGGATCACCCGCAGCCGGCAGCCGGACGGCTCCTAGGCTTCGCGCACCTCTGCCAGCACCGCGCGGACGAAGGGGATGGTGAGGCGGCGCGACGCCGCCAGCGATGCCGTGTCCAGCCGGTCCAGCAGCGCCATCAGGCGGCCCATGTCGCGAGGGACCCGGCGCAGGAGATAGCGGGCCGTGTCGGCCGGCAGGTCGAAACCGCGAAAGGAGGCGCGGACCCGCAGGGCCTCGAGCCGCTCCTCGTCGTCCAGGTAGCGCAGGCGGAAGCGGGTGAGCGCCTGGCAGCGGCTGAGCAGATCCGGCAGGCGGATGCCGATGTCCGCGGGCGCCCCGGCAGCCGCCGCCACGAGCCGGCCACCGGCCAGGGAGAGCCCGTTCACCAGCCCGAACAGCGCCCGTTCCCAGTCGTCGTCCCCCGCCACCTGCTCGAAATCGTCCAGGCATACCAGGTCCAGCACTTCCATTCCTTCCAGCATCGCCGGCGCAGGAGCGCTGCCCAGCGGCACGTAGGCACAGCGCATCTCCGGCCTGTGAGCGCAGACGGCCTGCAGCAGATGGCTCTTGCCGCTGCCCGGCGGGCCGGCGATCCACAGCCCCGGCGCCGCCGGGTCGCGGGCGGCGGCGACGAGAGCCCCGTCGCCCGGCGCGCGGAAGGTCTCGAACACCGCGTGGTCCTGCAGCGCGAGCGCGAGCGGCAGCTGGCCGCGGGCCGAATCCTCAGGCATCCGCGTCGTCCCCGCGCGGCGGCGCTTCTTCCGCCACGTAACTGCGATAGGCGAAGCGGGCCAGCACCGACAGCACCGCCGCGGCCGGCAGGGCCAGCAGGATGCCGAAGAAGCCGAACAGCTGGCCGAACGCCATGACGGCGAAGATCACCACCACCGGATGCAGCCCGATGCGGTCGCCGACCAGCTTCGGCGTGAGGACGCTGCCCTCGATGAACTGGCCCACCGAGAACACCGCGACCACCCCGATCAGCATCAGCAGCGCGTTGGGTTCGTTCACGGCGGTGAGGCCCGCCAGGGCGATGCCGAAGATGAAGCCCAGATAGGGCACGAAGCTCACCAGCCCCGAGACCACGCCGATGGCGAGCGCGAACTGCAGGCCCAGCAGCATCAGCCCGGCGGTGTAGATCAAGGCGAGACCGGCCATGACCAGCAGCTGGCCGCGGAGGAACGCGCCCAGCACCTCGTCGGTCTCGCGGAACAGGCGGAACACGGTGTCCCGCCGCGAGGCGGGTACCAGGCTGCCGAGCCGGGCCATGATCTCGTCCCAGTCGCGCAGCAGGTAGAAGGTGAGGATGGGCACCAGGAACAGCGACAGCAGCGCCGCCAGCAGCGCGCCGCCGGAGCGCCCCACCGAGGCCAGCACCCGGCTGCCCCACTGTCCGGCCATGCTGCCGTAATCGGACAGGAACGCGGCGAGCCCGATGCCCTGCCCGGTGCCCTCACCGCCGAACAGCTCCCGCACCAGCGGCAGCACCCGCTGCTCGGCGTACTCCATGTAGCGCGGCAGCGCCTCCAGCAGGGCGGCGATCTGCGCCTGCACCAGCGGCAGCACCAGCACCACGATCGCGCCGATGACGAGGAACGTCAGCAGGAACACTGCCAGCACGGCGAGCGAGCGCGGCAGCTTCAGCTTCTGCAGGCGGTCCGCCATGGGATCGCCGACGTAGGCCAGCAGGGCCGCAGCCACGAAAGGCGTCAGCACGGGTGCCAGCAGGTAGAGCAGCCAGGCGACGATCGCCGCCCCCACCAGCCAGAAGATACGGTTCTCGGCGCTCATGTTCGGCTGTCCTCCCTGGCCCGGCGGGCCCATGACAAGACGTAATCGGTACCGCTCACGACGGCCGTGACCAGCACACCCGCCCCGAGCACGGTCAGGGTGATATCCGGCGGCCAGGTGAAGGCGGCATGACCGAGCACGCTCAGGACGTAGAGCAGCTCCACCGCCGTGTTCAGCTTGCTCACCCGCGTCGGCTCGCCGGGCACCGGCGCCACCAGGAACTGGTAGGCGAGCGCTCCCGAGACGATGACGAGGTCGCGCACGATCACGACAGCCGCGAGCCAGACGGGCACCAGCCCCACCGCCGCCAGCGTCAGGAACACGCCCGCCATGAGCAGCTTGTCCGCCGCCGGGTCCAGCAGCGCACCGAGGCGGCTCTGCCACGCAAACCGCTTGGCCAGGAAGCCGTCCAGCCCGTCGGAGAAGCCAGCGAAGAAGAACAGCGCGAGAGCCACGGCCCAGGCCTCCACCGCGATGGCGTAGAGCGTCGGCGGTATCAGCAGGATGCGGACCACCGAGATCAGGTTTGGCAGCCAGCTCAGGGTCATGGGTCGCCCGCGCGTATCAGGGGCGGTAGGCGACGGTCAGGTCGGGCACTTCGCCGGCTCCGGCCGGATCCACCACCTCCTCCAGGGTGCCGAAGCGTCCGCTGATGCGCAGCACCCGCCCGAGGCGCTCGCTCGCGCCCAGGAGTTCCATCCGGTAGGTAAGCGCGTCGTCACCCAGTTGCTCGAGGCTCAGGTCGCGGACGATGCTGACGGAGGCCAGGTAGCGGCTGACGTCGGCATAGGCCGTCAGGTCCTCGACGCCGGTCACGGTCAGGCGCACCGTGGTGGCACGCTCGTCGCCCACGGCAGCGAGCTGGCCGGCCATGAGATCGGCCACGCGGTGCAGGGCATCCTCCACCGTGGCCCGCCACTGGCGCTGCTCGCCGCCGAAATACCAGGTCCAGCGCGGCAGCTGGCGTCCGTCCGCATCCACCCGCCCGAGCAATATGCTGTTCGCGTCGTAGCGGGACGACGCCTCCAGCACCGGCTGCTCGAACCCGCCCCAGACGTCGCTGAAGGCCACGCGCCCCCGGTCCTCGGCGTCGAGCAGCGGCCAGACCACGGGCAACCCCCGGGCCCGGGCGACGTCGTGGATGCGCTGACGCAGGAAGCCGTCGACGTCGCCGCCCGCGGAGTCCGCCGCGGGCGCCTCTTCCTCGGCGGCGATCAGCTCGCGCTCGCCGCCGCCTCTGTCCACCGCCAGCCACAGCAGCGTGACCGGCCGCTCGCTGCCCCAGACGGCGCGCCCGGCGTCCCGCAACCTCGCTGCGATGGCGCGCCCGTCGAACGACACCCAAAGCGTCTCGTCGGCACCGCTCCGGTAGCCCTGCACCAGCCGGGCAGGATCCTCAAACAGCGCCTCGAGCGCCGCATCCCCGGCGGCGCTGCGCTGCCCGGTGACGCGCACCAGGACCTGCGCCAGGCCCCGCCGGTAGGCCTGCTCGCGCCAGTCCGGCTCGCTGCGGTCCACCGGCACCCGGATGGTGTAGAGGTCCGCGGTCTGCGCCGCCCCCGCGGGCAGGGGTACCGACAGGACGAGAGGCGCCAGGGCGAAGACGAGCAGCGCCGCGAGGCGGAACGGCCGACCCGTTCCGCGACGTATCCCGGCGGGACTTCGTGCGGTTGGATGCATGAGACGCGGTTTCCGAGCAGGGTTCCAGCCTCTATTATATCGTTCTCCCCCCGGCCTAAGGCCACCGCCCGGGAACATCGGCCGATGAGCGACAAGCAACTGACCTACAAGGAGGCCGGCGTCGACATCGACGCGGGCAACGAGCTGGTGCAGCGCATCGGCGCGGCGGTGAACAGCACGCGCCGCCCCGAGGTACTGGCCGGCCTCGGCGGCTTCGGCGGCCTGTTCGCGCTGGACCTGGAACGCTATCCGCGTCCGGTCCTGGTGGCGGGCACCGACGGCGTGGGCACCAAGCTGAAGCTGGCCGGCGTGCTGGACCGGCACGAGACGATCGGAATCGATCTGGTGGCCATGTGCGTGAACGACGTCGTCGTCCAGGGCGCCGAGCCGCTGTTCTTCCTGGACTACTATGCCTGCGGCGCGCTCGACGTGGACCGGGCCGCCGCGGTGGTGCAGGGCATCGCGGAGGGCTGCCGCCAGGCAGGCTGTGCGCTGATCGGCGGCGAGACTGCCGAGATGCCCGGCATGTATGCCGGTGGTGATTATGATCTGGCCGGTTTCAGCGTGGGTGTGGTCAATCGGGAGGATCTGATCGACGGCGGCCGTATCGCGCCCGGCGATGCCGTGCTCGGCATCGCCTCCTCGGGTCCCCATTCCAACGGCTACTCGCTGATCCGCCGCATCCTCGAGGCGAGTGCCGCCGACCTGGACGAGACGGTGGCCGGAGAGCCCCTGGGTGACGCGCTGCTCGCCCCCACCCGGATCTACGTACAGCCCCTGCTGGCGCTGCTCCGTGAGCTGCCCGTTCACGGGCTCGTGCACGTGACCGGCGGCGGCCTGCCCGAAAACCTCCCACGGGTGCTTCCGGCAGGCACCGAGGCGCGCATCGACCGGAGCGCATGGACCGCGCCGCCGGTGTTCGACTGGCTGTCCGTGGCGGGAAATGTCGCACCGGAGGAGATGCTGCGCACCTTCAACTGCGGCATCGGCATGGCGGTGATCCTGCCCCGGCAGCGGGCGCAGGACGCGCTGGACCTCGTGGCCGAACACGGCGAGCGGGCCTGGCACATCGGCGAGATCGCCGCCGGCGACGGCGGCGCAATCGTCTCTTGAGCGCAGGTCTCCTGAGCGCAGGCGGCGGCAGCGCCGGCCGCGCGCTGGTGCTGATCTCCGGCGAGGGCACGAACCTGCAGGCGCTCATCGACGCCGTCGCCGCCGGCGATCTGGCGCTCACCATCGCCGCCGTCGTCGCTAACCGCCCGGCGGCGCCTGGCCTGGAAAGGGCCCGCCGGGCCGGCATCCCTGCCGTGGCCGTACCTTCCGCCGGCCACCCCGACCGCACCGCCTACGACGCGGCCCTGGCGGCCGAGATACGCAGCCACGCGCCCGACCTGGTGCTGCTGGCCGGTTTCATGCGCATCCTGGGCAGCGCCTTCGTGCGGGAATTCGCCGGCCGCATGCTGAACGTGCACCCCTCCCTGCTGCCGGCGTACCGGGGGCTCGGCACCCACCGAAGGGTTCTCGCCGCCGGGGATCCGGTGCACGGCTGCACCGTGCATTTCGTCACCGACGAACTCGACGGCGGTCCGCCGGTCATACAGGCGCGGGTCCCGGTACTGCCCGGCGACGACGAAGCTTCGCTTTCAGCCCGGGTTCAGGCGGCCGAGCACATCATCTACCCCCGGGCTGCCGGCTGGCTCGCCAGCGGCCGGCTCCGCCTGCGCGACGGTGCCCCCGAGCTGGACGGGCGCACCCTGCACGAACCCGTCATCCTTGACGCCACGGATTGAATCACTGCCATGACCGCCATCGCCAGACTGTTGCCAGAACCGTTGCCGGCCGCCCTCGCCCCGGCCATCGTCCTGGCGCTCGCCGCCATGCTCGCCGGCGCCCCCACCCGGGCGGAGCCTGCCGGGCCCGACCCCGCACCGCCGGGACTGCGCCCGTTCATCGCCGTCTACGAGGCGAAGGCCACGGTGCTCGGCCTCGGCGGCGACGTGATCATGCAGCTGGCCCATGCCGACGAACCGGGAGTCTACGTCTTCCGCACCACCACCGATCCCCGGGGCCTCGCCAATCTGGTCGCCGGCGAGGAAGTGGAGTGCAGCCGCTTCCGCCACGGCGCCGACGGCTTCCAGCCCCTCTACTACCACGAGGACGCGGGTGACGACTCGAGCACCGTCAGGTTCCGTCCGGAGGAAGGTGTGGCGGTGGCCACCTTCAAGGGCCGGGAGGAAACCCTGGAACTTCGCCCCGGCACGCTGGACCGGGCCACCGAGCAGATGGTGGTGCGCCACGAACTCGCCACCGTCACGGCCGAACTGGGCCCCTACACGACCATCGAGCGCAATGAGTACCGCGAAATCGAGTACCGGCCGGAGGGCACCCGGGAAGTGGCTTCACCCGCGGGTACCTACCACACCGTGGCCTTCCGTCGTCAGCGGGTGGGCTCGAGCCGCAGCGTGCTGATCCACTACGCGCCGAAGCTCGACTGGATGCCCGTGATGATCGAGCAGTTCAAGGGCGAGGACAGGCAGGTCACCGCCCGGCTGAAGAGCTACAGACCGGGCACGCCGGACGAGGCCCAAGCGCGCGGCAGCGTAAGTCAGGCGCGGGGCAGCGTCACGCCCCGCTGCCCCTGATACTTGCCTTTGCGGTCCTTGTAAGAGACCTCGCAGGGCTCGTCCGACTCGAAGAACAGCATCTGGGCGACGCCCTCCCCGGCATAGATCTTGGCCGGCAGCGGCGTGGTGTTGCTGAACTCCAGGGTCACGTGGCCCTCCCATTCAGGCTCCAGCGGCGTCACGTTGACGATGATGCCGCAGCGCGCATAGGTGGACTTGCCCAGGCAGATGGTCAGCACCGTGCGCGGGATGCGGAAGTACTCCACGGTGCTTGCCAGCGCGAAGGAGTTGGGCGGGATGATGCAGACGTCCGAGGTCACGTCCACGAAGCTATTCTCGTCGAAGGCCTTCGGATCGACGATCGCCGAGTTGATGTTGGTGAAGATCTTGAATTCCCGCGAGCAGCGGACGTCGTAGCCGTAGCTCGACGTGCCGTAGGAGACCATCGGCCGGTCTGCCGTCGCACGCACCTGACCGGGCTCGAAGGGCTCGATCATGCCGTGCTCCTCGGCCATCCGCCGTATCCAGCGGTCGGACTTGATACTCATCGCTCAGGAATCCTCCACGACGATATTGGGGAACGCCCGGCTGTAATCGCGGCCCGCCGCCGCCAGGGCCGCGGCCGCGCGCAGCGCCGCCTCCCGGTAGGCCGCCGCGATCGGCCCGTCCGGGCGGGCGGCCACGGAGGGCGTGCCGCCGTCGGCGTCCTCCCGGATGGAGAGATCCAGGGGCAGCTCGCCCAGCAGCTCGGTGTCCGTCGCGGCGGAGAGCCGCCGGCCGCCCTCGGCGCCGAAGATCCGTTCCTCGTGGCCGCACTGACTGCAGATGTGGGTGCTCATGTTCTCGACGATGCCGAGCACGTTCACCGAGACCTTGCGGAACATCTCCAGCCCCTTCCGTGCGTCCGCCAGCGCGATGTCCTGGGGCGTCGTCACCACGACGGCGCCGGCCACCGGCACCCGCTGGGACAGGGTGAGCTGGATGTCGCCCGTGCCCGGCGGCATGTCCACGATCAGGTAGTCCAGCTCCCGCCAGCGGGTCTGGGACAGGAGCTGGTTCAGGGCCTGGGTGACCATGGGGCCGCGCCAGGCCATCGGCTGGGCCGCATCCACCAGGAAGCCGATGGACATCGCCTGCAGGCCGTGGGCCTCCAGCGGCTCCAGGTGCTTGCCGTCCTCGGTCACCGGGCTCTCGCCCTCCAGTCCCAGCATGAGCGGGATGCTCGGCCCGTAGATGTCGGCGTCGAGGATGCCCACGCGCGCGCCCTCCGCCGCCAGGGCCAGCGCCAGGTTCACCGCCGTGGTGGACTTGCCGACGCCGCCCTTGCCCGAGGCGACGGCGACGATATTGGCCACGCCGGGCATCGGCTTCAGGTTGTGCTGCACCGACTGGGCGGGGATCTTCGCTGCCACCTCCACCTCGGCCCGCTCGATGCCGGGAAGCGCGGCCACCGCGGCCTGGAGGGCCTCGGTGAGGGCCGCGCGGATACCCTCCACGGGCAGTCGCAGCGTCACGGCGAGATGCGCCGTGGCGCCCTCCCGGCGGGCCCGCTCGACGCTGCCAACCCGGGAGAGCGGGGCGTCGGCGACGGGCAGTCTGACGGCTTCGGCGGCAGCGGTGATTTCGGGGTCTCTGTCGGCAGTCACGTCGGCTTCGCCTCGCTGTTGCGGATGGGTCACGGGGCGCGCCATTGTAACGGAGATCGCGGGCCTTGAGCGGCCCGCCCGCGGGCTCCGCCACCGGCCCGACCCCGCCCGCAGCCGTGACGGGCGTCACGTTCGCGACCGGAAATGACGGCTATCTCCGGCGGGCTTGTGGCATAATCGGGCCGTCACAGGGGACGGCCCCGGCGCCGGCAACCTTCAACCACGAGTCCGCGGACCGTCCGCCTGCCGCCGGCGAGAGCCGGCGTCGCTGCCGGAGTCGCGGCGCGGGCGCCGCCGTACCGGGTCGTTCCGGGGGTAACTGCGAGACAGGATGGCTCTACTCAGCGGATTCAAGACGGATCGCCTGATCGCCGAGATCGTGGGCGCGGGCGATACGAATTCGCCGGCCGCCCAGAAGGCGGCCAGCAGGCTGAAGACCATGGGCACCTCGGCCGTGCCCCGGGTCATCGACGCGCTGGCCAACAGCACCAAGCAGCAGACCATCCTGTTCGTCGAGGTGCTGGCCGAGCTGGCCGGCCCGAAGAGCCTGAAGCACTTCGTGGAAGGCCTCTCGGACGGCAACCAGCGAGTGGTCTCCGGCACGGCCTGGGCCCTGTCGAGCACCCGCAACCTGAACCCCAACGACCTGGTCGCCCTGCTGGACGACGACGAGGTCTCCAAGTCCGCGGTGATCGAGATCCTGAACGTGCACAAGCGCAAGCTGAACGTGCGCGACCTGCTGACCAAGTCCTACGAGCTCGAGCACAACGACAAGGCGGCCGTCTTCAAGCTGATCGAGGAGGTGGTCGACGAGGACATGGTGCCGGAGCTGATCGCGCGGCTGGAGGGCAAGGACCCCTTCGTGCGCATGCACCTGATCAACATCCTCGGCAAGTTCAACCGGCCCGACGTCGCCGCCGCGCTCGAGAAGCAGCTGAAGAGCAACAACAAGATGATCCGGCAGGCGGCCCTCGCGGCGCTGGCGCGCATGGACGGCGCGAAGAACGTGGAGCTGATCGCGACCCTGCTGCAGGACCCCGACTACGACGTGCAGACCAAGGCCGTCGACCTCCTGATCCGGATCAACGACCCGGCGACGGTGCGCCATCTCATTCCGGCGCTGAAGGACGAATCGGAGTACCCCCGCCGTGCCGCGGTGGAGGTGCTGAACGAGATCGGCACCACGGATTCGGTGAAGGACCTGCTACAGGCGCTGCAGGACGACGACTGGTGGGTACGCGCCCGCGCCACCGACGCGCTGGCGAAGATCGGCGGGCCGAAGGTGATGAACGCGGCGCTGGCACTGATCCGGGACGAGGATCAGGAGATCCGCCGCGCCGCTATCGAGATCCTTAACGCCACCAAGGACGACAGCGCGGTGAAGCACCTGATCGAGGCCACGAAGGACTCCGACTGGTGGGTGCGCGAACGCGCGGTGGACGCGCTGGCCGGCATTGGCAGCACCAAGGCGCTGCCGGCGCTCACGAAGATGCTGGGCCAGCATCCGAAATCGGATGCCTCGGTGGTGCGGGCGCTGTCGAAGATCGGCAACGCCACGGTGATCGAGAAGCTGCTGCCCATGCTGAACCGCCAGGAGCGCGAGATCCGGGTCGAGGCCATCAAGGCGATCGCCCACCTTGCGGACGAGTCCAAGGCGGAACCCATCCGCAACTATTTCGAGAAGATGAAGCAGCTGGACGACTCGGTGATCGTCAACACGGCCGACAAGGCCATCAAGGAGCTGGAGGCCCGCTTCTCCTCGGACGTGCGCAGCCAGAACCTCAAGGCGGAGAGGCTGGCCGCCGAGCCTGCGAAGACGCTGCTGATCGAGAGCGAGGACATCGAGAGCATCATCGAGGACGTCGGCGGCAAGCAGCCGCTGGACATCTCCACGCTGGAGCCCGGCGACGTCATCGACAACCGCTACGTCTTCGTCGAGAAGATCGGCAAGGGCGCCTTCGGCACGGTACTGCTGATGCAGGACAAGGTCGTGGAAGAGCGGCTGATCCTGAAGTTCCTGAACCCGAACGTCTCCTCGGACGAGGAGATGATGAAGCGCTTCGTCCACGAGCTGCGCTTCTCGCGCAAGATCACCCACCCCAACGTCATCCGCATCTACGATTTCCTGAGCGTGCAGGGGCTCTACGCCATCTCGATGGAGTATTTCCCCTCCCACACGCTGGGCGCCGAGATCGCGGCGCAGAAGCCCATGGACTTTGCCAAGGCGCTGAAGTTCGCGAAGGACATCGCCACCGGCATGATGGTGGCTCACGAGGCCGGCGTCATCCACCGCGACCTGAAGCCCGCCAACATCCTCATCAACGACGAGGGTGTACTGAAGATCGTGGACTTCGGCGTGGCGGCGGCGGCCACGGCCGGCGACACCCAGCTCACCAAGACGGGCTACGTCATCGGGTCGCCGAAGTACATGGCGCCGGAGCAGATCCTGGGCAAGCGGGTGGACGAGAAGGCGGATATCTACAGCCTGGGTGTCATGCTCTACGAGATGCTGACCGGCGCGCCGCCCTATACCCGGGGCGACCACATGTCGGTGATGTACCAGCATGTCCAGGGCAAGGCCCGCAAGTGCCAGGAGGTCAACCCGAAGATCCCCGACGACCTGGCGGCGCTGGTCAACCGTACCATGTCGGTGGACAAGAACCAGCGCCACGCCTCCATGGCGGAGCTGAAGGACGAGCTGGACGCCATCGAGCTCTGAAACCGCGGCTGCACCGGTCAGCCGTGCCGCCGGGCCACGGCCGTCTTTGCCCGTCAGGCGCTGGCCATCGTTGCCGTTAGGCCCTAGCATAGGGCGGCGCGGGGCGAACGCACCCGCGCGATACGAGCAGACGCAGACATGGCACGCATAGACGCATTCCTTAAACTCGGCCTGGCCCAGGGCTGCTCCGACGTCCACCTGGCGGTGGGGGTGCCACCCATGCTGCGCATGCACGGCGATCTCATGCCGATCAAGTTCCGGGAGCTCTCCGACGCCGAGCTGGACACATACGTGGCCGAGATCCTGACCACCTCCCAGCAGGACAAGTTCGAGAGCGGCCACGACCTGGACTTCTCCTACGTGAGCGAGGACGGCGGACGCTTCCGCGTCAACCTGTTCCGCAAGGACACCGGCATCGGCGCCACCTTCCGCCACATCCCCACCGACATCCCCACGATGGAGTCGCTGGACCTGCCGCCGGTGATCGAGAAGTTCTGCGACTACCACCAGGGCATGGTGCTGGTCACCGGTTCCACCGGCACGGGCAAGTCCACGACGCTCGCCTCGATGATCGACCACCTGAACCGGCACCGGAACCTGAACATCATCAGCCTGGAGGACCCCATCGAGTTCGTGCACCCGAGCAAGAACTGCCAGGTGATCCAGCGGGAGCTGGGCACCCATCTGCGCAGCTTCGCCGACGGCGTACGCTCGGCCATGCGCGAGGACCCGGACGTGATCCTGGTGGGCGAGCTGAGGGACGCCGAGACCATCAGCATGGCCATGACGGCGGCCGAGACCGGCCACCTCGTGCTGGGCACCCTGCACACCACCGGCGCGGTGAAGACCATCGACCGCATCATCGACGCCCTGCCCGGCGAACTCCGTGAACAGACCAAGAGCTTTCTGGCCCAGAGCCTGAACGCGGTGGTCACCCAGGTACTTGCGAAGACGCCGGACGGTCGCGGCCGCAAGGCTGTGCTGGAGATACTGGTCAACACCAAGGCCATCTCCAACCTGATCATGAGTGACCAGACCCACCAGATCCCGGCCCAGCTACAGACCGGCCGCGATCTCGGCATGCAGACCATGGACCAGGCGCTGCTGGAGGCCATCGACGCCAAGGCCGTCGACCCGGACGATGCGTTCCGCTTCGCCCACGACAAGAAGCGCTTCCAGCGGTACGTGACCAACACGGACGTGCTGCCGAAACTGGACATCGCCACCTCGTGAGCGGCCGATGAGCGCAGAACCCGTAAGCACGAACCTGATCGACCCCTACCTGCGGGAGGCACTGGAGCGCGACGGCTCCGACCTGCACTTCCTGGCCATGGATCCGCCGCGGGTGCGTGTCTACGGCAATCTCTCCGAACTGCGTGACGAGCGCCTGGAGCCCTCCCATGTCCAGGACGCGCTCTACCAGATCATGAGCGGCGTGGCGCAGAAGCACTTCGAGGCCGACGATGCCGTGGACTTCGCCTACGAGGTGCCGGGACTCGCCCGCTTCCGCGTGAACGCCTTCCGTCACCTGAACGGCATCGGCGCCGTCTTCCGCGCCATCCCGTCCCAGGCGCGCACCCTCGACGACCTGGCCATGCCCGACGTGGTCAAGAATCTCTGCCGCCAGACCCAGGGCATGATCCTGGTGACGGGCAAGACCGGCTCGGGCAAGTCCACCACCCTGGCCGCGATGATCGACGCCATCAACCTGCGCCTGAAGGGCCACATCCTCACCATCGAGGACCCGATCGAGTTCGTGCACCAGCGCAAGGGCTGCCTGATCAGCCAGCGCGAGGTCGGCGTGCACAGCCCGTCGTTCGCGGACGCCCTGCACTCGGCCCTGCGCGAGGACCCGGACGTGATCCTGGTGGGCGAGCTGCGCGACCTCGAGACCATCAGCATCGCCGTCACCGCGGCGGAGATGGGTATCCTGGTCATGGGCACGCTGCACACCAACGGCGCGGCCCAGACCATCGACCGGATGATCAACGCCTTCCCTCACGACAAACAGGCCCACATCCGCACCATGCTCTCCACCTCGCTGCGCGGTGTGATCTCCCAGCAGCTCGTGCCCACCAAGGGCAAACCGGGCCGGGTGGCGGCGCTCGAGATCATGATCAACACACCCGCCATCAGCAACCTGATCCGCCAGGGCAAGATCGACCAGCTTGAGAACGCCATGCAGAGCGGCGGCTCGATGGGCATGAAGACCATGGACACGGCCCTGCGCGAGCTCTACGAGCGGCGCTTCATCAGCGGCAGGGAGGCCTACCAGAAGGCCATGAACAAGTCGAAGTTCGAGCCGATGAAGGACGAGAACTGAACCGACCCGCCCCGACCCGCCTCGCGCCTCCGCCTCTGGCATAATGGCGCCTTCCCAACAGAACGCTCCGTAATGGCCGCAAACCGCCGCAAGATACTCGTCACCAGCGCCCTGCCCTACGCCAACGGCTCCATCCACCTGGGCCACCTGGTGGAATACCTGCAGACCGACATCTGGGTGCGCTTCCAGAAGTCCCGCGGCCACGACTGCCGCTACGTCTGCGCCACCGACGCCCACGGCACGCCCACCATGATCCGCGCCCGCCGCGACGGCATCAGCCCGGAGACACTGGTGGAGCGCATGACCGCGGAACACGAGCGGGATTTCGCCGCCTTCCAGATCGAGTTCGACAACTACTACTCGACCCATACGCCGGAGAACGAGGCCATCGTCACCGGCATGTACGAGCGCCTGCACGAGGCCGGCTACATCTACACCGAGGTGGTCAATCAGGCCTACGACGAGAAGGAGGGCATGTTCCTGCCGGACCGCTTCGTGCGCGGCGAGTGCCCGGTGTGCGGCGCGCCCGACCAGCACGGCGACAACTGCGAGGCCTGCGGCAGCACCTACACGCCCCGGGACCTGAAGAACCCGGTCTCCATCCTGTCGAACACCGCGCCGGTGTACCGGGACAGCGAACACTACTTCTTCCGCCTGTCCCGCTTCGAGGACTTCCTGCGCCGCTGGATGGCGTCCGCCGAACTCGATGCCGGCATCGTACGCAAGCTGGACGAGTGGTTCGACAACGGGCTGCAGGACTGGGACATCTCCCGCGACGCCCCCTATTTCGGCTTCCGCATCCCCGGCACGGAGGACAAGTATTTCTACGTCTGGCTGGATGCACCGGTGGGCTATATGGCGAGTTTCCGCAACCTGGCCGACCGGGAGGGGCTGGACTTCGGCGCCTGGTGGGATGCCGACGCCGACGGCGAACTCTACCATTTCATCGGCAAGGACATCGTCTACTTCCATGCGCTGTTCTGGCCGGCGGTGCTGCACGGCTCAGGCTACCGTACCCCGGACGGCATCTTCGCCCACGGCTTCCTGACCGTGAATGGCGAGAAGATGTCGAAGTCCCGGGGCACCTTCGTCAACGCCCGCACCTACCTGGCCCACCTGGCGCCGGAGTACCTGCGTTACTACTACGCGGCGAAGCTCGGCCCCGGCACCGACGACATCGATCTCAGCCTGGACGACTTCGTGGCACGGGTGAACTCGGACCTGGTGGGCAAGCTGGTGAACATCGCCAGCCGTTGCTCCGGCTTCATCACGAAGCACTTCGACGGTCAGCTGGGCGAAGCCCTGCCGGACACGGCCCTGCACGAGGAGTTCGCCGCCCGCGGCGAGGACATCGCGGCCCGTTACGAGGCCCGGGAGTTCGGCCATGCCATGCGCGAGATCATGGCGCTGGCCGACCGCGCCAACCAGTACATCGACAGCCACAAGCCCTGGGTACTGGCGAAGGATGCCGAACGCCTGCCCGAGGTGCACGACATCTGCACCCAGGGCCTGAATCTCTTCCGCATGTTGATGGTCTGGCTGCAGCCGGTGCTGCCCGAGCTGGCAGCCCGGGCGGCGAAGCAGTTCCGCGAAGAGGCCTGGTGCTGGGACGACGCGGCAAGGCCGCTCCTGGGCACTGGCATCGAGCGTTACGAACCCCTCATAACGCGCATCGATCCGAAACAGGTGGACGCCATGATCGAAGATTCCCGCCAGGGCGAGGCCGGCGGCGCGAAGAAGCCGGAGGCGGCCGCGCCCGACACCGGCAGCGAGACCGACGAGATCACCATCGACGACTTCATGCAGGTGGACCTGCGCGTGGCGCGCATCGTTGCGGCCGAGCAGGTGGAGGGCGCCGACAAGCTGCTGCGCCTGACCCTCGACACCGGCAGCGGGGAGAAAACGGTGTTCGCGGGCATCAGGTCCGCCTATGACGCCGATGCGCTCACCGGCCGCCTGACGGTACTCGTGGCCAACCTGAAGCCGCGCAAGATGCGCTTCGGCACCTCCGAGGGGATGGTGCTGGCCGCGGGACCCGGCGGCGAGGACATCTTCCTGCTCTCGCCCGACGAAGGTGCCGAGCCGGGCATGCGCGTCAAGTAGCGCCGGCGGCCTGAAGGCGCCGCTGCAAGCCTCTACAATAGCGGGACATGCGGGGTCCCGGAAATGACCGATCTGTTCCTGATCATCGTCGCCACGGTACTGGTCAACAACTTCGTACTGGTGAAGTTCCTCGGCCTGTGTCCGTTCATGGGCGTCTCCACGCGGGCGGAGCCCGCGGCGGGGATGGCGCTCGCCACCGGCTTCGTGCTCACCCTGTCCTCGGCCGTGAGCTACCTGGCCGAGACCCGCCTGCTCGCACCCTTCGGGCTGGAATACCTGCGCACGCTGACCTTCATCCTGGTGATCGCCTGCATGGTGCAGTTCACCGAGATCATGGTGCGGCGGCTGAGCCCCCTGCTCCACCGGGTGCTCGGCATCTACCTGCCGCTGATCACCACCAACTGCGCGGTGCTGGGCGTCGCCCTGCTGAACACCCGCCAGGCGGAGAGCTTCGTGCAGTCCGTCGTCTACGGCCTGGGTGCCGCGGCGGGCTTCGCGCTGGTGCTGGTTCTGTTCGCCGAGATCCGCGAGCGCCTGGCGACGGCGACGGTGCCCGCCCCCTTCCGCGGTGCCGCCATCGGCCTGGTCACCGCGGGCATCATGTCACTGGCATTCATGGGCTTCGCCGGTTTCGCGGGGCTCTGAGGGATGCTGGCCGCCGTCCTCACACTCGCCGTGCCGGCCTTCGCCGCCGGGCTCGGGCTGGCGTGGGCGGCGCGGCGGCTGCCCTCCGACGAGGAGCCGCTGGTCGAACGGATCGACGCGGCCCTGCCTCAGACCCAGTGCGCCCAGTGCGGTTATCCCGGCTGCCGTCCCTATGCTCGCGCCATCGTCGATGGCGACGCCGACATCAATCAGTGCCCGCCGGGCGGCGAGGAGACCATCCGGGAGCTCGCCACGCTGCTCGGCCGGGAGCCGGTGCCGCTGGACCCGGCGCGCGGCAGTGAACCCGAGCCCCGGGTGGCCTTCATCCGGGAGGACGAATGCATCGGCTGTGCGCGCTGTCTGCCGGCCTGCCCGGTCGACGCCATCGTGGGCGCACCCCATTACCTGCACACGGTGATCGAGCAGGAATGCACCGGCTGTGAGCTGTGCCTCGAGCCCTGTCCCGTGGACTGCATCGACCTGGTACCCGTGCGTAATACGCCCCGGGACGCCCGATGACGGCGCCCACGGAAGGCCTGTCGCGCCTGCACGGCGGGCTGCGCCTGCCCGCCCGCAAGGCACGGTCCACGGCCAACCCCATCCGCGACGTGCCGGTGCCGCCCCGGCTGATCCTGCCGCTGGGACGAAAACCCGGCGCCGCCGCCCGGCCGCTGGTGGCACCCGGCGACCGGGTGGCACGGGGCCAGCGCATCGCCGCCGGCAGCCCCTCCGTGAGCGCCAACGTGCACGCCGCCTCGTCCGGTATGGTGGCGGCCATCGAGGAACGCCGGGTTCCCGGCCGGGGTGGTGCCGCGGAAGTGGCCTGCATCGTGATCGACACGGACGGCGAGGACCGTCCGGACCCCGGCTGCCGCCCCCTGCCTGCCGCAGTCACCGACGACCCCGCTGCGCTGGCCGGCGCGGTGGAGGCCGCCGGCATCCTCGGGCTCGGCGGTGCCGCGTATCCCACGGCCCCCAAACTGGCCGAGGGGTTAGGGCGGGACCTGCAGGCGCTGATACTGAACGGCGCGGAATGCGAGCCCTGCATCAGCTGCGACGACCGGCTGATGCGCGAGCGGGCGGCGCACGTCGTCGCGGGCGCGCAGCTCATGCTGACCATACTCGGCATCCGCGACTGCCTGGTGGCCGTGGAAAGCGACAAGCCGGAGGCGTGGCAGGCCATGAAGGCCGCGCTGGCCGACGCCCCCCAGGGCATCCGCCTGATCCAGCTGCCCACGGTCTACCCCTCCGGCGGCGAGGACCAGCTGGTGAAGCTGCTGACCGGTCGCGAGGTGCCCAGCGGCGGCCTGCCCACCGACGTCGGCTACCTGGTGCACAACGTCGGCACCGCCGAGGCCGTGGCCCGGCTGGCCGCCACCGGCGAGCCCCTGATCAGCCGGGTGGTGACGGTGACCGGGGAAGGCATCGCCGAACCGGGCAACTACCGGGTGCGCTTAGGCACGCCGATGGCGGCGGTGGCCGCTGCCGCGGGCGGTTACACCGAGGATGCCGCCTGCCTGATCATGGGCGGACCCATGACCGGCATCTCGCTGCCCCACGACGACTTCCCCGTGGTCGGCGCCACCAATTGCCTGCTGCTCACCCGGGAGCGGCCGGCCGCATCGCCCGAGCCCGAACGGCCGTGCATCCGCTGCGGCGAATGCGCGCGGGTCTGCCCCGTGCGTCTGCAGCCCCAGCAGATCTTCCGCCATGCCCGGCCGGCCGACGAGGAGGCACTCGCCGTGCTGGGACTCGACGACTGCATCGAGTGCGGCTGCTGCGATCTGGTCTGCCCCAGCCACATCCCGCTCACCGGCAGTTTCCGCCGCGCCAAGGCGGCGCTGCAGCTGAAGGCCCACGAGCGGCGCAAGGCCGAACGGGCTCGACAGCGTTTCGTGGCCCGTGAGCGCCGGCTGCGCGAGCGCGAGAACGCCGCCCGCGAGCGCCAGGAGGACGTCAGGCGCCAGGCCGGCGCCGATGCCATAAGGGAGATCCTCGCGCGCCGCCGCGCCGGCAGACCCGGCGGGGGCCGCGACAATGGCGGCCATGGCGACAATGGCAACGGCGGCGGGGACTGAGCCGATGCGCTTCCGTACCGCCAGCCTGCCGCTGCTCCGCCCGGCCACCGGCGTCGGCGCCGTGATGCGCCAGGTGCTCTACGCCCTGGCACCGGCGGCGGCCGCCTACGTCTGGTTCTTCGGCCCCGGGCTGCTGTTCAACATCCTGGTGGCTGTGGCCTTCTGCGTCGGCAGCGAGGCGTTGCTGCTGCGGTTGCGGGGGGTGCCGGTGGCACCGGCGCTGGAGGACTACAGTGCGGTGGTCACCGCGGTGCTGCTCGCCTTCGCGCTGCCGCCGCTGACGCCCTGGTGGGTGACCGCCACCGGCGCCGTGTTCGCGATGGTGTTCGCGAAACACCTCTACGGCGGCCTGGGCTACAACGTCTTCAACCCGGCCATGGCGGGCTACGTCGCCGTGCTGCTGTCCTTCCCCGTGGCGATGACCGCCTGGCTGCCGCCCCGGCTGGGCGACCTCGACTACGAGGCCCTCGGCCTGGCGGAGTCCCTGGGCTACGTGCTCGCCGGCCGCCTGCCGGAAGGCGTCACGCTGGACGCGATCACCCGCGCCACTCCTCTGGACTCGGTGCGCGAGGGCCTGCGGGAGATGCAGATCTTCGCCGAGATCCGCACCAACCCGCTGTTCGGCGACTTCGGCGGCCGGGGCTGGGAGTGGATCGACAACTTCATCGCCCTCGGCGGCTTCTGGCTCCTGTACAGGGGCATCATCCGCTGGCACATCCCGGTGGCGGTACTGGCGGGCGTGCTCGTACCGGCCACGCTGGCGTCGCTGCTGCAGCCCGGCCTCGCGCCCACGCCGGGCTTCCACCTGTTCAGCGGCGCCACTCTGCTGTGCGCCTTCTTCATCGCCACGGACCCGGTCTCGGCGGCCACCAGCCCGACGGGCCGGCTCGTCTACGGCTTCGGCATCGGCGTGATCACCTGGGCGATACGCACCTGGGGCGGCTACCCGGACGGCGTGGCCTTCGCCGTGCTGCTCATGAACATGGCCGTCCCGGCCATCGACCGCTACACCCGTCCGCGCATCGCGGGCCACGGGCGCTCCCCGTGAGCGAGCGTCCCGCCCGGCTGCCGCCCTGGCGCGTCGGCCTCGTCCTGGCCCTGTTCGCCGCGGTCTGTGCCGGCGCGGTGTCGCTCACCTGGGAGCTGACGCGGGAGCGCATCGAGGACAACCGGGCCGCGCTGCGCCAGCAGCGCTTCCTGCCTCTCGTCGAGGGGACGGAGTGGGACCGCATCACCCTCGATGATCCGATCCGGCTGGAACCGCCCCACGAACTGCCCGGTCGCACACCGGCGCTCGTCTATCGGGCGCTGGACGGGCAGCGGGTCAGCGTCTGGATCTTCGAAGTCTCGGCGGACGGCTATTCCGGGCCCATCCGGCTTGCGATCGGCATCCGCCCCGACGGCACCCTCACCGCCGTGCGGGTACTCGAGCACCGGGAGACGCCCGGGCTCGGCGACGATATCGAGGCCGCGCGCTCGGACTGGATCCGCGCGTTCTCCGGACTGTCCCTCGGCAACCCGCCCGCCGAGGAGTGGGCGCTCCGGCGCGCCGGCGGCCGCTTCGAGCAGTTCACCGGTGCCACCATCACGCCCCGCGCGGTGGTCCGGGCAGTCAAGACCACCTTGTTATACTTCGGCCGGCACCGGGAGGAACTCGAGGGAAGCCAGCGGGAGGACAGCCCATGAGCGAGGCCGGGCGCGAAATCGGCGCTCACATCGACGGCGAGGCAGGCCGGGGCGGCGCGGGCCGCTGGATGCGCAACGGCCTCTGGGAGAACAACCCGGGGCTCGTGCAGCTGCTCGGCCTCTGCCCGCTCCTGGCGGTGACCACCTCCGCCGTGCACGGCCTCGGTCTCGGCCTGGCGACCCTGCTGGTGATGACCGCCACCAACACGCTGGTCTCGCTGCTGCGCCGCTCGCTCGGCCGCGAGATCCGCATCGCCGTCTACGTGCTCGTGATTGCCTCGCTGGTCACCTGCGTGGAGATGATCTTCGAGGCGTTCTTCCCCGTGCTGGACCGGGCGCTCGGCATTTTCATCGCTCTCATCGTGACCAACTGCGCCATCGTGGCCCGCGCCGAAGCCGTTGCCTCTCGGCGCCCGCCGCTGCCCGCCGCGGCCGACGGGCTGGCGATGGGGCTCGGCTTCGGCTGGGTACTGCTCCTCGTCGGCGGCATCCGCGAGCTGGTGGGCCGGGGCACGCTGTTCGCCGACTGGCACCTGCTCACCGGCGCAGCGGGGACGCCGGCCGAGCAGGCGGCCTCCGGCGGCGGCTTCCTGCTGGCCATACTGCCGCCGGGCGCGTTCCTGACCCTCGCCCTGCTGGTCGCCGGCAAGAACGCGCTCGACAGCCGTCGGCGGGAGCCGGCTACCTCCGCACTGGCCTCGCCGGGGACCGCGGAATGAATCGGGAGAAGCGCACCGCCATCTACCGGCGCCTGCGGGACGCCAACCCGCACCCCACCACCGAACTCGACTATTCGACGCCCTTCGAGCTGCTGGTGGCGGTCATCCTGTCGGCCCAGGCCACCGACGTCGGCGTGAACAAGGCCACGCGCGGTCTGTTCCCGGTGGCGAACACGCCGCCCGGCATCCTGGCACTGGGGGTGGACGGGCTGTCGCGCTACATCCGCACGATCGGGCTGTACAACAGCAAGGCGAAGAACATCATCGAGACCTGCCGGATACTCGTGGAGGAGCACGGCGGCGAGGTGCCCCGGCAGCGCGAGGCGCTGGAGGCCCTGCCCGGCGTGGGCCGCAAGACGGCCAACGTCATCCTGAACACGGCCTTCGGCGAACCGGTGATCGCGGTGGACACCCACATCTTCCGGGTGGCCAACCGGACCGGGCTCGCAAAGGGCAAGACGCCGCTGGAGGTGGAAAAACGGCTCAGCCGGCTGACACCGGAGGAGTTCCTGCAGGACGCCCACCACTGGCTGATCCTGCACGGACGCTACGTGTGCAAGGCGCGCCGGCCGGACTGCCCGAACTGCATCATCGCCGACCTCTGCGAGTACCGGCGCAAGACGAAACCGTCCGAGGCGGCCTGATGCTGTTCGGCCAGGACCGCGACGAATTGCGGCGCATGTACGCCGAGGCCTGGCGCAAGGCCTCCCGGTCGCTGCCCATGAGCCCGCTGGAGGCGCAGATCGCCGAGGTGGTGGCCGCGCACCCCGAGTATCACGACGCACTCACCGGCGAGGAGCTGGACCGGGACTACACCGGCGGTGACGGCGCCACGAACCCGTTCCTGCACATGGGGCTGCACCTGGCGCTGCGCGAGCAGGTGGCCACCGACCGCCCGGCCGGCGTGCGCAGGGTATTCGAGCGGCTGGCCGCACGCCTGGACGATCCGCATGCCGCCGAACACCGCATGATCGAGTGCCTGGCCGAGGCGCTCTGGGAGGCGCAGCGCGCCGGCCGGTCACCGGACGAGTCTGCCTACCTGGAACGGCTGCGCCGGCTGAGCGGGGCGGCGGCGCGGTGAAATATCGACCGCCGGCATCCGGTCCATTAGGATGACGGGCAGAGATGACTGGAGCCACGGAGCCGAAACAGACCATGACACCCGGTAGCACGGAACACCGCGATATCCCCGCCGGGGCCGGCCTCGGACTGAGACGCGGCCTCATGCAGGCCCTCTGGGAGCGACAACCCGAGGAGGTGGATTTCCTGGAGGTGGCCCCGGAGAACTGGATCGGCGTGGGCGGCCGGCAGGGCCGGCGCTTCCGCGAGTTCACGGAGCGCTACCCGGTAACGCTGCACGGGCTGTCCCTGTCACTGGGCGCGCCCTCGCCGCTGGACGAGGAACTCCTCGGCCGCATTCGCCGCTTCATGGACCAGCACGGCATCACCTTCTACTCCGAGCACCTGAGTTACTGCGGCGACGACGGGCACCTGTACGATCTTATGCCCATTCCCTTCACCGACGAGGCGGTGCACTACGTCGCGGGCCGCATCCGCCGGGCGCAGGATATCCTGGGCCAGCGCATCGCGGTGGAGAACGTCTCCTATTACGCCATGCCCGACCGCTCGCTGAGCGAGGCGGAATTCCTCCGCGCCGTGCTGGAGGAAGCGGACTGCGACCTGCTGCTGGACGTGAACAACATCGTGGTGAATGCCATCAACCACGGCTACGACGCCGGGGAGTTCCTGGAGGCCATGCCGGCGGAACGGGTCGCCTACCTGCACGTGGCCGGCCATTACGTGGAGGCCGAGGACCTGCGGGTGGACACCCACGGGGCAGCGGTGAGCGACCCGGTGTGGCAGCTGCTGGCACAGACCTACGAGCGGCTGGGGCCGCTGCCGACACTGCTGGAACGGGATTTCAACTTCCCGCCGCTGGACGAACTGCTGGGCGAGGTGCGCCTCGTGCGCAGGCTGCAGCAGGACCCGGCGGCGCTGGCGCGCACGCAGCCGGAGGCCGCCCATGGCTGAGCGGCCGGCTTTCCAGCGCAAGCAGTACGAGTTCGCCGCCCACATCCGGAACCCGGAGGCCAACCCGGCGCCCGAAGGCATCGAGGACCGCCGGCTGGCGATTTACCGCGATCTTTTCTTCGGTAACATCTCCGGGCTGCTCGCAGCCACCTTCAGCGTGACGAAGCGCGTCCTCGACGAGGCACACTGGAACGCGCTGGTGCGCGACTTCCTCGCCCGGCACCAGTCGCACACGCCCCTGTTCCTGGAGATGCCGACGGAGTTCCTCGCCTTCCTGGAGCAGGAGCGGGACGATCCGGCGGACCCGCCCTTCCTGCCCGCGCTGGCCCATTACGAATGGGTGAGCCTGGCACTGAACATAGCCGAGGAGGATCCGGACCTCTCCGCGGTGGACCGGGACGCGGACCTGCTCGCCGGCGTGCCGGCCGTCTCGCCGCTGGCCTGGCTGTGCGGCTATCACTTCCCGGTGCACCGCATCAGTCCCGATTTTCTCCCGGAGACGGCGGATGAGCAGCCCACCTGGCTGGTGGTCTACCGCCGGCTGGACGACCGCATCGGCTTCCTGGAGCTGAACGCGGCGACCGCACGGCTGTTCGAACTGGCGCGGGACAACGAGGCGGGACGCACCGGCCGGGAGATCGCGGAGACCGTGGCCGCCGAGATCGGCCACCCCGAGCCGGAAGCGGTGGTGGCGGGCGCCCGCGATACCTTCAGCGAGATGCGGCGCCTGGACATCGTTCTCGGCACCCGCAGCCGCTGACCCCCCAAGTAAGACGTCACGACGTCACGACGATCCGGCGACGCCGGAGGGAGAGAGAGTCATGATCCGTTTTCTGAACCGGCTGCAGGACCTGCTCGACGCCACGAAGGCCGTCGACTTCCTGGGCCCGCTCGCACTGCGCCTGTACCTGGTGCCCGTGTTCTGGGTGGCGGGCACGAACAAACTAAACGACATGGACAATATCGTCCGCTGGTTCGGTAACCCGGACTGGGGGCTGGGCCTGCCCTTTCCCACACTCATGGCCTGGCTCGCCACCAGCGCGGAGGTGGGTGGCGCCATCCTGTTGCTCGTGGGCTTCGCCGTGCGCTGGGTCTCCGTCCCGCTGATGGCGACCATGCTGGTGGCCGCGTTCGGCGTGCACTGGAAGAACGGCTGGCAGGCCGTGCACGACCCGATGAGCCCGTTCCCGGCGGACAACATCGACGGCGCCATGCAACGGCTGGACAAAGCGAAGGAACTGCTGCGCGAGCACGGCAACTACGACTGGCTGACGGAGACCGGCAGCCTGGTGATCTCGAACAACGGCATCGAGTGGGCGGCGACCTACTTCGTGATGCTGCTCGCGCTGTTCTTCACGGGGGCCGGGCGCTACCTCAGCGCCGACTACTGGCTCGCCCGACGCTTCCGGCCGGCGGCGGGCTAGTTCATTTCCGGCCGACGCCGGCCTGGTCTATTTTCCGCCGACGCCGGTCTAGCCTTTCTTCCCGCCCCCCTTCTTCTGGCGCGGCAGGTAGAGGTCCGTCAGGGTACCCTCCCATGCCTCGGCCGCCATGGCGACGGTCTCCGACAGAGTCGGGTGCGGGTGGATGGTCAGGCCGATGTCGGCGGCGTCGGCGCCCATCTCGATGGCCAGTGCGGCCTCGGAGATCAGGTCGCCCGCGTTGGTGCCGACGATGCCGGCGCCAAGCAGCCGGTCGCTGGACGTGTCGAACAGGAGCTTGGTGAAACCCTCGTCCCGGCCTATGGCCAGCGAGCGCCCGCTGGCCGCCCACGGGAACTGGGTCTTGCCGTAATCGATGCCCTGCTCCTTCGCCTCCGTCTCCGTGAGGCCCACCCAGGCGACCTCCGGATCGGTGTAGGCCACCGACGGGATCACCCGCGCGTCGAAGGCGCTCTTGTGGCCCGCCGCCACCTCGGCCGCCACCTTGCCCTCGTGGGTGGCCTTGTGGGCCAGCATGGGCTGGCCGACGATGTCGCCGATGGCATAGATGTGCGGCACGTTCGTGCGCATCTGCTTGTCCACCGGGATGAGGCCGCGTTCGCCCGGCTCGACGCCGGCCTTGTCCGCATCCAGCCGGTCGCCGTTGGCGCGGCGGCCGACGGCCACCAGCACCCGGTCCCAGACG
>CAYRZI010000042.1:0-24929 GCA_964428605.1 uncultured Woeseiaceae bacterium
GAATACGAGAACGCGAGCGACGACGAGGCGCTGGATGCCCTGGCCGAACTGTGTGCCGCCGAGGGCATACTCACGGCGCTCGAGACCGCCCACGCCTTCGCCGCGGCGCGCAAGTGGGCCGCGCGTCATCCCGGTGCCCGCATCCTCATCGGCAACTCGGGCCGGGGCGACAAGGACATGCCCACGCTCACCCAGTACCCCATCGGAGGGAGCCGCGATGCAGCCTCATGAGATCATCAGTCGGGCGCTCCGCGCAGCGAACGAGGCGGGCCGCGTGGGCCTCGTGCCCTTCCTGACGGCTGGCTATCCGAAAGCCGACAGGTTCAAGGATGATCTCGCCACGATCGCGGCCGTTGGCGACGTCGTCGAGGTAGGCGTACCGTTCTCGGATCCCATGGCGGACGGCATGACCATCCAGCGTTCCAGCCGGGGAGCGCTGGAGCAGGGCGTTAGCCTCGGCTGGATCTTCGACCGCCTGGAGGAGGCCCGGGGCGGGATCGACGCGCCGGTGGTCCTCATGTCCTACCTGAATCCCCTGCTGGCATACGGCTACGAGCGCGTGGCCAGCCGGGCGCTGGACGCGGGCGTGGCCGGGTTCATCGTGCCCGACCTTCCCTGGGAGGAAAGCGAGGAGTTCGGCGCGCCGCTGGCCGAGGCCGGGCTCGCCCTGGTGCAGCTGGTCACCCCGGCCACGCCGGACGCCCGGCTGTCCCGGCTGTGTGCCGCCAGCCGCGGCTTCGTCTACGCCGTGACGATGCGCGGCATCACGGGCGGCGAGTCGGGCCTGCCCGCCGATACCAGTGCCTACCTGGACCGGGTACGCGCGGCCGCGGCGTTGCCCGTGTGCGCCGGCTTCGGCATCCGCACCGCCGAGCAGGTGGCGGAGGTCGGCCGTCACGCCGACGGCGTCATCGTCGGCTCCGCGCTGGTGGAAGTGCTGGAGCGGGGCGATGACCCGGCGGCATTCCTGGAGACGCTGGTATCCGCCCCCGGGTGAGCCCGTGAAGAAGGTCTACGCGGCCGAGTCCCTGGTGACCGTCGCCCATTACCGCAACCTGCTGGAGGGCGCGGGCATCGAGTGCTTCCTGAAGAACGAGCACATGGGTTCGGTGATGGGCGAGATCCCTTACGCCGAGATCTGGCCGGAACTGTGGGTGCGCAACGACTTCGAGGCCGCACGGGCGGAGGAGATCATCCGCGAGGCCCGCCGGGCCGAGGCGGACGAAGGGCCCCGCTGGAACTGCCGGCGCTGCGGCGAGGACAACGAGTACCAGTTCGCGGTCTGCTGGAACTGCGGGCGTCCCCACGTCAGGCACCCGGCCTGAGCCCCATTATGTAAAGCGGTCCCGGATACCGTTCTGTGATCGGGGTCCGCGCGCGGGCCGTGACGACGGCGGTACCGTCAGCGCTCCTGTCACCGGTGAAGGGGCGGATCATGGGAACGAAACGGCTGCTGACGGCAGTGGCGGCCTTCGCGCTGGCCGGTTGCGCCGGCATGAGTGCCGAGGAATGCCTGGTCGCCGACTGGGAGGCCATCGGTTACGAGGACGGCGCCCGGGGCGCCGCAGCCGACACCATCGGCCGTCATCGCAAGGCCTGCGCCAGTGCCGGCATCACACCGGACTTCCGCGACTACGAGCGCGGCCGCCAGGCCGGGCTGCTGGAGTACTGCCGACCGGCCGTCGGCTACCGGGTGGGCGCCTCCGGTGGCGGTTACGGCGGCGTCTGCCCGCCGGATCTGGAACCCGACTTCATGGCCGGGTACGCCGAGGGGCGCGAACTCTACGAACTGCGTTCCGAGGTATCGCGGGTCGAGGCGCGGATCCGTGCCCGCACGAACGAACTGGAGGAACTCCGGAGCGACCTGGCTGCGACGTCCGCCCGGCTGATCGCCGGCGAGGCCACGGCCGAGGAACGGGTGCGCATGCTCATGGAGACGAAGGAGATGTCGCGGCGCGAGGGCGAACTCGAGGCCGAGATCGCCGCACTCGAGCGCGAGGCCGGCGTCGCCCGCGCCCGGCTCGACGACTACGAGGCGCGGGCCGCCAGCGCCTACTGAACCGCGGGCTAGCCGGCGCCGGGCCGGCCGGCGAGCCCAACCAGTGCGGATGCGCCGATGGCGCCCCAGCCCAGCCAGGGCGGCTGGCCGGTGGTGAGCAGCACGATGCCGCCGACGAAGGCGGCGGCGGCCACGGCGAGCACGAAGCGCTGGCGTTGCTGGCGCGCCATGGAATCACGCAACTCCTTCAGTTCCGGTGACTCGAACCGCACCCGCAGGTCGCCGGAGGCGGACTGCTCGGCGATGGCCCGCAGCCAGTGGGGCAGCTCCCTCAGGGTTTCCCTGAGCTCCGGCAGCTGGTCGCGGATGTCGTCGATCATCGCGCGCCCGCCCAGGCGGTCGGTCATCCACTGGCGCATGATCGGGTAGGCGGTCTCCCACAGGTCGAGCTGGGGATAGAGTTCCCGGCCGAGCCCCTCGATGTTCAGCAGCGTCTTCTGCAGCAGGATCAGCTGGGGCTGTACCTGCATGTCGAAGCGCCGGGCGGTCTCGAACAGCCGCATCAGCACCTGGGCGAAGGATATCTGGTCCAGCGGTTTGCTGAAGATGGGCTCGCAAACGGTACGTACGGCGGACTCCAGCTCGTCCACCCGGGTGTCCGGCGGCACCCAGCCCGAGTCGATGTGCAGCTTCGCCACCTTGTGGTAGTCCTGCTCGAAGAAGGCCAGGAAGTTCTCGGCCAGGTAGCGCTGGTCCACCGGGTTCAGGGTGCCGACGATGCCGAAGTCGACGGCGGCGTACTTCGGATCCTTCGGGTCGTGCACCTGGATGAAGATGTTGCCCGGGTGCATGTCGGCGTGGAAGAAGTTGTGGCGGAACACCTGGGTGAAGAATATCTCCACGCCCTTCTCGGCCAGGCGCTTGATGTCGGCCCCGGCTTCGCGCAGTGCCCGCATGTTGCTGATGGGGATGCCGTAGATGCGCTCCATCACGATGACGTTGACGTGGCAGTAGTCGAAGTAGATCTCGGGCACGTGCAGCAGGTCGGAGCCGGCGAAGTTGCGCGCAAGCTGGGCCGCGTTCGCCGCTTCGCGCATGAGGTCCAGCTCGTCGATGATGGTCTTCTCGTACTCGCGCACCACTTCCAGCGGGCGCAGCCGCCGCGCCTCCCGCCAGTAGCGGTGGGCGAGGCCGGCCATGAAGTACATGACCTCCAGGTCCCGCTCGATGACCCGGCGCATGTCCGGGCGCAGCATCTTCACCACCACCTCGGTGCCGTCCGGCAGCGTGGCGGCGTGCACCTGGGCGATGGAGGCGGCGGCGAGCGCCTGCTCCTCGAAGCTGCCAAACACCTCGGAAGCGGGCCTGCCGTAGGCCTTCTCTATGATCTCGAGCGCGAGTTCGGAGGCGAACGGTGGCACCTGGTCCTGCAGTTTGGCCAGCTCGTCGGCCACCTCCACGGGCAGGAGATCCCGCCGGGTCGAGATGGCCTGGCCGAATTTCACGAAGATGGGACCCAGCTCCTGCAGTGCGAGGCGGATGCGCACGCCCAGCGGCTCGTCCACCACGGCCCGGCCGGGCAGCAGGCGGAACACGAAGCGCATCGGTCTCAGCAGGTGGGTGGCGACGATCAGCTCGTCCAGCCCGTAGCGGACCAGCACACGCTGGATGGCGATCAGCCGCAGGAGCAGGCGGGGGCGTATCATGGTTCTATTCGCCCTGCCGGTCGGCCAGCACCCGAATCCGCGCCTCCAGCCGGGCCGCGTCGTCGCGCAGGCGATCCACCTCGGCGTAGAAGTCCTCGACCTCGCCCCGTGACGGCAGGTCGCCCCGCTCCTCGGTCACGTACTCCGATACGTTGCGCGTGACGGTATCCGCCACCTGCTGGCCCCACAGGCCGATGCTGCGCAAGAGCTCGCCCGCCTGGTGCGCGCCGGCGTCGCCCAGTACGCCCGAGAGCCGCTCCTCGAGGTCCGGCCGGGCGTAGCGCAGCAGCTCGCGGAAACGGCCGGCCGTCTCGGTGTCGCCGTCCACGTCGATGCCGCCGCTGCGGATCGCCTCCGCGGCGTCACCCGTCAGCAGCCTGGGCAACGACAGCAGCGAGCCGGTGATGACGGTATCCGGTTCCTCCACGTAATCGCTGTGCAGTTCCAGCCCTGCGGCGGTCACCCGGACGTAGACCGCCAGGAACGAGTCCCTGACACGAACTGCGATGACCCGGCCGTCGAGCTCCTCGCACAGGTCGCGCGCCGGCGTGCTCTGGGCGATCTGCGCGTTCACGAGCGCGAGCGCCGGCCGGAACAGGGTTTCCAGTGGGTCCACGGCGCCCGGCCCTCAGAGGTGGTAACCGATGTGCAGGGCGGCGATGCCCCCGGTGAGGTTCACGTAACGGCAGCGTTCGAAGCCCGCGTCGCCCATCATGCCCAGCAGCGTCTCCTGGTCCGGGTGCATGCGGATGGACTCGGCGAGATAGCGATAGCTGTCCTCGTCCTGCGCCACCAGCCGGCCGAGCAGCGGCAGCACGCGGAACGAATACAGGTCGTAGAGCGGCTGCAGGCCCTCTACCGGGCGGGAGAACTCCAGGATCAGCATCTTCCCGCCGGGCTTCAGAACCCGGAACATGGCCGCCAGCGCCGCCTCCTTGTCGGTGACGTTGCGCAGCCCGAAGGCGATGGTGACCAGATCGAAGCTGCCGTCGGCGAACGGCAGCTTCTCCGCATCCACCAGGACCAGGCTCGTGTTGCCGATGATGCCGCCGTCCAGCATGCGGCGGCGTCCCTGGCGCAGCATCGCCGCGTTGATGTCGGCCAGCACCACGTGGCCCTTGTCGCCGACCTGCCGCGCGAAGCTCATGGCAAGGTCGCCGGTGCCGCCGGCCAGGTCGAGGACGCACTGGCCGGGGCGTGCACCGGCCTCGCTCACCGTCCGGCGCTTCCACAGCCGGTGGATGCCGCCGGACATGAGGTCGTTCATGAGGTCGTAGCGCTCGGCGACGGAGTCGAAGACGCCGCGCACCAGGTCGGCCTTCTGGTCGGATGCGACCCGGCGATAACCGAAATGGGTCTCGCTCTCGCTCGTCTTGTCTTTCGTCATGGTCCCGGGCCTGCGTCGGCGGCGGTCAGTCAGAGGGTCTGCGAGGATACCCCGCGGCCTCGAGCCGGTCGAGGTAATCCTGCCAGCGTCCGGCCTGATTCTCGCCCAGCTCGCGCAGGTAACCCCAGCGGTACAGCCCGGTATTGTGGCCGTCGTCGAAGACGAGTCGAACCGCATAGTGGCCCACCGGCTCCACGGCGGTGATCTGTACGTCCTCCTTGCCGGTCTGCAGCACTTCCTGGCCCGGGCCGTGGCCGCGCACCTCTGCCGAGGGCGAGTAGACGCGCAGGTACTCGAAGGGCAGGTCGAAGCTCGCGCCGTCGGCGAAGCTGACGGTCAGCACGCGGGAGGCCTTGCGCAGGCGTATCTCTGTGGGTGCTTCTTCCATCGGTCGTCAGAGGATGTAGCGGCTCAGGTCCTCGTCCTGGACCAGCTCGCCCAGATGCTCGTCCACGTACTCCGCGGTCACCGCGAGCTTTTGACCGCTGCGGTCTGCCGCCTCGTAGGAGATGACGTCCAGCAGCCGTTCCATCACGGTGTGCAGGCGGCGGGCACCGATGTTCTCGGTGTTCTCGTTCACCCGGAAGGCCACGTCGGCGATGCGCTCGACGCCGTCGTCGGTGAATTCCAGCTCCACCCCTTCCGTGTCCAGCAGGGCCCGGTACTGACGGGTCAGGGAGGCATCCGGCTCCGTGAGGATGCGCACGAAGTCCGGCGCCTTCAGGGAGTCGAGCTCCACCCGGATGGGGAAGCGGCCCTGCAGCTCCGGGATCAGGTCCGAAGGCTTGGCGACGTGGAAGGCCCCGGAGGCGATGAACAGGATGTGATCGGTGCGCACCATGCCGTACTTGGTGTTGACCGTGCAGCCTTCCACCAGCGGCAGCAGGTCGCGCTGTACGCCTTCCCGGGAGACGTCGGCGCCCATGGCCTCCGAGCGCTTCGCCACCTTGTCCAGTTCGTCGATGAAGACGATGCCGTGCTGCTCCACGGCCTCCAGCGCCCGCGCCTTCACCTCCTCGTCGTCCAGCAGCCTGGCCGCCTCCTCCTCGGTGAGCAGCTTCAGCGCCTCGCGCACCTTCAGCTTGCGCGTGGTGCGCCGGCCGGCGCCCAGGTTCTGGAACATGCTCTGCAGCTGGCTGGTCATCTCCTCCATGCCCGGCGGCGCCATGATCTCGACCCCCGGCGGCATGGCCTGGGTCTCCACCTCGATCTCGCGCTCGTCCAGGTCGCCCTCGCGCAGCTTCTTGCGGAACTTCTGCCGCGTGTCGCCGGCTTCCTGGGGCGGCTGTTCCTCCGCGGCGAAGCCCACCCCGCGGCGCGGCGGCGGCAGCAGGGCATCCAGCACCCGCTCCTCCGCGGCGTCCTCCGCCCGGTGGCGCACCTTCGCCATCTCCGCCTCGCGGGTCATCTTGATCGAGACGTCCATCAGGTCGCGTATGATGGAGTCCACTTCCCGGCCCACGTAGCCCACCTCGGTGAATTTGGTGGCCTCCACTTTCATGAACGGGGCGTGCGCGAGGCGGGCCAGGCGGCGGGCGATCTCGGTCTTGCCGACGCCGGTGGCCCCGATCATGAGGATGTTCTTCGGCGTGATCTCGCTCCTGAGCGGCTCGGCCACCTGTACCCGGCGCCAGCGGTTCCTGAGCGCGATGGCCACCGCCCGTTTGGCGTTGTCCTGGCCGACGATGTGCTTGTCCAGCTCCTGGACGATCTCCCTGGGGGTCATAGACATATCATTCGGTCCCGGCTTCGGTGCCGCCGGGTAGTTCCTCGATGGTGATGAAACGGTTGGTGTAGACGCAGACGTCGCCGGCTATCTCCAGCGCCTTCTCCACGATCTCCCGGGCGCCGAGATCGGTGTTCTCCAGCAGGGCGCGGGCGGCCGACTGGGCATAGGGGCCGCCGGAGCCGATGGCCATGAGGTCGAACTCGGGCTCGATCACGTCGCCGTTGCCCGAGATGATCAGCGAGGTGTCGTTGTCGGCGACGCACAGCAGCGCCTCGAGCCGGCGCAGCATGCGGTCGGTGCGCCAGTCTTTCGCCAGCTCGATCGCGGCGCGGGTGAGATTGCCGTATTGCTGCAGCTTGCGCTCGAAATACTCGAACAGGGTGAAGGCATCCGCCGTGCCGCCGGCGAAGCCCGCGATCACGCTGCCGCCGGCGAGGGTGCGCACCTTGCGGGCATTGCCCTTCATGACGGTGTCGCCCATGCTCACCTGGCCGTCGCCGCCGATGGCCACCCGGCCACCGCGCCTCACCGAGACGATGGTTGTACCTCTGTACTGCTCCATGGATTTGCCTTCGCTGTTGCGGGCGCGGCCTTATTTGCGGTTATTGCGCGCCCTTGGATGGGTCCGGTCGTATATCTGGGCCAGGTGCTGGAAATCAAGGTGGGTGTAGATCTGGGTGGTGGAGACGTCGGCATGGCCCAGCAGTTCCTGCACGGCCCTGAGGTCCCCGCTCGACTCGAGCAGGTGCGAGGCGAACGAGTGGCGGAAGAGGTGCGGATAGACGCTCCTGTCCATGCCCTGGCGCTTCGCCCAGTGGACGATGCGCTCCTGCACCGAGCGGGGCGCGAGCCGGCTGCCCCGGCGGCTGACGAACAGCGCGCGCTCCTCCGTGGCGGCCAGCCGAGCCCGCACCCGGCGCCACTCGGCCAGCGCCTCCAGCGCGCGGCGGCCCACCGGCACGATGCGGGTCTTCGCGCCCTTGCCGGTGACGGTCACCGTGGCATCAGTCTCGTCCACGTCGTGGAGGTCCAGCGCCACCAGTTCGGCCAGCCGCAGGCCGGATGAATACAGCAGCTCCAGCATGGCCCGGTCCCGCACCGTGAGCGGGTCGTCACCGGGGAACTCCAGCAGCCGCGCCATCTGGTCGGCGTCCAGCGTGCCCGGCAGGCGCTTGCCGGCCTTCGGCGCGCTGACGTCGGCGGCCGGGTTGCGCTGCAGCGCCTTCTCCCGGATCAGGTAGCGGAAGAAGCCGCGCACGGCGGAGAGCCGCCGCTGGATGGAGCGGGGCGAGAGTCCCTTGCGATGGGCGGCCGCCGCGAAGGCGCGGATATCGTGACTGGTGAGATCCCGCCAGGCGTCATGCCCCGCGCGCTCGCAGTAGTCCACGAGGGCCGCGAGGTCACGGCGGTAGTTGGCCACGGTATGCGCGGAGCAGCGCTTCTCGAAGGCGAGATGCTCGAGGAAGGCGTCGGTCTTATGGCGGTCTTCCGGCGACAACAGGGCGACCGGTCAGAAACGCCTCATGGCAGCGGTCACGAGTTCGCCGATGCGGGTCAGGAAGTCGATGCTCATGGCCGGGTGGAAGTGGTCCGCGTCGACGCTGCCGATGCCGATGAAGCCGATGCCGGCGTCCTCGCCCAGGGGCAGGAGCGCCATGCTGCCCACCTCGTCGGCGGAACTCCCGAACAGGAATTCCCGCTGACTGTCGCGCACCCGGCCGCAGCGCGCCCGCGCGCCCGAGAGGAAGGTCTCGAACGGCCCGAGCCGGGCATCATCCCGGCCCAGCACATGCAGGAAGCGCCGCTCGCCCACGTTCTCGTAGTCCGCCGGGTCGCCGAAAAGCACCATCACGGCATGGTCCGCGCCGAAGCCGGTGCGCAGCTCGCGGGCCACGCAGGTCAGGGTCTCGTCCCGGCTGCCGGCATCCATCAGCGCGAGCGACAGATTGTGCACGTGGCTGGACAGGCGGTCGTTCGCGCGGGCCACCTCCAGCAGCTCCCGCAGCTTGCGCTCGAGCTTGAGATTCTTCTGCCTCAGTGTGGCCACCTGGCGCTCCACCAGCGAGACGGCGCCGCCGCCCGCGGCGTGGGGAACGCGCAGGGTGTCCAGCAGGCGGGGGTGGTTCTCGAAGAACTCCGGGTGGTGCAGCAGGTAGTCCTCTACGGCCTCCTCGCTGACGCTGTCCGGCACGGGCTCCGGTTTGCGCTGTGTGCTCATAGGGCGACGGTTCCCTCGAAGGAGTATCGGGCCGGACCGGTCAGCCAGACGGCCTCGCCCGGGCCGGGCCAGCTTACCATGAGATCGCCGCCCGGCAGACTGACGCGCACCTCCGCGTCGAACAGTCCGCGGCGCTGCCCGGCCACAACCGCGGCGCAGGCGCCGCTGCCGCAGGCGCGGGTCTCGCCGACGCCCCGCTCCCACACCCGCAGGCGCGCCCGGTCCCGGCCCCGGGGCTCCAGGAAGCCGACGTTGCAGCGCTCGGGAAAGGCGGGGTGACGCTCCAGGGCAGGCCCGAGTTCCGCCACCGGGGCGCGCTCCACGTCATCGACCAGCAGCACGCAATGCGGGTTGCCCATGGAGAGTGCCGAGACCTCGACGGCCCGCCCGGCGGCCTCGAGGCGGTAGGTGCCCGCTTCACCGACGGACGCCATCCCGGCATCCGGCGGGGCCGTGTCCGTGACTGCCATGGGAATGTCGGCGGGGCCGAAGCGGGGCGCGCCCATGGAGACGGCCGTGATGCCGGGGCCGGCGATGCGGGCCTCGGAGACCCCGGCACGGCACTCCAGGCGCAGCAACGCCGGCGCGCCCGGCTGCTCGCCCAGCAGCAGGGCGATGCAGCGCAGGCCGTTGCCGCACTGCTCCACCTCGCCGCCGTCGGCATTGAATATCCGGTACCACGCGTGGGTGCCGGCGCTGCGCGGGGCCTCTATCCACAACAACTGGTCGAAGCCCACGCCCTCGCGACGGTGCGCCAGGCGGCGGATGGTATCGGCGTGCGGGAGCGCGTCGGCCGGCTGGTCGCGCACGACCATGAAATCGTTGCCGAGGCCGTGCATTTTGACGAAGGGCAGCTGCATGAGGGGTAATGTAGGCCAAATTCGCGTCGGGATGGTGCCGCAATGACGCCCGGGTGCGTGGACTTTTCGGCGGCACGGCGATACTTTACATAAACTGCACAATACGAACACGAAGCGCAGGGGAGACAACATGCGTCAGATCATCGTGCTGAACCCTAAGGGCGGTTGCGGCAAGAGCACGCTCGCCACGAATCTCGCGGCGTACTACGCGAGTGAAGGCAAGAGCGTCGCGCTCGCGGACTACGACCCGCAGCGCTCCAGCCTGGACTGGCTCGACCGCCGCCCGGAGGGCTATCCCGAAATCACCGGCCTCGCCGCTTTCGACGAGGGGCTGCGCCACCTGCCGCGCAGCGCCGACGTGCTGGTGATGGATGCGCCGGCGCGCTCTCACGGCTCCGAGCTCACTTCCCTGATCAGCCATGCCGAGACCATCCTGGTGCCCGTGCTGCCCTCCACGGTCGACATGCAGGCAGCCAGCCGCTTCATCGACGAACTCATGAGTGTGGGCAAGGTGGAGCGCAAGCAGGCGCGCATCGGTGTGGTGGCGAACCGGGTGCGCGAGAACACCCTGATCGCGGGCGACCTGGACGAATACCTGGACAGCCTGAAAGTGCCCTACGTGGCCTGGTTCCGCGAGGCTCAGAACTACATCCGCGCGTACACCCGCGGCCTCGGCGTCGCCGAGCTGCCCGAGTACCTGGCCTGGCCGGACTGGGAGCAGTGGGAGCCGCTCATGGAGTGGCTGAACTCCCGCCGCAGCCGGCCCTGACGCATCCGGGCCGGTTCAGCCGGCCGGTCCGTCGCCTTGTGCCGCGAGGCTCGCCCGGACGCCGGCGTCCGGGTCGTCGTAGGCGAGGTCCACGCCCAGCACCTCCCGCAGCCGCCGGGTATCCAGCCGGCGGGATTCGGCGAGGAAGCTGTAGCGCATCGGCGACATCTGCCGGCGCGCCTCCTCCCGGCTGATGGCGGGCGGCTCCGGCAGCCCCGCGGCGGCCGCGATGCGGCGGAAAAAACTGCCGGAACTCTCGCCGCTGCCGTCTGCCACGTTGTAGATGCCGCCGGGCACCGCGGGCTCGAGCGCGGCGAGGCACACGCGCACGAGGTCGTCTACGTGGATGCGGTTACCGGGCGAGGCTTCGGCCTCGCGGATCACAGGCTGGCCCGAGCGGATCGCCTCCAGGGGCAGCCGACCCGGCCCGTAGATGCCGGCGATGCGCAGTATCGCCCGGCTCACGCCCTGCTCGTCGGCCCACTGCTGCAGCGTGTTTTCCGCGGCCACCCGGCGGCGGGCGCGCTCGGTGCCCGGCGCCGGCGGGCGCTCCTCGTCCACCAGGGCGCCGCCGCAGTCGCCGTAGACGCCGCTGGTACTGGCGAGTACGAAGCGCTCCGGGCACCGGGGCAGCAGCGAGAGCAGGCGCGCGAGCCGCGGGTCGCCCTCGCCTTCGGCGGGCGGCACCAGATAGAGCACCCGCAGAGGGGCGTCGGCGAGGTCCGGCAGGGAGCCGGCCGCGTCCAGGTCGACGGCGGCGGCCGGGATGCCTGTCTCCCGGAGCGCCGCCGCCGATTCGTCCGAGCCGGTGAGACAGAGGACGGGCTGTCCCGCGCCGGCCAGGTGCCGCGCCACGCGCCGGCCGGTATAGCCGGCACCCACGATCAGTGTCAGCGGGACGGTACTCGTTGCGGTCATTGCTGCGGAGAGCTCAGCGCCTGCCGTCCCCGGAGTCCTCGAGGTGAGGCAGCGCAAGGCGGTCCGGGGTGGCGATCATAGCGAGGCCCGAGCGGAACGCGTCGGCGGCGGCCTCGCCCTCACCCAGCCGGCTGAGCAGCCGGCCGTAGAGTTCGTAGGTCTCCGGCGTCGGGCCGATGGCCAGCGCTGTCTCCAGGTAACTCCTGGCCTTGCCCCAGAGTTCCTGGCGCATGCAGAGGCGCCCGGCGGCCTGCAGCAGCTCCGCGTCCTCGCCGTGCTGCTTCAGCCAGTTCTCGGCGTGGCGGAGCTGGCGGCCGGCGTCGGCCGTTTCCAGCTTGCCGTACAGCCGCGCCAGCGCCGGCGACCAGCGGGAGCGCAGCCGGCGCCGCAGCTCGGCCTCGGCCGCCTCTTCCCCGCCCGCGCGAGCCAGTGCGTCCACGTAGGCGCCGATCAGCACATCGTCGTCCCGCAGTGTTCTGGGGATCTGCTTCCAGACGGCGGTCACTCCGGTCGGGTCGTCCCCGGCCTGCTCGAGCTTGCGCCGGTGCACCTCCCGGGTCCATTCCTGCAGGGTCTCCGCCGGGATCCGCCCCTGCTTCTTCAGCTTTGGCAGCAGCTCGCCGAGCTGTTCCCAGTCCTCCAGCTCCCGGTACAGCCGTCCCAGCAGGAACAGCGCCTGGGAGTGATTCGGCGCGTCCTCCATCAGGCGTCGCAGCGTCGCCAGCGCCTGCTCGTATTCCTCGGCCGCCAGCTGCAGCTCGGCCTGGGTGAGCAGAACGGCGTGCGCGGCGTCCGGCGTCTCCTCGTAGGCGAGGCGCAGCCATTTGTCCCGCCGCTCGGCATCGCCCTGCAGCTGGGCCGCCCGCGCCGCGGCCAGGTAGTTCAGCAGCGGGGCGTCCGCCCGGTTCACGCCGCGGGTCAGCAGCTTCTCGCCGCGGGAGAAATTGCCTTCCGCCACCTGGATGAGGCCCTTCGTGAACTGGTGCCCGGCGCGGCGTGCGCGGTACTCGCCCGCCTTCTCTCCGAGCTTCTTCGGCGCCTGCAGCAATTCCCAGGCGAGCCACAGCGCGAGCATGACGGCGAGTATCCCGGCCAGCAGGATGGGCACCGACATCTCGATGAGCCAGCCGCGGATGTTGATGACCACGTAGCCCGGGTCGGCGAACAGCAGATGTGCGCCGACGGCGCCCAGGATGAGGGTGGCGACGACCCAGACGCCGAATTTCATTCGGCTCCCTCGTCGGCGCCCCCGGCCACGGCCTGCTGCTGGCGGAACAGCCGCAACGAGGACGAAACGTCGGGCAGCTCTGCGGAGACCGTGCTGTCCTCGAGTTCCCTGATGGTCTCCATGGCGCCGCTGACCGCCTTCGTGTCCGTGTCGAAGTAGCGCTCGAGCCAGGCGCGGGCATCGGCGAGGCTCTGGCGGAATATCGTGCCCTCGCCCTGCAGCAATGCGAGCCGTGCGGTCTGCAGCTGCAGCGCGATATTGGTCCGCAGGGAGTACTGCGCTTCCGGTGACAGCAGCGGCTCCAGCTGCTCGTCGGTGCGGCGGACGCTCACCATGTCCGAGAACGCGTTCTTCACCGCGGCCCAGGCCCGGCGGAACCCGCTCAGCTCCTCGTCGATGCCGGCGCGCGGCTGATCCTCCGGCGTCACCTCCTCGTCCAGCGGCAGGGACTGGACCACGTCGGCCAGACTCGCCAGCGTCAGCGTCACCCCTTCTGTGTCCACGTCTTCCACCGCCCGCAGGGCTGCGATCTCGTCGGCGAGTTCCCGCCGCACCGGCGTATAGGCCGGGTCGCCCAGTTCCCGGATGCGCCGGTCGGCAAGTTCCAGCGCGAAGGCGGCCAGCTCCGCGTTGCCGGCCAGCTGTGCCTGGGCATTCGCGAGCTGCATGTAATACTCGGCCTCGGCAGTGAGCCAGGCATCCCGCGCCCCCGCCGAGATGCCCTGGAGGCTGGCCATGGATTCCTCGAGGTTCTGCATGCGGCCGGGCAGGGACTCGAGGAGGTCGCGGCTGTCGCCGAACTGCCGCTGCAGGCGCGCCAGCTCGTCGGCGTCGGCCGCCTGCCGGGAGGTTTGCTGCACCCTTTGCTGCACCTCCTGCAGGTCCTGCTGCAGTTCCTGCTGCAGGGAAGAGAGACGGTCACCGAGCTCGGAGACGGCCTGCGCATTGTCCGCCGTCCGCGTCTCCAGGCTGCCGACGGCGGAGGCGAGGCCCGTGGTGTCGTCCGCCGCGCTGCGCTCGGCCCACCAGCGGTAGCCGCTGAAGCCGCCGGCAGCGATGGCGATCAGGAGTGCCAGCCACGCGACCAGCGCGACGCCTTTGTCGCCCTTCTCGTCATCGCTGCCGTTGCCGCCATTGGCGGCCGGCGCCGGCGCGGCGTCCTCTTGCGCCTTCTCCGTTACCTCCCCGGCGGTGCCGGGCGGCGTGTCGGCGTCGTCAACGGTATCGCGGGGCTGTCCGGTTCCGGAAGGGGTCGTGTCGGCCCCGACCTCTTCTTCTTTCGCCGTGGTCTTCGGCCCGGGCTTTTCTTGCTCAGTCATGCTCTGCTCTGTCCGGTTCCCCGTCGGGGAAGACCATCGCCCGGACGAGGTCGGACGGCTCCGGGCCTTGCGCAAGCAGGGTGTCCACAGCGATGTCTTCGCGTACGGCGAGTTGTAACACACGATCGCTGGCGCTCACCAGTGTGGTCCCCCGCAGGACCTGTGCACCCCTTTCTCCCAGCAGTTCCGCCAGGTTACGCAGTGTGGCCACGCTCAGGCAGCTCACGTAACGGAGCCTCCCCTGGCGCCAGGCGGAGATCACGGCCTCTATCTCGCCGGCATCCGGAGCCGGGCGCCGCCGTTCGTAGACCTCCGCGTAGTCCACCGCCGCGCCGCGCGCCCGCAGGGTCTCGGCGAGCAGCTCCCGTCCGCCGCGGCCCCGCACGATGAGCACCCTGTGGGCCGTCATGTCGGCGAGTTCGCCGGCGGCAAGCAGGCTTTCGCTGTCGTAGCCGCCGGCGGGCACCAGGTCCGGCGGACACCCGGCCCGCCGCATGGCCTCGGCGGTGGCCGGTCCGATGGCGGCGTAGCGGCAGCCCGGCAGTCGGAGGAACCGTGCGCCGTGACGCACCGCGTTCGGGCTGACGAAGATGGCGAGATCCGGTGCATCGCCGGCCAGTGGCGGCGCCGGCAGCGGCGCGATCTCCAGTGCAGGCAGCAGCCAGGCCCTCCCGCCCGCGGCCTCGACCGCAGCGATCAGCGGGCCCGCCTGGTCACGGGCGCGGGTGACGAGGACGCCGGCGCCGGCCAGCGCGGCGCGGCTCATTGCGCGGCTTCGGCCGCTGCCAGGATCTCGCCGGCGCCGGCCGCGAGCAGGCGGTCGGCCAGCGTGGCGCCGAGGGACTCGCCGTCCACGGCAGCGCCCTCGATGCGGTCCTCCAGCATCCGGGAGCCGTCGGTGGCGATCACCCGGGCGAGGATCGTGATGCGGTCGCCGGCCATGGTCGCGTAGACGGCAATGGGGGAATGGCAGTCCGCCCCGAGGGCCACGCCCACACGGCGTTCGGCGGTGACGACCAGCCGTGCCTGCGGATGCTCCAGCTTGCGCAATACGTCGATGAGCTCCGCCCGGTCCTGGTGGCATTCGATGCCGACGATGCCCTGGCCGTTGGCGGGCAGGATCACCTCCGGGTCGACGCATTCGGCGATGCGCTCGTCCAGTCCCAGGCGCTTCAGCCCGGCGGCGGCCAGCATGATGGCGTCGTAGTCGCCGGCGTCCAGCTTGCCGAGCCGGGTCTGCACGTTGCCGCGCAGCGGCTTCACCGTCACGTCGGGCCGGCGCACCAGCACCTGGGACTGGCGCCGGAGGCTCGAGGTGCCAACGACCGCGCCGGCCGGCAGCGTCTCCAGCGTGCTGCCCACCATGGCATCCCGGGGATCCTCGCGCTCCAGCACCGCCGGCAGGGCGAAGCCCGGCGGCATCTCGCCCGGCACGTCCTTCATGGAATGGACGGCGATATCGGCCTCGCCCGCCTCCATGGCCACTTCCAGTTCCTTGATGAACAGCCCCTTGCCGCCGATCTTGCTGAGGGTACGGTCGAGGATGCGGTCGCCCTTCGTGGTCATCGGTACGAGCTCCACGGCTTCCACCTCGGGCAACGCCTCCAGGCGCTCCGCCACGTGGCGGGCCTGCCAGAGTGCCAGTTCACTCTCCCTCGTCGCGATTCTCACCCTCATCTAATGCCTCCCTTGAGTCGTTGGCGGATCTCCCCGACATGGCGCCTGCTGACGGGCAGCGTATGTCCGGTGCGGCGGAAGCGTACCACCGGTTTGCCGTCGGCATCCTTGTCCAGTGCATCGAGGTGCTCCAGCGCGACCAGGGAATTGCGGTGGATGCGGCAGAAATCCGGCGCGAACTCCTCCTCCAGCGACTTCAGCGACTCGTCCAGCAGGTCCTCGCCGCGGCGGTGGCAGGCGCGTACGTATTTCTGGTCCGCCTGGAAGTAGTAGACGTCCGCCACCGGGATCAGGCGCAGCTCGTCGCGCACACGGGCACACAGGTGGCGCCGGCGCTCACCCGTCTCCGCGATACCGGAAAGCTGGCCGCCGGTGAGCCGGGCCGCGCGCTCGAGTGCCTGTGCGAGCTTGCTGCGGCGAATCGGCTTCAGCAGATAGCCGACGGCTTCCGCCTCGAAGGCCTCGATGGCGTACTCGTCGTAGGCAGTCGTGAAGATCACCGCCGGCGGGCTGGCGAGCCGGGTCATGTGCCGGGCCGTCTCGATGCCGTCCATGCCGGGCATGCGTATGTCCAGCAGCACCACGTCCGGCCGCAGACGCTCGCACAGTGTGAGCGCCTCCCGTCCGTCCGCCGCCTCGGCCGCGATCTCGCAGCCCTCCATGCCGCGCAGCTGGTCGGCGAGCCGCTCCCGGGCCGGGCGTTCGTCATCGACGATCAGTATTCTCACGGCTCCGGCACCTCCGCCGGGAAGCGCAGCGTGACCCGGTAGCGCTCCTCGCTCTCCTCCACGTCCACGCCCGCGCGGCGGCCGAAGGCGAGCTCGAGCCGCTGGCGGATATTGTCTAGGGCCAGCCGGTTGCCGTCCCGGCGCCGGGCCCCGGGTGCCCGGGGATTCGAGATGGTGAGTATCACGTCTCCGTCGCCGTCGTCCCGCCGGCCGACCACCGAGACCGTGCCGCCTTCGGGCAGCGGCTCGATGCCGTGATAGATGGCGTTCTCCAGCAGCGGCTGGACCATCAGGCCCGGGATGCGGGCGCGCATGGGCAGCTCGGCCACGTCCCAGTCCACCCTCAGCCGTTCGCCGAGGCGCAGCTGCTCCATCCGCTGATAGATACGCGCCACCTCCAGCTCCTGCTTCAGCGGGATCATGCTCTGGGCCTCTGCCAGGGTTGCGCGGAACAGGTCGGAGAGGTCCTCCACGGCCTCCTCGGCCCGCTCCGGGTCGCTGCCGATCAGCGCGGCGATGGTGTTCATGCTGTTGAACAGGAAATGGGGCCGGATGCGTGCCTGCAGCGCGCGGATCCGCGCCCGGGCCTCCAGCTCCACGTTCCGCCGCCATTCCCCGGCCACGTAGAAGTAGCGCAATGCCACCGCGGAGACGAGGCTGCTGATGCCCAGGTTGCGCAGCAGGAACCAGCCGTGGCCCCTCGTCTCCAGGAACGCGCCGGCGTATACCCGGTCGAGCCACCACGCGGCTTCGGAGATCACGAGCGTGACCAGCTGCAGGAGCGCGAAACACAGGGTCAGGGCCGCCGCAACGTCGATGCCGGCGAGCCAGCGGCGGGCGCGGCAGAGTACCGCCGCGCTGGTCAGGGCGATCCAGAGTACGAACAGGGAATTCGTGGAGAGGCCGAGCAGGAAGGACTCGCCGTCGGCCGTGCCCGCCAGCGTGAGCACGAGGGCGACCATCTCGGCGATGAGCACCACCACCAGCACCGCCCGCGCCGAGCAGAAGTCGGGCAGGTAAGACTGCCCGTCGCTGGTCTCCTCGCCCAATGCCGCCACCGTGTACTCCCGCTCGCCCTGCGCAGGGATTCTACCCCAGCGTCACGGGACCGGCGGGGCCGTCAGTTGCAGTGCTCGGTGACCGCTTCCTCGGCCTTCGCGCGGGCTTCGTCGATCTCGGCGTCGTCCAGGTACTGGCGCTCGCCGTTCTCGTCCAGCCGGTACAGCCGCCGGGAGTTGATGTAGCTGGCCAGCCGCTCCCGCGCCTCCTCGCAGCGGGCGGCCTTCTGCTCGCGCTGGGCGGCTGCGGCGGCTGCCTGCTGCTCCGCCTGACTGCGCTGTTCCGCCATGGCCGTATTGGACTCCACGCGCGCCGTCTGCCGCTGCTCGTAGCGCTTCGTCACCGCCCCGCGGTCCGTCGGCCGGGTCTCGATGTCGAGCTTCTTCGCGTCCTCGCTGCCCGGCTTGTCACCGTAGTGCACCGTGCCGTCGGCATCGCGCCACATGTAGACGTCCGCCATGACCGGCGTTGCCAGCAGCGCACTGGCGCCGAGGAGAATCAACCCTGTCCGGATCAGTCTGCTCATGTTCCTGATTCGTGTTCGATGCGATTTCAGCCAGCGATGAGGAGGAGTCTAGCACCGGGTACGGCGGCATTAAGTGAACCAACTCCCATTCCGGGCTGCGGACTGCGCCGACGTTATGTTCACACTGGCATGGGTCGCCCGCGGCTGCCACCCGTCAAACCGGTCCCGGAGAAAAAAAAGGGCCCCTGACGGGGCCCGGCAACAGCGGCTGCGTGCCACAGCCGTTGCAGGTAGGTATCCGCCGGCACCGGGAGGGGGACCGGATGACGCCGGCGGATACCCGTACTGATTGTTCTAATGATTGTTCTACTCGCCGCCTCCCTTGACGAACTCCGGGTAGGCCTCGAGGCCGCACTCGCTGAGATCCACGCCTTCGTACTCCTGCTCGTCACTCACCCGGATGCCGACGGTGGCCTTCAGGATGAACCAGACGATGAAGCTGGCGATGAATACCCATGCGAGGATGGTTACGAGGCCGAGAAGCTGGGCTCCGAAGCTGGCGCCGTCGTTGGTGATCGGCACGGCCAGCAGGCCCCACATGCCCACCGTGCCGTGCACGGAGATGGCGCCCACCGGATCGTCGATGCGCAGCTTGTCGAGGAACACGATGGAAGCCACGACCAGCAGACCGCCGACCAGACCAATGATGGTGGCCACTCCCGGCGTCGGCGTCAGAGGCTCGGCCGTGATGGCGACGAGGCCCGCCAGCGCGCCGTTCAGCGCCATGGTGAGATCCGCCTTGCCGAACCACAGGCGCGACAGGATCAGCGCGGCCACCAGGCCGCCGGCAGCCGCCATGTTGGTGTTCACGAAGATCATGGAGACCGCGTTGGCCTCGCCGACGTTGGACACCATGAGCTCGGAGCCGCCGTTGAAGCCGAACCAGCCGAGCCAGAGGATCAGCGTACCCAGGGTCGCCAGCGGCAGGTTACAGCCCGGAATGGCGTTGATCTCGCCCTTGGAGCCGTACTTGCCCTTGCGCGCGCCGAGCAGGATCACGCCGGCCAGCGCCGCCGCGGCACCGGTCATGTGCACCACGCCGGAGCCCGCGAAATCCTGGAAGTTGGCCTGATCCAGGAAGCCGCCGCCCCACTTCCAGTAGCCCTGGAGGGGATAGATGAAGCCGGTCAGCACCACCGCGAAGGCGAAGAAAGACCAGAGCTTCATGCGCTCGGCGACCGCGCCGGAGACGATGGACATGGCGGTGGCCACGAACACGACCTGGAAGAAGAAGTCGGACAGGTTCGAGTAGTAGATGTCGCCGCCGCTCGCGATGACCTCGTCGGCGGTGTTGTCGCCGCCGAGGAAGAACGAGATCCCCGGGAACCAGCTGGAGACCGCCTCACCCGGGTACATGATGTTGTAGCCGACGAGCATGTACATGATGCACGCGATCGAATACAGGCCCACGTTCTTGGTGAGGATCTCGGCCGTGTTCTTGGCCCGGACGAGACCCGATTCGAGCATGGTGAAGCCGGCGGCCATCCACATGACCAGCGCGCCCATCACCAGGAAATAGAAGGTATCGAGGGCGTAGGCGAGTTCGGTCACCTGCCCGCTTAACTGTGTGAGTTCTTCCACTGGGGGAGCCTCCCTTTATCGTTATACGGTCAGACGGCCTCCGCGCCGGTCTCCCCGGTGCGGATGCGTATCGCCTGTTCGAGGGTGGTGACGAAGATCTTGCCGTCGCCGATCTTGCCCGTGCGGGCGGTGTTGGTGATCGCCTCGATCACCTGCTCGGCGATGTCGTCGTCCACGGCGAGTTCGATCTTCGCTTTCGGCAGGAAGTCCACGACGTACTCGGCGCCGCGGTAGAGCTCGGTGTGGCCGCGCTGACGGCCGAAGCCCTTCACTTCCGTTACGGTGATGCCCTGTATACCGATGTCGGCCACCGCCTGGCGGACGTCATCGAGTTTGAAGGGCTTGATGATCGCTGTGATCAGCTTCATTGCATGTACCCCTGTTCTGGTTGGCTGTACCGGGGGCGGCAACCGCTGCCGCCGCCCCGAGGCGTTCAGTCGAGATCGAAGCTCTTGCCGATGGTGAATACGATCGACTCGTCGGTCTCCGTACGGCCCGTGAGGTCGTCGTCCGCCAGGATCAGCATCACCCCGAGATCCACGCCCGAGAAATCCCAGCCGTAGCCGAGCTCGAGATAGTTACCGTCGAAGTCCTGGCTGAAGCCGCCGAAGGTCGCGTAGAAGCCCTCGTACTCGCCGGTGATGGAATAGAACGTGTAGTCCTGGGTGGGGCCGTCGAAGTTCTCGTATTCACCCAGTGCCACCGCGACGCTCAGCCAGTCGTAGCCGCCGCTCAGGTTGATCTCCTGGTAGGTGTCGTCGAAGTCGCCGGTGTAGTAGTAGCCGGTGAAGCCGACGCCGTAGCTGAAGCCCTCGAACTCGCCGCCATAGCCGAAGTAGCCGTCCACCTCGAGGCCGTCGGCGCCCGGGCCGTTGTCCACGTCGGCCGCCCACGTGCCGACGTAGAAGCCGTTCTGCTCGAAGTCGAGACCGGCATAGGCGGAAGAGTTCTTCTGGAAGATGCCCCGGAAGTGGTATTCGCTCATCCAGCCCGCATTGGCGGAGAAGTCAGCCATCGCCGCACCGCTCGCGAGAAGGCCGGCGGCCATCATTGCCGTCTTGCTGATTAGTTTCATGAGTGTCCTCTGCTTGATGTCTTGTAGTAGTTGTACGCCCGGCAGCCGACCGGGCCGGTGCCATTGCGGGCTGGTTAAAGCAGATTCCGTGCCAAACGATAATCTGACGGTTGATCAGGTGTTTACGTCTTTCGCATCGTGAATGACGCCCCGTTATGGTGCAGATTGTTTGCTGCTTTGCATCATCATGGACATACTCCCGCATCCGTTTCCGGGCCCGCGGGGCCGATTCCGGCCTGGCGTTTCTCTGCCGCCTGCGTTAAACAGAACCCATGGAAAGAGAGACGATTGACAGCCTCGCCAGCCGGCTCGCGGCGGCCGTTCCCCAGGGCCTGCGCTCCGTGCAGGGTGACCTGGAGGAGAACTTCCGGGCGATGCTCCGCACCGCACTTGCCCGCATGGACCTGGTGACCCGGGAGGAGTTCGAGGTGCAGGCGGCCGTTCTGGCCCGGAGCCGCGCCCTGCTGGAGGAGCTCCAGACGCGGGTCGCCGAACTCGAGTCCGGCGACGTCGCTGGCGAGAGCGAACAGGACTGAACCCGCGCCGCCAGCCGGCGTCGAGTCTGCCAGGGAGGGCGGATGGGACTCGCCACGCTCTACAGCCGGGGCCAGCGCGGCCTCGAGGCGCCGACGGTTACCGTGGAGGTCCACCTGTCCGGCGGCCTGCCGCGATTGTCCATCGTGGGACTGGCCGAGGCGGCGGTGCGCGAGGCACGGGACCGGGTACGAGGCGCCATCCTCGAGAGCGACTTCGACTTCCCGCAGAGCCGCATCACCGTCAATCTCGCTCCGGCGGACCTGCCAAAGTCGGGCGGCCGCTTCGACCTGGCGATCGCGCTGGGCATCCTGGCGGCCCAGCGGCGCATACCCGACCGGGAATTCCGCGCCTTCGAGTTCTACGGCGAACTCGGCCTGAACGGTGAGCTGCGCACCGTGCCCGGCATCCTGCCGGCGGCCATACGGGCGGCGGCAGCCGGCCGCGCGCTGGTGGTGCCAGCCGCCGTCGCCCGGGAGGCAGCGCTCATCCGCGGTGCCGCGGTGCATGCGGCCTCGAGCCTGACCGAGGTGGTCGGCCACCTGCGCGGCCAGCCGCGGCTCACGGCGCTGGAGACGGGCCTGCCGGCGGTGAGCGATGCCGACTGCGCAGACCTCGCGGACGTCATCGGCCAGTCAAGGGCGCGGCGCGCGCTGGAGGTGGCCGCCGCCGGCGGGCATCACCTGCTGCTGGTCGGTCCGCCGGGGACCGGCAAGAGCATGCTCGCCTCCCGGCTGCCCGGCATTCTGCCGCCGCTGACGGAAGCCGAGGCCCTCGAGTCGGCGGCCGTCGATTCCGTCGCCGGCCGCCCTTTCGACGGCAGCCACTGGGGGCGGCGGCCGTACCGTGCACCGCATCACACGGCCTCCGCACCCGCGCTGGTCGGCGGCGGCAGCACGCCGATGCCGGGCGAGATCTCCCGGGCCCACAACGGCGTCCTGTTCCTCGACGAGTTGCCGGAGTTCCAGCGGCCGGTGCTGGAGGTACTGAGAGAGCCGATAGAGCGCGGGCACATCACCATATCCCGTGCCCGGCAGCAGACCGACTTTCCGGCGCGCTTCCAGCTGGTGGCCGCCATGAACCCCTGCCCCTGTGGCTACCGCGGTGACCCCCGTCACGAGTGCCGCTGCACGCCGGCCCAGATCGGGATGTACCGCAGCCGCATCTCCGGGCCGTTCCTGGACCGGATCGATATCGGCGTGGAGGTAACCCGTCTTCCGGTCGAGACCCTGCGTGCGGCTCCCGAGTCCGGTGAGGCCACCCGCGAGGTGGCAGCCCGGGTGGCCGCGGCCCGCCGGCGGCAGATGGAGCGGGCAGCCAGGCTGAATGCGGCGCTGGGCAGCCGCGAGCTGGCGGCATACGCGCCGCTGGACGATCACTGCCGCCAGCTGCTGGCGGCCGCCGCCGAGCGCATGGCGTTGTCCATGCGGGCCTGTCACCGGGTGACCCGGGTGGCCCGGACCATCGCGGACATCTCCGGCAGCGAGTCGATCGGGCCCGGTCACCTCGCGGAGGCGATCAGCTTCAGGAACACGCTCGCCGGCGCCGCTGCGGGGATGCGCGGCCGGCCGACGGGTACCTAACGGCTCTCTTCCACCATGTAGTCGACCGCGGCGATCACCTCTTCGTCGGAGAGGTCGGTGCGCCCGCCCTTGGGCGGCATGTAGCCGGCGTCGCCCTGGAAACCGTTGATGGAGTGGTCGTAGAGCGTCTCCATGCCCTTGGCGATGCGTGCCTCCCAGGCGGAGGCGTCGCCGACCACCGGTGCCCCGGCCACGCCGGCGCCGTGGCAAGCGATACAGGCCTGGTTGTAGACCTGGGGCCCGGAAAGCGTCGCCGCCACCGGTTCCGGCGTGGCGACCGTCTCGGCTTCGGCGCGCGCGGTGTCTTCCTCGCCCGGCATCACCACCTCGCCGATGGGTGCGATGCGCTCCCTGACCTCGGACTGGAACACGGCCTCGGACTCCGGCCCCGGCGTGCGGTCGGTGATGTATTCGGCCAGCAGGAAGATGCCGACCGCCACGGCGATCAGGATGCCGAGGATCAGCATGAAAAGGTCGAAAAAGCGACGGTCGTGCGTGCTCAAGGGATCACTCCAGTAGCGAGGTGCCGGGTCCGCCCCGACGCCGGAGTTCGGGGCAAATGCGTACTCTGCGATTATACCGGGGCGGGTGGGTTTTGGCAGTGTTGGACCGGGCGGGGCCGGACCGGTATCATTGCCGCCCCCTCGACAAGCGCCCGTAGCTCAGCTGGATAGAGCGCTGCCCTCCGAAGGCAGAGGTCGCAGGTTCGAATCCTGCCGGGCGCGCCAGTCTCCATGGGTGCATTCCGATCACATGGTTTACACCTTATTCCGGACACATGGTTAACACTTTGTCCGGTACGAACGGATTGGGGCCGGGTTCCACCCGGCCCCTTTCATTATCGAAATATCCCAGGTCGTAATCCAGGAAGCTCACCAGCCAGATCTGGTTCTCGACCTCTCTGATGCCCACGGTTTGGCCTGCGAAGGCGGTGGAGAGGTTGATTTTGCGCTTGCCGAGACAGATGCGTCCGCAGCGTGTGACGCGTATGGCGCGGTCATGGAAGGGGTAGTCCGGCGGTCCTGGCGGCTCGTAGACACGAGCAGAGGGTGTATACAGGTCACCGGGGTAGGCGCCGTCCAGGGCCTGATGCGGGCGTTCATTGTTGTAAACCCCGATGAACTCATCGAAGCGCTCCTGCTGCTGCAGGAAGTTGAAGGCGGCGGGCTTGGTCGCTTCCTGCTTGAGAGTCAGGTGCATGCGTTCGTGGCGGCCGTTCTGCTCGGGGTGACCGGGCTTGATGCGCTGCAGGCTGATGCCTAAGCGTAGCCACCAGACCGACAGGCGGGTGAGGCCGAACAGCGCGTTGCCGGAGGCGAAGGGCACGCCGTTGTCGGTGCGGATGGCGCTGGGCAGCCCGAAGTCCCGGAAGGCGCGTTCAAAAATGCTGAAGGCGATGTCCGAGCGGGTGGACTTTACGCCTTCGCAGCTGATCAGGTAGCGCGAGCTGTAGTCGGAGATGGTGAGCGGGTAGCAGTACTGGCGGTTGCCGAGCATGAACTCGCCCTTGTAGTCGGCACACCAGAGCTCGTTGGGCTGGTGAGCGGCGACCAGCGGCGTGCCTTCAGCCTTGTAGCGGCGGCGCTTCTTGCGCTTGACCAGGCCATGGCGGTCGAGCACGGCGTGGATGGTGCTGATGGCGGGCGTTGGCACCATCGGGAACTGCTTGATCAGCTTGTCGCGGATCTTGCGGGCGCCCCAGGTGGCATGTTCCTTCTTGATCCCGAGGATCGCTCGCTCGACCTGGTAGGGCAGGCGGTTGGCTTGGCGGTAGGGGGCCCGGCTACGGTCGTTCAGGCCATCGAGACCGCAGTCCTTGTAGCGGTTGAAGATCTTGTAGCCGGTGACTCGGCTGATCCCGAACTCCCGGCACAACGGCGCCATCTTCTCGCCTTCGAGGAGCCTGGCGACGAAACGAAGTCTCTCATCCATCGGTTTACACTCTTTCCAGGGCATCCGGGCTCTCCCCCAAATGCCGTAATGTGTAAACCATGTGTCCGGAACATTGTGTAAGCTATCTGTCGATAACGACA
>CAYRZI010000043.1:0-24559 GCA_964428605.1 uncultured Woeseiaceae bacterium
AGTCGGCCGCCTACAACGCCCCGTTCATGCCGCCGTTCCTGCGCAGAAACGAGATCCTGGTGGAGATAGCCCCTGCATCAATGTAGGAGGGCCTGCAGGCCCTCCTGCAACGGTTATGCCGCCAGCGGCGTCGGCTTCACCAGCCGCTCGAAGTCGGCATAGGCCATCCGGATCAGCTCGCTGTGGGAGCCGGCGTTGAAGGCGATCTCGTCGTCTTCCCTCAGCGTCGCCGAGACGAACACCGGCATGTCGTAGAGGTTGCCGAAGGGGGGCATCGCTCCGGTCTCGCAGTCCGGGAATCGCTCCTTGAACTCGTACTCGCCGGCGATTTCCGCCGCGTCGGCGCCCAGCGCCTCCTTCAGGTGCGCGAGCCTGACGTGCTCCGAGGCCGGCACCACGATCATCGCCAGTTCGCCGTCGATCTTCACCATCACGGTCTTGGCCAGCTCCTTGCCCGGGATGTGCGCCCGCTCGGCGATCTCCTGGGCGGTAAACGCAGGCGAATGGCCGATGGTGACGTACTTGACGTTCTCTTGGTCCAGGAATTCCTTGAGTCTGGTAACAGGCATGGCCGTCTCCTTGTCTCCCGCGGGAAACCGGGCAGGCCGGGACCTGCCCGGACACCACCAAGATAACGCGTTATCCCGGCCGGGGAACTCTCGGAATCTGCATAGTCGCCCGGCGGTAACTACTCGGCGGCGTCGCCGGGCCGGTAACTCGCGTAGTAGTTCACCAGCGCGCCGATGTCGCCCGGATCGAGTGCGCCGAGCTCCTGGGCCATGGCCGGCAGCAGCGCATCCCGGTCACCCGAGAGATAGGCCTCGATGGCGAAGCGCAGATACTCCCGGCGCTGGCCGTGCAGTGGGATGCCGACGGCCCACTCCGCGTCGTCGCTGTCGGGACGTGCGTGACAGGCTCCGCAATGACTCCGGTGCAGCGCGGCGCCCCGGGAGGCGAGTTCCTCGTCGTAGGGCTGCTCCAGCGCCTCGCGTTCCCTGGCGCCGTAATAGTTGGCAATCTCGAAGACGGTATCCTCGTCCAGCTGCGCGACGGTCTCGCACATGCGCGGCTCGTGCACGCAACGGCGGGCGCCGTCGATGTAGGCGAAGATGGCCTCCTCGATGTGCCCGGCGGGTATGCCGGCGAGCACCGGTACCATCGGGTCGCCCTCGCCCATGCCGTCGGCGCCATGGCACTCGACGCACGCATCCACTGCGTCGGGCCGGGCCGCCGCCAGGGCCGGGAGAACGACGAGCGCGAGCAGCCAATGATGCAATGCCGGTTTCATGGTTCACCCCCGAAACGCTGCTTCGAGCCTGTTACGATAAGTCGCGGGAGCGTCCGGGGGAATAGGCAGATCACACGCCGGGCGCGCCCTGGCCGGCTATTCCGGCCGCTGCGATCACCGCGGCGGCGATCAGCAGCACCGCGCCGAGCGGCTCGCCGATGCGCCGGCCCCAGCTCGCGTTCTTCTCCACGGCCATGACCAGGCCCAGGGCGAACATCCACAGCAGGTTGGCGCTGGCCGCCGCGAACATGAGCAGCATCAGCGCCCAGCAGCAGCCGGCGCAGAACACCCCGTGGTCCACGCCGATGCGCCAGGCGCGGCGCAGTTCGCCCTGCCCGCCGCCCCACCGGGACAGCACGAAGCCGAGCGGGGCACGGCACTGCTCCAGGCAACGGTACTTCAGCGCCGAGAACTGGAACGCCCCGGCCAGCAGGAACAGCCCCGCGGGCGCAGCCCAGGCCGGCAGCGCCAGGTCCAGACGGCCGTAGCCCTGGCCGGCGCCGAACACGACCGCGCCGAGGGCCGCCCACACCAGCAGGTAACCGCCGCAGAGCACTCCCACCAGCAGGGCCGGGTGGCGGCGCCGGCGCACCAGCCGCCGGAATATCTCCATCAGGGGGAACGTGCTCGGCAACATCATGGCCACCGTCATGAGGGTCCAGCCCACGACGAAGGCGGCCGCCATGACCGACAGCGGCTGCTGAACGTGGCCGGCGTGGGTATGGGCGCCGCCGTGGGCGTGCAGCAGGGCACCCCACGGGGTCTGCTCCAGCCACCAGAGCAGCGCCCAGGCGGCCACGACGGTCCCGCCCAGCGAAACCGTGAGCCAGCTCCTGTAGCGAGTGTTCGTGTTCATGCCGCAGCGCCCGCCTGCGGGGCGGGCGCGCGGTACCGCCGTATCAGGCGGCCTCGTCGTAGTCGAACACGAAGGGCCCGGAGATGGCGTTATGGCCGGAGATGTCGATGTCCTGGCCGAGTTCCGGACTCTTCTGGCGATACCGGGTCGCCTTGCCGACGTAGGCCGGCGAGCCCGGGATGGTCGAGAAGACCGAGCCCACCAGCTGCGTGGGTTCGCCGGTCGGCCCGGTGAAAGGCTCGAGGTCGGCCTCGACGACGTCGCCGATCAGGAACCGGCCCCTGCCCTCTTCCACGTCGCAGACGATCGGGGCCCGGCGCACGTCGATGACCTCGCTCACCAGCTGGGCGAGATCGGCGATGGGGCCGCCGGCTTCGCCGAAGAACACGCGCCGCAGTGCCGCTTCCTGCTCGTCCGTGGCGCTCTGGTCCAGATAGGCGATCTCGCGCCAGTTGCCGTCGAACACGTTGCCCGGGATGTGGACCACGCCGACCCAGGTAAGACCGGAGACGTCCACGCCATCGATCTCGCCGCTGCGGATGTGGTAGGCCAGCGAGGAGTCGCAGGTGCCGCCGTCCGGGTTCTCGCCCACCCAGCACGGACACAGGGTCTCACAGGTGCAGACCTCCAGGAGGTCGCCTTCCAGGTGATAGGGCATTTGAGTCTCTCCCCCGCGGGTCGCGGAACCGCGCCATGGCAGGTGGATCCCGCGACGGTCATCGCGGATTTCTGAAGTGTAGTCCGACCCTAACGCCGCCGGCGGCGCCGGGTCAAACGGGCCGCGAGGCCGGATGTTAGCCTGCGGGGCATGTATCCGTATGCCTATGGAGTCTGACCATGACCATCCCCGTATGGGTCCTGCTCGCCTTCGCCGGCTGGACGCTGCTGACGCTGACCACCACGGTGGGGCTGTACCGCTGGGGCCACATACTGACCGGACGCGCTTCCATCAGCGAATGGAACCCGGACCGGCCCCAGGGCAGCGACTGGTATCGCCGCGCCATGCGCGCCCACATGAACTGCGTGGAGAACCTGCCGGTCTACGGCGCCATCGTGGTGGCACTGGTGGCCAGCGGCGCTGCCGGGCAGAGCCTGGACGTTCTGGCGCTCGTGCTGCTCGCCGCCCGCGTGTGCCAGACCCTGCTCCACGTGGGCACGAGACCCGGCGAGTTCACCGCGGCACTGCGATTCGCGTTTTTCTTCGTGCAGCTGATCTGCATGCTGGCGATGGGCGTTATCGTTGCCATCTTCGCGGCACAGGCGCTCTGATCAGCCGCCGAAACCCTCGCCCTCCGGTGCCTCGCGCATGCGGATGAGGCGGCTGTCGGCCACCGCGGCCTGGCGGTGCTTCACGGCCTCCCGGTAGTCCGGGTCGGTGACCATCTCGAGGAAGGCGCCGGCGGTGGGATAGCGGGCGACGAACACCAGGTCCCACTGCTTGTCGGGCGGCCCGATCACCATCAGCTCGGGCTTCGCACGCCAGACGATCGTGCCGCCCAGCCGCTGGAAGATGGGGCCGCTCTCGCGGCCGTAGGCGGCGTAGGCCTCGGCGCCGGTGGCGTCGCGGCCGTCCGGGTAGGCCGCTTTCTCGCGGAAGCGCAGGAAGTTCAGCATCAGGATGGGCTGGTCCCGGGGCAGGTCCTTGAAGGCCTCGAACTGGTCGCGTTCCGGGTCGACGTATCCGGTCATGGAGCGGCTCCTGGCGGGTGGTATCCCGGAGAATAGCAGAGCGCGCCGCCGCTTCAGCGGAGGGCTGTGTCGCCGCCGCCGCCGATCGGGGAGCCCGGCGGTACCTTCACCCCGGGCAGTCCGTCGGCGTAGGCCGGGTCGTCGCCGAAGCGCCGGATGTCCTCGCGGGCGGCGATATAGGCGGCCCGCCAGCGCTGGTCGAGGCGCCGGTCCAGGCGTTCGTCGAGCCGCTCGTCCAGGCTCGCGAGGGCGCCGCTGACCAGCATGCGCACGGTGGGGTCGGCGTGCTCGGCGGCGGCCAGGCGCATCAGCGCGTGCAGCGTCTGGCGGTTGGTACGGCGCTGGATGAGTCCCTCCATGCCGTCGCGCATGCCGGCGTACCAGGTGGCGCCCAGCAGGTCGTCGAGCAGTTCGGTGAAGCCGGGCAGGCCGGGGTCCGCCGCGTGCTGGCGCTCCAGGCGCGCGGCGCGGGCGGGGTCGAGCAGCGCGGCCAGGGTGAGGGCGGCGGCGCTTTCGGCCGGGCCGGCGGGGTCGAAGGTGTTGCCCGTCTTCCGGGGGAAGAGCTCGCGGGTGGCGGCGTAGCCGGGCGGCCGCGGCGGGATCGCCTCTACGATGTCCTCCGGCAGGCGCAGCACGGCGGGGTCGAGCAGACCGGTCAGCGCGGCGATGGCGGCGCGCTGGCGCCGGGCGGGCACGCGTTCGGTGATGCGCTGGCCGTCGCCGCGCAGGGCGTAGTCGAAGTAGCGGCCGCCGATGAGCTTGGCGACGGCCCGGATCTGGAAGCGGTGCAGGAGGTACATGGGCACGAGCACCTCTTCCAGAGTGGCGTACGGGCGTCCGGGGCGGATGTTGCGCTCGCCGAAGCGCGCGAGCACGACGTCGCGTACGCGCAGGAGGTGCTCGAGTTCGGCGATGGCGTCCGCGCCGTTGTCCCAGAGGTTGCCGTCCGGGTGCGGGGTGCCGGTGCCGCGGGCGTCTTCGTCGGCGACGTAGGCATAGCGCGCGGCGGTCTCGGCCAGGATACGGTCGCGTTCGGCGGCGGTGTCGACGCCGGCGGGGAAGTGCTGGTAGGCGTAGAGGACGACGCGGGCGTCCCACTCGCCGATGCCGGTGTCGTAGGCGTCGCCGAGGTCGATGTCGCCGTCTTCCGTGAGCCGGATCAGCGGGAAGGGGTAGTCCATGACCGAGGCCCGGTCCTGGGTGCTGGCGGCGAAGTTGTGCTCGATGCCCAGGGTGTGACCGACCTCGTGGGCGGAGAGCTGGCGGATGCGGGCGAGGGCCATGGCGAGCATGGGGTCTTCGTCAGGGGAATAAGTTGGAAAAGTTGCGAAAGTTCGGTCCGGCACCTTGTACGGTGCCAGTAGCCCCTCCGCGAGGAGGTAGTCCTGGCGCACGCGCAGCGAGCCCAGGGTGACGTGGCCCTTGATGATCTCGCCGGTGCGGGGGTCGAGGACGGAGGCGCCGTAGGACCAGCCGCGGGTGGAGCGGTGCACCCACTGGATGACGTTGTAGCGCACGTCCATGGGGTCGGCGTCTTCCGGCAGCAGCTCCACGCGGAAAGCGTCGCGGTAGCCCGCCGCCTCGAAAGCCTGGTTCCACCATCTTGCGCCCTCGATCAGCGCACTGCGCACGGGCTCCGGCGCGCCCGGATCGACGTGGTAGACGATGGGCTCCACCGGCTCGCTCGTCGCTGCGGACGGGTCCTTCTTCTGCAGCCGGTGCCGGCGGCCGTAGTCGAGCCGCAGGGGGGCGCCGATCTCCGAGGCGTAGTCGATGAAGCCGTCGCTGCCGTAGCTGAGGCCGATGATGCCGCCGCGGGGGTCGTAGGGCAGCGGCTCGTAGCCCGGCGGCGGCAGGCGCACGAAGGAATGGCGCAGGTGGACGGTGAAGCTGGTGGGATCCGGCGCGACGGTGGCCAGCAGATCGCCCTCCGGCTTGCCGGTGAAGGTCACCATCGCCTCTGCCTCACTGTTGTCCGGGAAGGCCTTCGTGCGGGGCAGGTAGATGGCGGAGCGGTCCATGTCCACCGTGTAGCGGCCTTCGCCCATGGCGGCGAGGCGCGGAGCGATGCCGTGGACGTCGCGCAGCAGGAAGGGGGTGGCATCCACGAAGACGGCACCCTCGTGCTCGCCGATGATCCCGAAGCCCCACAGCACCGAGGTGGCAAAAGACTCGGTGATGGCCGCGCGCTCCGGTTCATCGCCATCGAGGGCGCGGTAGGCCAGGTTGTGCTGGATCAGCAGGACACGGGGGCCCACGCGACGGAACTCCACCAGGCGCGTGGCACCGAGCTGACCCCGGTCCAGACCGATGTCGTTGGAGCCCACGCCGCGGGCGAGCGACGACTGGTAGATGAAGGGCTCGTCGAATGCGTCGAGACCGAGCAGCAGCCGGCCGCCGTCGGCGTCCCAGTAGAGGTCGATGAAGCCGGGCATGGCCTGCCAGGCGTCCACGGCGAGGGCGTCGCCGGATTCTCCGCCTGCGGGCTGATCGGCGGGCCGGTCGGCTGCGGGCAGCGGGAGGCAGAGGGTCAGCAGGAGCAGCGGCAGGAGGCGTGGTGTCATCGTCGTCGTTCTCGTGGCGTCGATCGGCCCGTAATCTTGCCCGAGAAAGGCGGCTGACTCATCATTCCGGCCACGCGTTGCCGCGCGCTCCTCATTCTCGTCGAGCGAATAAGTTGGATAAGTTGCGAAAGTTCGGTCCGGCACCGGAGTATCGGTTGGGGTTGCCGGCCTGGGCGTTTCCGGGGTGGAAGGGGCGTTACTGGGAGGCGCGGCCTACACCGCTGGCCGACTACGCGCGCTTCTTCGGGGCGGTGGAGGGCAACACCACCTTCTACCGCATCCCGGAGGCGCGGACGGTGGCGGCATGGCGTGATGCCGTGGCCGAACGCGACTTCGAGTTCTGCTTCAAGCTGCCCCGCAGCGTGACCCACGAGCCGGCGCCCTCGCTGGCGGACCTGGACGCCTTCCTGCGGGCCATCGAACCCCTCCGCGGGCACCTCGGTCCGCTGCTGGTGCAGTTCCCGGCCACCGCGGGACCGACGGAAATCGCCGGCATGGAGGCGGTGCTCTCCCGGCTCTCCCGTGAATTCCGCTACGCCGTCGAGGTGCGCCATCCGCTGTTCTTCTCGCGCCCGGAGCTGCTGGAGCCGCTGCTGGCCGAGCACGGCTGCGGGCGGGTGATGATGGACAGCCGACCGATCTACCAGGGCGACACGAACCACCCGGAGGTGCAGCAGGCACTGCACGAGAAACCCGACGTACCCGTGCTGGATGCGGTGTACAACGGCCTCGTCTTCGTGCGCCTGGTCCTGCACCCGGATCCGGCGGACAACGGGCGCTGGATGGCCGAGTGGTCGCGCCGCGTGGCCGGCTACCTGCGCGCGGGACACCGGGTGTACATGATGATCCACTGCCCGAACAACCTGCACTGCCCGCCCTACGCGCGGGCTTTCCACGAGACGCTGCGGCGCGAATCGGGCATGGGCGCTCTGCCGGAGCTGCCGCCCTGGCCGCTGCCGCGCCAGGGCTCCCTGCTCTGAGCTGCCGCATTAAGTTGGAAAAGTTGCAAAAGTTCGGACCGGCACCTTGGCCCTGCAAGCATTACGTATTGCCGCCGCGGGGCGCCTGCCACAGCATGGTGAGTGCAAGGAAAGACCGCGAGCGACTGGTTGTTGACCCCGCGCGCGGCGGTGCCGGCGCGGGCAGTTTCGGGAGGAGACATGACTACGCCCAGGACCCCCTCGCGGCCAGGGACATGGCCGCTGCTGTCACTCGTCATCCCGCTCCTCGTCTTCGCCGTGCCCGCCGGGGCGGAGAATCTGGTGAAGACGTTCACCGGCTCCGGGCCGGACACGACGCCCCGCTTCGAGGTGGAGGGCCCCTGGCGGGTGGACTGGGAGGCCGAGAGCGAGCATCCCCTGCTCGCCGCCTTCTACACCAACCTGTACGACGCGGAGACCAGCGAGTATCGCGGCTTCATCACCCAGCTGCGGGGCACCGGCGCCGGCTCCAAGCTCATCCGCGAGAGCGGCGAGTTCCGCATCGGCGTCTCGGGCAGCGACGTGGACTGGACCCTCAGGATCGTGGAGCTGAGCGAGGACGAGGCCGCGGCGCTCGAAGCCGCCGCGGGCCGGCCGCGGGGCGCGGAGCTGCCGCCGCCGGCGCGGCCGGAGCCCTCCACCCTGGTGGCCGCCGGTTCGTTCATCGGCTGGAACGTGGTGGACGAGCGCACGCTGGACCTCGTCACCGGCGAGGACGGCCTGGTGCTGGAAGTGACGCTGGCCGAGCCCTGCCCGGGCCTGACCGAGACCGAAGAGGTGCTCTTCGTGACGCCTGAGAACGGCGCGACCAACGTCTACGACTCGATCCTGCTGGACGATGGCACCCGCTGCTACTTCGAGCGGGTGGTGCCGCAGTACCGCTAGGCCGCCGGGTCACCCGGCCGCCGGCGCCGGGCAGAAGGCATCGGAGGCGGAGCCGCGGCGGCCGCCCTGGCTAGGCAGACGGCCGGGCCGCGGCGCGGGCGCGCTCGATGACGCGGTCGAGGCGCTCGAGGTGGGAGCCCGGCCAGTAGACGCGGCCGCAGCCGGCGCAGCGGCGGAAGTCCCGGTAGACCAGGAACACCTGCAGCGGCACGGCCCGGGCGGCCTCCCGACGGCCGATCGGCACACACTCGCCGTTGCACTCCAGGCAGCGGGTATAGGGCTCGAAGTCCGGCCCCAGGTGAAGTGCACGCACGAGTTCCTCCAGCTGGGCGTCCGGGTCGGTGGAGCGCAGCCAGTAGCCGTGGGTCACCCGGCCGTTGCGCAGGATGCCGATGTCCCGGGTGAGGATGATGCGGCGCTCGGCGAGTGCGCGCTCGATGATCTCCGCGTCGCCGAGATCGTTACGCCACACGGTGTCGAAACCGAGCAGGCGCAGATAACGGGCGAGGGTGCCGAGATGGACGTCGGCGATGAAGCGGGTCACCCGCAGCGGTGCCGGACGCAGCCGCACCAGGGGCGAGACGTCGAGGCGTTCGAACACCGGATACACCGCCACCCGCTCGCCGCCGCGCAGGCGATGGCCGAAGCCCACGGACTCGCCGTCCACCAGGATCACGTCGATCTCGGTGTGGGGCACGCCGAGGGCCTCGACGGTGTCCTTCACCGAGGGCGTGTCGGTGAAGCGGTGCACGAAGCTGCACTTGCGCCGCGCCGCCGGCAGGAAGTCGTTCAGCTCCTCGTAGAAGCGGAACTCCGCCTCGTGCACGGGCTTGGCGTGGGGATCGTCGGAAGGAGCTGCCATGTTTCGGGAGGGCGCGGTACGGCTCGGCAGGGTGGTACTGTGGGAGGGCTTTCAGGCGAGGCACTGTAGGAGGGCCTTCAGGCCCGATTCCACGAAAGGGTCTCACCCCCCGGCCACTTCACCGCTGAATGTTACCGCACATGCAGGAAACCGCCGTCAACGTCGTCTGGTTCGGCTTCGTCGCGAGCCTCGTGGCCGGGCTGGGCACCGGCGTCGGCGCCCTGGGCGTGTTCTTCGTCCGCCGGCTGACTGACGCCGCCGAGGACCTGCTGCTGAGCTTCGCCGCCGGCATCATGCTGGCCGCCTCCTTCTTCTCGCTGCTGCTGCCCGCCATCGCTTACGGCGAGGCGGAATTCGGCGGCAGGGAGCCAGCGGTGGGCGTGGTCATCGCGGGCCTGGCGCTGGGCGCACTGGCGCTGGCGGGCATCCATCGCTACGTGCCCCACGAGCATTTCCTGAGCGGCCGCGAAGGGCCGGACACCGCGGCACTGGCGCGAATCTGGCTGTTCATCATCGCCATCACCCTGCACAACTTCCCCGAGGGCATGGCCGTGGGCGTCGGCTTCGCCGGCGGCAACATCGACAACGGGCTGTCGCTGGCCACCGGCATCGGCATCCAGAACCTGCCGGAGGGCCTGGCGGTGGCCGTTTCGCTGATCGGCGCCGGCTATTCCCGCATGCAGTCCTGGCTGGTGGCATTTCTCACCGGGCTGGCGGAGCCGGTCGGCGGGCTTTTCGGCGCTGCGGCGGTGTCGGTGGCCGGGCCGCTGATGCCCTGGGCGCTGGCCTTCGCCGCCGGCGCCATGCTGTTCATCATCAGCGACGAGATCATCCCGGAGACGCATCGCCGCGGGTTGCAGAACATCGCCACCTTCTCGCTGCTGGCCGGATTCGCCGTGATGATGTACCTGGACGCGACCCTGGGGTGAATGCCCGGGCGGCACCTTGATCCTGCGGTATTCGCGCCCATGTCTGTATGAGGAGCGCAGAAAAGGAGGGCCGCGCATGGCCGACAAGAGCACCTATCAGAAGAAGCTGGAAGCCCAGCTCGAGGAATGGAACGCCGAGATCGACAAGCTGCAGGCGAAGGCGAAGCAGCGCCAGGCCGATGCCGAGGAGGACTACTCCGAGACCATCGAGGACCTGAAGTCCCGTCGTGACGAGATGAAGAAGCGGCTGGAGGACCTGAGGCAGGCCGGCGACGACGCCTGGGAGGACATCAGGGCCGGCGCCGAGAGCGCCTGGGAGTCGATGTCCGCCGCGGTGAAGTCGGCGACGTCGCGTCTGAAGCAGTAGATTTTGGATAGACTGTGGTGAGGCGCCGGCCGGGGCCACCCCGGCCGGCGCCTCTCTTTGTCTGCACGAGAAGGGAGTCAGTCATGGGTTTGCTCGTAGACGGCCAGTGGCAGGATCAGTGGTACGACACCGAGTCCACCGGCGGGAAGTTCAAGCGCCAGGAACAGGCCTACCGTAACTGGGTCACCGCCGACGGCGAACCCGGACCCTCCGGCGAGGGCGGCTTTGCGGCCGAGACCGGCCGCTACCACCTGTACGTTTCGCTGGCCTGTCCCTGGGCCCACCGGGCGCTGATCGTGCGGGCACTGAAGGGGCTGGAGGAGATGCTGCCCGTCTCGGTGGTGCACTGGTACATGGCCGGGCACGGCTGGACCTTCGAGCCCGGCCCGGGCGTGGTGCCGGACCCGGTCCACAATGTGGAGCGCCTCTACCAGCTCTACCAGAAGGCGGACCCCACCTTCACGGGGCGGGTGACGGTACCGGTGCTGTGGGACCGCAAGCGCGACACCATCGTCAACAACGAGTCCGCCGAGATCATCCGCATGCTGAACTCCGCCTTCGATCACCTCGGCGCCGAAGCCGGCGACTACTACCCGGAGCCACTGCGCGGGGAGATCGACGCGGTGAACGAGCGGGTCTACCACACGCTCAACAACGGCGTGTACAAGTCCGGCTTCGCCACCACCCAGGCCGCCTACGAGGAGGCGGTATACCCGCTGTTCGAGACCCTGGACTGGCTGGAGAAACGGCTCGCCGCCTCACGCTGGCTGGTGGGTGACACCCTGACCGAGGCGGACATCCGGCTGTTCACGACCCTGGTGCGCTTCGACCCGGTCTATCACGGCCACTTCAAGTGCAACATCCGTCAGCTGGCCGACTACCCGAACCTGTGGGGATTCACCCGGGACCTGTATCAGCACCCGAAGATCCGCGAGACCGTGAACTTCGAGCACATCCGGAAGCACTACTACCAGAGCCACGACACGATCAACCCCACCCGCATCGTGCCGGCAGGGCCGGCTCTGGACTTCGAGGCGCCCCACGGGCGCCAGGGGATGTAGCGGGCGGCCGGGGCCGCGTACCGGCTCCTGCTCAGTCTTTCTCGGCGCTGTCCGTGCGGGTCGGGAACTGCATGAAAAGGTCGTGCACCGTCCGCTCGATGGCCGGCCGCGGGTTCTCCAGCGCCTCACGGGTGAGCCGGCCCTCGGCCACGCCCTCCCAGATGAGCTGCCTGCGCTCTGCATCGACCACATCGATGTTGGCCGTGCCTACCCGGTAGTGCACCGTGTCCACCTCCTGCTCGTACATCGGCCAGGCGGTGTACAGGCCGTAGCGGTAGCCGTAATAGCCGACGCCCACGGTCATGGACGGGCGGCTGCGCACCTCGCTGCGCTCGCGCACGCGGGTGTAGAAGTTGACGATCAGGTCGGGATCGGCCTCCACGTAGCGATAACCGAGCGCGTCCATCTCGTCACGCACGGCGTCCTGGAAGTGGGTGGTGATCAGCGAGGAATAACCCGCCCGGTCGGTGCCGAGCTCCTCGGCGAAACCGAAGGTCTCGTAGCGGGTGAAGTCGACACTGCGGTCGTAGTCGGTGCGCAGCTCGGGGCCCGTCGCGCAGGCCGTGAAGAACGCGCTGCAGGCGAGCGCCAGAACCGCGCACAGCCTCCCTGTTCTCGCACGCATGGCAGCCTCCTTGGTCAAGTGGGAAGTGGTGGAGCCGAGGAGGATCGAACTCCCGACCTTCGCATTGCGAACGCGACGCTCTCCCAGCTGAGCTACGGCCCCGTGATTGCTTGCCTGCTCATTTTATCGCAGGCCGTGTGTCTTTGGACCCTCCGCATCACCCGTCGCTGGCCAGTGGCCGGTAATCAGCCGCCGCCGGCGGATTCCTCCGCGGCGGTATCGCCATCGCCGGCCGGCGGTGCGGCGGCGGCGTCCGCGTCGGCAGTGAGGGTCACTTTCATGGCGATGCGGTCACCGTCGGTCGGCGACGTCTCCACCGGCTCGGTCACGCGCACCCGGCCCTCGAGCCCGCTGCCCGCGGCCAGGATGGTATCGCGCAGCGTGGCGGCCCGCTCCGCGGCCAGAGTCGCCAGGGCGCCCTCCGCCAGAGGTTGCAGCGGCACGAGTTCGTCTTCCAGGTCGGCGGCGTAGGCCGTCGCGTCGAAAACGGCCTCGCCGTTGCCGCCGTCGGCGCCGTCGTCGCCGTCGTCGCCCCCGGGCACACGGGTGTTCTGCGCACGCAGCGCATCCAGCCGGGCGCCGGGCTCCTCCACCGGTGCGAGTTCCCGGTACAACGCCTCCAGGGCTTCCCGGCGTCTCTCGGCATACATCCCTTCGGCCTCCTCCCCGTCGGCGATGCCCGTAACCCTGTCGGCAATCGCGGCCTCCAGCTTCGCCTCCCTCAGCGCGCGCGCGTCCGCTGCCGGCGCCTGCACGGGCGGCAGCTCCAGCACCAGCTGCGGGCGCAGGGTGAGCGCCTCGGCGAGATTGGCCGCTTTCTCCATCTCCGGCGGCGTGAGGTCGGAGCGCCCGGGCAGGAAGGTCACCTGCTCGAGTTGATCCGGCTCCACACCCAGGAGGTTGCCGAGCAGGGCGAACGGCGAGGTCGCGATCTTCACGATCAGGTTGCCCAGTGCCTTTACGACGATGCCGCCGATGCTGAACTTCGGGTCGTCCACGTCACCGGTGATGGGCAGGTCCACGTCGATGGTGCCGCCGGGACCCTTCAGCAGGGCCACGGCCAGCCCCAGGGGCAGGCTCATGGCGTCGGGGTGTGCCACCTCTTCCCCCAGCTCGAACTCCCGCAGCACGATGTTGTTCTCCCCCACCAGGCGGCCGTCGGTAACCTTGTAGCCCAGGTCCAGGTCGAGCCGGCCGCTGGCGATCTTGCGCCCGGCGAACGGCACCGAATAGGCGGAGAACTTGGGCATCCCTACGTTCTCGAAGCGGGCGCGCAGGTCCGTGTTCTCGGCCGGCGCCAGCGGTGTCACGCTGCCGGTGACCCGCAGGAAGCCGTACTCGTCCACGGTACCCTCCAGCGACACCGACGAGGGCTCCGTGCTGTCCGTGGCGATGGTGGAGAGGTCGCCGTTCAGGGCGGAGATCTTCGCGCTGAAGGGCAGCGGCAGCGAGCGGTCGGCGAAATCCGCGGCGCCCTCGGCGATCACCACGCGCCCGACGGTGACCGTGATCGGCAGGGGCCGCTCCGCCGGCTCTGCGTCCGCCGCGCCCTCCGCGGCCTCCGGTCCGGGCTCGCTCCCGCCTTCCCCGCCGTCTGCGGACGGCTCGTCCTCACCCTTCGCGATCCGGCCGAGGTTCACCCGGCCTTCCTCGGTGATCAGGATGTCGCCGTAGGGCCGCTCGGCGCGCACCTCGGACACGGTCAGGGTCTCGTCGGCGGCGCTGAAGACCACCCCGCTCAGCGCGAGGCGGTCCCAGCTGCCCAGCCGGGTGCCGAGATCGGTCTCCGTGATCAGGAAATCCCGGATGGCGATGTCGCCTTCGAACTCGAACGGTTCTTCCGGGGAACTGGCGAGCCGGGCCTGCATGTCGAGCACGCCGGAGTCGAGGCTCACGTCCGCCAGCGGCTCGACGTAGGGCTGCGCACCGGTCAGCGCCAGGGCCTCGGTCTCGAGCGCGAACTCCAGCACGGGCGCCGGGAGCACGGTGACGGCGCCGTCCAGCGCGACCGTACCGCCGCGGGTCGCCTGCAGCGACAGCGTGGTGGGAAAGGCCGCGCCGGGCTCGTTCGACAGGTCGCGCACGTCCAGTTGCAGGGACTCGATGGCCGTCTCGGCCGCCGGCTGCACGCTCTCGTCACGGAGCGACGCCGCGAAGCCCTCCACCCGCAGGCGGCCGAGGGCGAGGCGCCAGGTTTCCCCGTCGGCGCTCGCCTCCTCCGGAGCCGGCTCCTCCCCGGTGGGCGGCTGCGGCGGCCGCGGTGGCAGGTTGCGCACGACGCCCAGCGTGCCGGTCTCGTCGCGATGCAGGTCCAGCACGGCATCCTCGACAGCGAGTTCCTCCGCCGTGACGCTGCGCTCCGGCCAGCGCAGGCGCCCGCCGGTGAGGGCGATGCGCGGCAGGTCGGCGAGCCGGCGGGGTTCCCGGCCGGGCCCGCCGTCGGCGGCGGCGGGGAAGGTCATGATGCGCACGCCGTTGAACACGACGTCCAGGTCGTCCACGGTCGCGCCGAGGCTGCCGTCCGGTCCGGTGGCCACGCTGTAGACGAAGTCGATGTCGGCGTCGCCCTCGGTGATGTCCAGCCCTGTCTCGTGGCGGATGTAGGCCGAGAGCAGCTCGAAGTGCGAGCCGTCGATGGCCGCCTCGCCCGCCGCACGGAACGGGTTCATCTGCAGGCTGCCCGACCAGGTCAGCGTGCCCTCGCTCGCGGTCCTGATCACCACCTCCTGGCTGCCCGGGCGCTCCGGCAGGGTATTGAGGCCCTGCACGCGGACGTCCATCGGACCGAAGCGCGTGTCCACCGGCTGCGGCGGCACGGCGTCGCGCCAGTGCAGGGCCGCATCCGTGACGGCGGCGTCGTGGACGATCAGGCGCACGGGCCCGCCCTCCCGGGGCGGCGGCGCCTCCTCCGCCGGCCTCGGCCGCGCCTCGAGCAGACGGCGGAAATTGAACGCGCCTTCACCGTCCCGGGACACGAAGAGCTCCGGGGCGTCCAGACGGAACTCGGCGAACGTCAGCGCCCAGCGGAACAGGGAACTGGTCTGGAAATTCACGTGGATCCGGCGCGCCCGCGCCAGCGGCTCGCCGGCGGGGTCGTCCAGTTCCAGGCCGTCGATGGTGAGGCTGAGCACGTAGGGGTTGACGGCCACCCGCTCCAGGCGCAACTCGGAGTCGAACTGCCCGGCCACCGCCTTCACGGCCTGGCGCTCCACGAGCCAGGGCGCGAGGAAGAATCCGGCGAGGGTATACACCGCGATCAGGCCTGCGCAGACGATCAGCAGCCGGCGGTGGCGCTGCAGGAAGTCAGCCATGAACGGTCCCCTCCATTGCCTCCTCCCGCTCGGTTTCCTCGTGCCATTCGAAGATGTTCAGCTCGATGAAGATGAACGCCACCAGCCACAGGAAGGCATCCCAGAAGTCGAGGAAGTCTCCGTCGATGCCCCAGTAAATGGCGCAGGCGAACAGCACCGAGTACAGGAAACCCTTGATCCACTTGTTGATGGTCAGCAGGCGGTCGCTCAGCATGCCCTTCAGCTGCAGCCACACCTCGGCCTCCAGCAATGCCACGACGATCAGCCAGTCGCCGGCATTGATGATGTCGGTCAGCGCCAGCGACTTCGCCAGTGCCAGTTGCTCCGGCGTGCCCACGATCTTCGTGCCCGCGATCTGCAATATCGGCTGACCCTGTACGGCTGCGCAGGTCTCTGCGGTGAGGCGCGGGTACTCGTCCAGGGTGGCCACCCAGGCATAGCCCTGGTCGGCCAGTGCGCACACATTCACGCGGCCCAGCTCGATCAGGTCGGTGACCACGAAGTACTTGCTCACGTAGCCGTAGAACGCGTAGACGATGAAGGCATAGCAGACGGCCCGCAGGATCGACAGCACCCACTTCAGCCGGCCCTGGAGCTTCTCGTCCGGGATGACCGCGGTCTCGAGTTCGAACAGGAGCAGCAGGATGACCCACGCCAGCGTATCCACGGTGGCCGAGAACGCCTCCACCAGGTTGCGCCAGGTGACGCCGTCGACGAACACCTCCTTGCTGGCGGCGTAGTCGTCCAGGAAGAACAGCCAGACGTTCAGCGCCAGCAGGCAGTAGACGGTGTACTTGAACGCCCGGAACCAGAGGTGGCCGGAGCCGGTTTTCATCTCAGCGTTCAACGGGGCTGTCTCTCTCGCTGTTCCCGGACGAAGGATGGATCATGCTACAACACGGACGCGGTGCCGGCGCCGTCATTTCTGTCAGTGGCCGCGGCGGCGCGCCTTTTTCGCGGCCCGGCGCCGGGCCCGCTCCGCCTTCTTCTCCTGTTTCTCGCGGCGCCGTGCCGCCTTCGCCTCGCGGGCCTGGGCCAGCTCCGGCACACGGGACTCCACCAGCGGCCGCAGTCCGTACTCGAACGCCGCGTAGGCGCCGGCCAGGAGTACGATGCCCCAGAAGCCCAGCCGCTCCAGTACCCACAGGGGCCAGAGCAGCGCGAGGAAACCGTTCACCACGGACATGAAGCCCAGCCGGAAGACGAACTCGACGATCTCGCCGACGAGGAAATCCGTGACGCCGCTGCTCTCAGCCAGATCGCCGGCGATCATACGGGCCTCCAGGATCAGGAAGCCCACCACCACGCCCAGGCCGTACAGGCCGCCGCCCCGCGCCGTCCAGAGGCCGACCAGCCAGCCCCGGATCAGCGTGAGCGCCGTGCGCGGCTCGGCACGCACCTCCTTCGCGATGCGCACCTGCCGGGCGATGCGTCCCTCCTTCTTCGCCGGCTTGTCGGATTCCGTCCCGGCCATTACCCCGCTCAGCGCCCCGGCCACCAGCCGGGCAGACCGGCGATGGAATCCAGCACGGCGGCGGGGCGGACGTCCCCGGCGGTCTCCTCGCCGCGGTATTTGCCGGTGCGCACCAGCAGGCCGTCGATGCCGGCGGCCTGTGCGCCGCCCACGTCCGCGCTCAGGTCGTCTCCCACCATGACGGTCTCGGCGGCGCCAACCCCGAGCTTCGCGAGGGCGGCGGCGAAGAAAGGCTCCGCCGGCTTGCCGAGCACCACCGGCTCGACGCCGCTGGCATGGGACAGCGCCACGACGAACGGCGCCGTATCCAGCCGCAGCCCGTCCGCCGCCTTCCAGTAGCGGGTCATGCCCAGCGCCACCAGGTACGGGGCCGGCTCGGCCATCAGCAGCCGGAAGGCCCGGTTCAGGCGGGCAAAGGACCAGTCCTCGCCGAGGTCGCCGACGATCACGGCATCGACGGGACCCTCCGATGCGCCGTCCAGACGGTCGAAGGCGTCGAATTCCGCCGCGGTGGCATCGGGCACGAACGGCGCCACGGTCCCGACGCCGTGCTCCCGCAGCCAGGCGGCCGCGGCCACGGGGGGCGTGAGGATGTCGTCCTCTCCCGCCTCCACGCCGAGGCCGGAGAGCTTCTCGACCAGTGCCGACCGCGGCCGCGAGGTGGTGTTGGTGAGAAACAGGTGGGGGATGCCCTCCTCGTCCATCCAGCGGACGGCCTCCACGGCGCCCGCCACCGCCTGCCCGCCCTCGTAGACGACACCGTCCAGGTCGATCAGCAGGGCCTTCTTCACATTCGCGCTCATGGGCCGAGAGTAGCCGGACCCGGCGCCCCGGTCGACGGCGCCAGCCGCGGCAGGGCCGGAGCGCGGCCCCGCGGCAGCGGCGCACCGCCGATGCGCACGCCCAGCATGAAGCGATAACCCGCGTCGGCGTCGGCGTGGATGCGCCGGCCGGTATCGTCCGTGAACGCGTGTTCGCGGCCGAACTCGCGGGCCAGCCCGAGGTCCAGCACGACCCCGGCGGCCAGCCGGTAGCTCCAGGTCGCGCGGACCCGCCAGCTCTCCAGGCGGTAGTCGAACGTCTCGCCGAGCTCGTCGCTCACGACGTGCCAGCGCTGCCCGGCGGGGAAGGCGTCCAGCGCCAGCGACTGGCGCGGCGAAAGCATCATCTCCAGGGCCGGGTCCGGCCAGGCCAGCCGCAGGCCGAGCGCGGCGGACGGGCGGTATTCGAGTCCGACGACGGGCAGCGTCCGGGTTTCTCCGAGGCTGCGGTCGTGACTCACGCCCAGCAGCCAGGCACTGCGCGGCCCGCGACGCAGGCGCAGCTCGACCCGGCCGGTGAGCAGGAAGTCCTCTTCCGTCCCGCGGCTGCCCAGGTCCTTGAACACGTTGGAGGAGGTGGCGACACCGGGAGCAAGCAGCGCGTCGACGCGCCAGCCGCGGCCCTGCCGGCCGAGCGCCAGAGGGAACTGCAGCCGGTGCAGGTCCCGGTCGCGTCCCGCCACACCGTCGTACTCGTGACGGGTGTAGGCGTAGTCCATGCCCAGATCGAAGCGGTACCCGCCACCGCCTCCGGACAGGATGCACGCGGCCAGGGACCACTCGCGGGTGGCGACCTCCGCTCCCGCGGGTTCGGACAGCGCGACGCCGGGTCCCACGGCGTGGCCCAGCACCGCCGACGGGCAGCCGGCGGGCACCGCCGCGCCGAGGCGGGGCAGCAGCACCAGCGCGGCGGCGAGCGCGGCTGTCGCCGCCCGGTTCCTCATCCCGGTGCCCGGTAGGGTGCGTACTGGTAATACTTGGGCCGCCGGTCCAGACGCACGTGCAGCCAGGCCACGCCGGTGCCGGAGGTGCTGAGCCAAAGCGGCGCCTCGCCGAGGCACGCGGCAACGGCCCGGGCGGTCGCCCGCCAGAACTCGCGAATCTGCTCCCGCGGCCCGTGGCGCAGGAACGCGGCCAGGTGAGGATAGGCACCGCTGTCGGCCGCCGGCTCGGGCACCACCAGCAGGGCGTCGCCGCCCAGGTTCGGAAAGGTCACCACGCCGGAGCCGGTGCCGAAATGATCACGGAAGGTCTCCGGGTCAGGCTGCACGCCGGCCAGCGCGGGCGCCTCCACCAGCACGAACTCCGCCGGCCGCTCCATGCCGCCGGCCGCGAACGGCGGATTCTCCCAGTAGAACGCCGGCCAGGGAGCGCCGGCGAGCAGCTCCGAATACCAGTCGGCGAAGGCCGTGCTCTCCCCCAGCAGCTGCAGGAAGCGGGCGCGGGACATCGCCGCACCCCGCTCCACCGGCGTATGGCGCCGGCCGCCGGCGACGGCCTCGGCGGGCGCCGACCAGACACTCATGGACCCGTTCCGTTGCATGGCGCGAACAGCATAGCGGTTCGGCGGGGGCGCGCGCAGGTATGATGCGCTGCCATGCAGCTGCTCCGTGACATCCGCCGGCTCGACTCGACGGCGCTCGTACTGATCCTCGCGAACCTCGTGCCCCTGTACGGCGTGTTTGCACTGGACTGGGCCGTGTTCCCCATCCTGTTCCTGTTCTGGTTCGAGAACGTGGTCATCGGCTTCTTCAACGCCGCGCGCATGCTGAGCGCCCGGCCGACCGAACCGGTGCTGTGGGCCGGCAAGCTGTTCCTGGTGGCGTTCTTCTGCGTCCACTACGGCATCTTCACCGCCGTGCACGGCGGCCTGGTGCTGAGCCTGTTCGGCGGCGTGGCCGAGGCCGACGCCCTGCCGAACCCGGCGCTGGTGACCGACATCATCGCCGCCGAGCATCTGCTGCTGCCGGTCCTCGCGCTGTTGGCGAGCCACGGCTACTCCTTCGTGGTCAACTTCCTGCTGCGTGGCGAGTATCGCAACCTGTCGCCGAAGGCCCTGATGGCACGCCCCTATCGCCGCATCGTGCTGCTGCACGTCACCATACTGGCCGGCGGTGCGCTGGTGACGGCGCTGGATGCGCCGGTGGCCGGCCTGGTGCTGCTGATCGCGCTGAAGATCGCGATGGATCTGCAGTCCCACCTGCGCACCCACGCGAGGGAGCAGCAGGCGCCGCCGGACTGAACGCGGCGCGGACGCCGCGCCCGGGCCTGCGGACAGTGGTCAGGACCCCTCCGCCTCCCCGGCCATGCTGCGGATGCGGTCCAGCGACAGGCGGCCCTCGGCGCCCCAGCCCTTCTTGCCGGCAGGGATGTCCGGACGGAAGTCTTCGTACAGCTCGTAGGCCCGGTCGGCGATCTCCCGGGGCCGCCATGCCTCGGCCAGCTGCATCATGGCCTCCCGGCTGTCCTCCAGCGCGTCGCCGAATTTCTTCTCCAGGTAACGCTCGACGCTGTCCGGCGAGACGGGCTTGTCCTTGCTGAGGGCGCGGATGGAGCCGTCCCGGCGGGTGGCGGGTACCGCCCGCTGGAGGAGGTCGATCCTCACGGTCGTGCCTTCCTCCAGGCTCTTCCTCTTCTCCTTCACCTTTTTCTTCTCGCCGGGCTCGAACAGCCCGAGAGAGCGCCCCTTGGAGTAGGCATTCAGGCCGGCCACGGCGCGGCCGAGGGTCAGCGCCTCGTCCCGGTCGAAGCCGAGCCGCTCGGCGACCACCGCGGCCCAGAGCGTGAGCACCGGCGCCCGGTTGATCTTCAGCCAGTGGCGTTCGTCGCCGCTCATGACACTGCCAGTATAGCCACCGGCGCAGCCGTGGCCGTTGACGGATGTCAACGCGGCCCGGCTTCCCGGCGGTCTTCCTCGGCGGCCACCGCGCGGCGCTCGGTCTCGACGTCCAGCAGCTCGCGCAGCAGCAGTATGAGGGGATCGTCGGAGGTGTAGCGGTGACCGTAGTCCAGGTTGAAGCGGTAGTCGAAGTCCGGCGGGTTGGCGCCCTGGGTGTGCTGCAGGATGGTCTCGAGCTTGTCCAGCGCCTTAGCCAGGCGGGCCTCCGGGGTGCGGCCTTCCTCGTACTCCTCCCACAGTGCGAGGATGCTCGCGCTGAGCCGCGGCGCCAGCGGGCGGACGAGTTCGCGCAGGTCCCGCCGTTCACGTGCCGTCTTGTCCGGGTCGTCCTCCTGTGCCGGCGCCGGCACGTCGCCGCCGATCGCCTCGCCCAGGTCGTGGACGATACAGAGCCGGATGAGCCGGCCGAAGTCGAGCTGCGGATATTCGTCGGCCACCAGCATGGCCATCAGGCAGAGCCGCCAGGTGTGCTCGGCGACGCTCTCGCGCCGACCGCCGGAGGTCCAGGCATGGCGCTCCGTCTCCTTCAGCCGTTCGGCGGCACGCAGGAATTCCAGCAGTCCCTCCAGTTCTCCGGCGTCGGCGGTCAGCAAAGCGGATTCTCCCCGGCAGATGGCGTAGACGCAAGACGCTAACCCACCGGCCCCGCGCTGTCATCCGCCCGCAGGCGGAGGCCTCTCGGAAAGCCCGGATTGCCGGCCCCCGGGGTCGGGCCTAGCGTCGGCTGAGGACAGGCACGGAGCCGGACCATGGAGCGCACTCCCGCGAACGACAAGCCGCCGTTCCCGGTAGACGGAAGCGCCGGGGAGCAACTGAGGTTCCTGCTGGGTTACGCCATCCTGGCGCCCTCCAGCCACAACTCCCAGCCCTGGCTGTTCCGGCTGCGCGAGGACGGTGTGGAACTCTACGCCGACCGGCGCCGTGCGCTCCCCGTGGTGGATCCCCGGGACCGGGAACTCACCATGTCCTGCGGTGCGGCCCTGGACCACCTGGCGGTTGCCGCGCGTTATTTCGGCCGTGCGCCGGTGATCGATCTTCTGCCCGACGGGACGGAGGCCGACCTCCTCTCCCGGTTCCGGCTGGGCGATGCCGTGACGCCGGACGAGGAGGACCGGGCGCTGTTCGAGGCCATCCCGCAACGGCGCACCACCCGCCACGCGTTCGAGCGGCGCCCCCTGCCGCAGCCGCTGCAGGCGCGCTGCCGGGAACTGGCGCAGGCGCAGGGCGCCGACCTCACCCTGGCGGCGGACCACGCCACCAAGTCCGAGATCGCCGACCTGGTGGCCGAGGGCGACCGTACCCAGTTCGCGGACCCCGGCTTCCGCCGGGAACTCGCCTCCTGGGTGCATTCGCGTCGCTCCGAGAGCCGCGACGGCATGTCCGGCGAAGCCTTCGGCATGCCGGACGTGCTCTCGCCGGTGGGCGCGCTGGTCATCCGCACCTTCGACCTGGGCAATGGCGTCGCCGCCGGCGATGCGGAGAAGATCATGGCGGGCTCGCCGCTGCTGGCCGTCCTGAGCACGCCGGAGGACGGCGTCGCCGACTGGCTGCGCGCCGGCCGGGCACTGTCCCGGGTGCTGCTGCGTCTGGCCGCCGACGGCGCCACCGCGGCGTATCTGAATCAGCCGCTGGAGACGCCCCGGCTCCGTCCGCTACTGCAGGACGTCATGGGCACGGACCACGTGCCCCAGCTCCTGCTGCGCCTCGGCTACGGCCCGAAGACGAAGGCCAGCGTCCGCCGGCCACTGCGCGAAGTCCTCGTCTGAGTTCCGGGGACAGTTAACTCAACTGCCAGTTGAGTTAACTGTCCCCGGAACTGTGCGTATAGTGTCACTGCGGCTGCTGCCGCTGACCATAACCACAACTAACAACCCGCAAGGGGGAGAACCATGAAGACGAAGATCACCGGCCTTTACGCGGCCGCCGTACTACTGTGCCTTACTGCCGCCGGCGCCGTCGCCCAGGACCACTCGCGCAACTGGGAAGACGGCCACGTGGTGCAGATCACCCATGTCCACATCAAGCCCGGCATGTTCAATGCCTACATCAACGACCTGAACAGCCTGTGGCGCAAGTCGCTGGATATCCAGAAGAAGGACGGGCACGTCATCGACTACGCCATGTATTCCAATCCCAATGCCCGGCAGGGCGAGCCGGATCTCATCCTGAGCGTCACCTACAAGGACTGGGCGACCTTCGACCAGGGAATCGAGTACTTCGAGAAAGTCTCCGAGCAGCTGAAGGGCTCCATGGAGGCCATGCGCAGCGCCGCCGTCGACCGCGAGGAGCTGCGCACCATCGGCAGCACGATCGTCCTGCAGGAAGTGAAGTTCGCCGACTGACCGGCGCCCCGGCGGGGGCCGGCACGCTCTCCGGTGCGTGCCGGCTCTCCCGCGGCCGGGCCGAAACACAATCTTCATCCTTCGGCAACAGAGCTGACCCGAAGGCCCGCTAATTTCTCGCGCTTCTACGCCAAGGCGTCGGAGGAGAACGAGAATGAAGCGACCCCGCCACTGGATCGGCCTGCTGATTGCACCGGCACTGCCCGGCCTGGCCTACGCGCAGCAGCCCGCCGCTGACGAAGTCCTGGAAGTCATCACCGTCACCGCCCAGAAGCGCGAGCAGAGCGCGCTGGAGGTGCCGCTGACCGTCACCGCCTACGACGGCGCGTTCCTGCAAGAGGTGGGCATCGAGGAGTTCAACGAACTCTCGGACTACGTGCCCGGCCTGGTCGTCCAGGAGCAGAGCGTCAACAACCCGGGCTTCGTGATCCGGGGCATCACCTCCGACAGCGGCTCGGCCCAGATCGCGCCCCGGGTCTCCATCTACCAGGACGGCGTCGACATCAGCCGCTCCCGCGGCTCCATCGTGGAGCTGCACGACCTCGAGCGCGTGGAGGTGCTGAAGGGCCCGCAGGCGACGCTGTTCGGCTCGGGCGCGAGTATCGGCGCCATCAGCCTCATCTCGGCACGGCCGACCGGGGAGACGGAAGCAGAGATCGGCGTCGGCGCCGGCGACTACGGCATGGTCAGGACCCGCGGCTACGTGTCCGGCCCGCTCGGCGAGAAGATCGGCGGGCGCTTCGCCTGGATCTACAAGGAGCGCGACGGCTACATCGAAAACATCGATGGCTCGTCCCGCTCCCAGCAGCCCATCGGAGTGGACGCCGAGGATCTGAACGGCACGGAGACGCTCGCCGTACGGGGCTTCCTCACGTGGACGCCCACCGACGCGCTGGCGCTGGACCTGATCCTCAACTACCAGGAAGACACGCCGTCCGGCACCTCTTTCAAGAGCGGCACCATACCGCCGACGGGCGGCACGACCGACCCCAACAGCTTCGCCGAGCTCGGCCCCCACGGCGCAACGGCCAACGACTTCCTCGGCGGACGCCTGGGTATCGAGCGCGAGGTCTGGAGCATCACCCTGCAGGCCGACTACGAGATCAGCGACGCCTGGAGCCTGACCTCGATCACGAACCGGCGCGAGTTCGACTCCCTTGAGGTGTTCGACGCCGACGGCACCGCCGCCTACTGGCTGGAGTTCGCCGAGGACGCCGACGGCGAGCAGTACAGCCAGGAATTCCGCGTCAACTTCGACAGCGGCGACCGCTTCGCCGGGTTCGCCGGCGTGAGCTTCTTCCACGAGGAATGCCGCCAGGGCGTACCATTCTCCACCGACGAGGGCGTGTTCGCCGTGTGCAGCGGGCTCGTGCCCGGCGTGCCCTGCATCAATCCGGACGGCTCCGTGAATTCCATCTTCCCGGGGCCCGTGATCTACAACGACCTCTTCGCCAACACCGGCGAGACGGACACCTGGTCCGTCTACCTCGACGGCACCTGGGCGCTCACCGACCGCATCAACGTCACGGCCGGCCTGCGCTACGTCTACGACGAGAAGAAGAGCGGCTTCGCGAAGGGCGCCAAGCTGGCCGAGATCGACGAGCGA
>CAYRZI010000044.1:0-23705 GCA_964428605.1 uncultured Woeseiaceae bacterium
CCACCGAGTTCCCTGCCGACGCGGACAACGACCTGCTGCGCATCGTGCCGCCTCGCTCGAGTGTGGGGGACGGCGCAAGCCCCGCGGCGCGAGAGGAACCCGGCGCCATTCCCCTTGCCGCCGGCCGCGCCGTCTATCTGTCGGGCCGCGTGCTGGACACCGGCGGCGGTGCTGTCCGTGCCGCGCGGGTCGAGATCTGGCAATGCGATGCGAGGGGCGTGTACCGCCATGCGCGGGCATCGGGGCGCGCCGATCAGCACTTCGCAGGCTACGGCGTCACCACCACCGATTGGGCCGGAGACTACCACTTCCGCACTATCCGCCCCGTTCCCTGCGCGGGCCGGCCGCCGCACATTCAAATGCGGGTGACGGCGCCCGGTCACCTGCCGCTCATCACCCGGATCTACGACGCCGGCGAGGCCGAGGGTAACGCCGGGGATCCGATCTACCTGCGGCACTCGCCGGAGGCGCGCAAGCAACTGACCGTCGAGTTTCAGCCGCTGAAGACGGGCCCCGCGGCCCCGGTGAGCGCCATCTTCAACGTCGTGCTCGCTCGGGACTGACCGATTTTTTCCGCGCCCTCGGATTCTCACTTTCGCATCGGGCCTGAACGGCCTCCTACCAACCACCGCCCGCACGCCGGGCCCCGATTCATGGAGTCAGCATGTACCGTCTCGTCGTCCACCTGATCATCTGCTCCGCTCTCGCCTTGCTCTTCGGTGCACCCGCGACCGGCCACGCCGTCGACTTCGACCGCATGCAATGCGGCAGTCTCGGCCAGCCGGCGTGCTCGGTCGCACCTGCCACCTATGAGAGCCAGAAGCCGAAGGGTTGCCCGAAGGGCTCGTTCTTCGATCCCATCAATGGGGGCAGCTGCTGGAGCTGCCCGTCGGGCACGGTCCGCCAGGTGACGCCGGTGAACTCCGGCGACGCCTGCATGCGGCCGCCGGGTGAGACGACGGCGCGGGCGAAACGCCACGGGCGCGGCACGGGCCTGCTCGGCACCGATTGCCCGAAGGGCCAGTTCTGGGATCCGAACGGCTCTTGCTGGAGTTGTCCGCGTGGCTACGCCCGCACCGCCGCTGCCGTCACGGCGAAGAATGCCTGCACGAAGTGGCGAGGCCCGTCCTTCGCCCGAGCCACGTTGGAGAAGCGCCTCGCCTGTCCCGACGGCTCCTTCTTCGATCCGAGCCGCGGCGGCAGCTGCTGGTCCTGCCCGAAGGGTTACGTGCGCACGCTGGCAGGCGTAAGCGAATCGAACGCCTGCGCCGCAGGCAATCTCGTGGCCGGGGTAAGTCCGGTGTTGGGGCTATGCGCCGACGGCCTGGCGAACGTCGGCGGACGCTGCTACGAGCGTAACCGCTGCGGCGCCCTCGGCGAGCGTCCGTGCCTGCTCGTGGAACGCATTCCCTCCTGCGACGCCGGATTGGCCGAAGACTTTCTGAATAACCGATGCGTGCAGGACCGCATCGGCCAAACGGCCTGCCGGGCACTCGTCGATACGCTGTGGGGCGGTCAGGAAGTTGCGGCATTGCTGAGCCAGGCCCCGAAGCCCGCCGATCTTCTCGGTTTCGCCCTCGATCAGCACGGCACCACGGCGGAGCTGCGGCGCAAGGCCGAGGCCGCGCGCCGGCGTGGCGAAGAACACATTACTGATGCCATCGTAAGCCGGGTAATTCCGGAAGCGGGCCCAATCCTGGCAAAGCTCAATGATCCCGCCAGTAGAGCTCTGGTCCGCGAGATGTTCTCGGCCGAGACGATCTGCGGCGGTGATCTGGCGAGAATGGACCGCCTGATCACGATGTACGATCTGGTGCCACCGAGCCTCCTCGCGGAGATCGAACAGGCGCGCCCGAACCCGGCCATCATCTTCGGCGCGCTGCCGATGCTGGGCATCTCGAGTGCCCATGCCGACGACAACTGGGACCCGATTCCCCTGGCCGACCCCCTATGGCGACATTTCTTCATCGGCTACCAGGTGACGGTATCCGCCGCCAAGGGCCTCGGCGGCGGGATCAGCATCATGGGCGTCACGGATCTGCGTGGCAACGGCGGCTTCTACCTGGAACCGCAGGTCAAGGGGGTCACCAATGTCAGCGGTGGGGCCGATGTCCGGCTTCTGGTCTTCTGGACCGCGAATATGAATACCTTCGGAGGGCTCGGCTTCGGTGCCGGCGTCAGTGTCCCGATGCCCAAGGCCGGAGAAGTAGCCAGTCTCGGTGTGGACCTCGTCCTCGAATCCAGTCTGGACGTACCCGGCATCGGCATCGGCGGCGGCGTCGGCAAGTCGAAGCTGAATCTGCCATTGGAGGGCGGCCTGAGTGCGGCCTGGGCCTTTCCGCTCAGCCAGTACTGTGCCTCGACTCCCGAGCGGTCCTGCGAGAACTGCAGCTGCCTCAAGTGAGCCGGCTTGTCCGCGCGCAGTGGCGGAGGTCAGCAGCCCGGTCTTTGCGGCCGCCGGATTGACGGATCGTAATGACAAAGGCGCTCGCAGCGTGGATTGCTAGACTATAACGACACCGTCAACGCCGGGCTGCCCGGCACTCGCTGCAAGGGAGGCGTTCATGAACATGCTGCACCGTAGCACCATCCTTGGATCCGCCGCGCTACTGCTCACCGCCTGCGGCGGCGCGGGCGACGAGCCGGCGACGATGGCCGCGGACGATACCGGCGCCGAAGAGAGCGTGATGGAAGCGGCCGAGGCCACCCCGCCGGCACCGGCTGCGGAGCCGGCGGCGGAAGCCGCAGACGGATCCGCGCTCACGCCGGAATATCTGGAGGGCGCCTGGTGCTTCGCCTACACGGATCTCGGCAAGGGCAACCGTGAGGAACAGGGTATCGAGTACGTGTTCAAGGCCGACGGCACGCTCACCTATCAGCGCAATCCGACCAGCGACGAGATGGACCCGGGCAGCTACGAGATCCAGGGCGAGATGATAGACCTGCGGCCCATGTTCATGGTGTTCGACCTCAGGATCGACTCCGTCGAGGATGACGAATTCGTGCTGAAGGGCATGGGCCGTCATTACTTCATCCGCGGCGTCTGCCCTGAGTAGCGGCTGCGACACCCTGGGTGCCGATGGCGTAACATGGGTGCGCCCCCGGCAACCGGAGTGACCATTGCTCGGAGCGGTATCGCTCGTACTGGTCGTCACGCTGTCCATCCTGATCACCCGTGTGGCGGCGATCGCGCTGATCCACACCGGCGTGACCCGGGAACTCGCGCGCTTCCAGGCGCGCTCGGCTTTCACCGGCGCAGGCTTCACCACCGAGGAATCGGAACGGATGGTCAACCATCCCGTTCGCCGACGCATCATCATGTGGCTGATGTTCCTCGGCAACGCCGGCATCGTCACGGGCATCACCTCGCTGATGCTCACCTTCGTCGATCAGGGCGGCGGCATACCCAACTGGGTGAAGCTGGCCGGCCTCATCGCCGCGCTGGGCGTGCTCTGGCTGCTTGCCAGCAGCGACTGGGTGGACCGCCATCTGTCCAGCCTGGTGAACCGTTTGCTGGCACGCTACACCGAACTCAACGTGCGCGATTACGCCGGCATGATGAACCTCACCGGCGACTACACACTGGTGGACCTGCGGGTGCGCGAAGAGGACTGGCTGAACGGCAAGACGCTGGGTGAATGCAACCTGCGGGCCGAGGGGCTGCTGGTACTGGCCATCTATCGGCGCGACGACACCTTCATCGGGACGCCCCAGCCCGACACGGAGTTCCATGCCGGCGACCGCGTGGTGCTCTACGGCCGCGTGGATGCCATCGACCGGCTGGACGAGCGCCGCAGGGGCGCCTCGGGCGAGGCTTCCCACGACGCCGGTGTGGCCGAACAGGACGAGGTGGTGGAAGAGGAGAAGCGCGAGGACCCGGCGTCCTGAGGCCACACCTGACTTTGCCCGCCGCGGGCTGTACGCTTGGCGGCGGTATTCCGCACAGGGAGACCGCCATGACCGGTATCGATATCAGCAAACACCCCATCCACCTGGGACCGGCCGCCACCGCCGAAGCGGAACCGGAATTCACCGGCGACATGGCCTGGTATCAGGGTTACGGCGAGCGGCACGGAGCCGACGGTGTCGAGGCGCGGCTCGTCTCCATGCATTCGTTCGACGAGCCCTGGGATACCTGGGAAGTGCATCCCCACGGCAGCGAGGTGGTGCTCTGCGTGGCCGGGTCGATGACCCTCCACCAGGAGCATCCGGACGGTTCCACGAACACCATCGAACTGAATGCCGGGGAGTACGCCGTCAACGCGCCTGGCGTCTGGCACACGGCCGACGTGGAGGGCCGCGCCACCGCGCTGTTCATTACGGCGGGTCTGGGGACCGAACACCGACCGAGAGACTGAAGCGGCGCCGCAGTGCCGCAGGGAGAAGACATGGCCAGACTGATCGAAGCACCCACCGTCGTGCCGGCGGTGGGCGAGCCGCCGAAGCGCATCGAGGAATACGTGGGGCGCGCCAACACGCCCGATCATACGGGCGTCAGTGTCGCACGCATGGTGAGCCCCGAGGGCTGGTCGGAGCCGGGCCAGCGGCCGGAGTTCGACGAGTTCACGCTCGTGCTGGAAGGCGCTCTGCGGGTGGAAACCGAGTCCCAGTCGTTCACCGTCCGCGCGGGGCAGGCCGCTGTCGCGGAGCAGGGCGAGTGGGTGCGCTACAGCACCCCGGAGCCGGGCGGCGCCGCATACGTGGCGGTGTGCCTGCCGGCCTTCTCGCCGGACACCGTGCACCGCGACGAAGACTGATCATCCGGAGACACCTGATGGAACTCGAAGGCTCCTGTCACTGCGGCGCGGTGCGTTTCCGCCTGCAGTCGAAACATCCCTATCCGTTCAACCTCTGTTATTGCTCCATCTGCCGCAAGACGGCGGGCGGTGGGGGCTACGCCATCAACCTGAGCGGCGATTCCCGCACGCTGGAGGTGGAGGGCGCGGAGCACATTACCGTCTTCCACGCCCTGCTGCCGGACAAGGACACCGGGCAGCGGCGCCAGAGCCGGGGAGAGCGGCGTTTCTGCAAGCACTGCGGCAGTGCGTTGTGGGTCTGGGACCCGCGCTGGCCGAACCTGGTGCATCCCTTCGCCTCGGCCATCGACTCCGAGCTGCCGGTGCCGCCCGAACGCACTCACCTGCTGGTGGGTTCGAAGGCCAACTGGGTGCCCGTCCAGGTGGAGGAACAGGACAAGGTGTTCGACGGCTATCCGGACGAGTCCATCGCCGAATGGCACCACCGCCTGGGATTAGAGAGGTAGGAGGGCCTTCTCACGCGAATGCCGCCACCCCCAGGGTGACGACCATGATGCCGCCGATCACCATCTTGGCGACGGTGCCCCAGAAGCGGCCCACGGCCGCGCCCTTGCCGGCCTCGACGCTGTGGAATACGGGCCGCCCTGCCCAGAGATCACCCAGGATCGAGCCGGCGAAGGCGCCGATGCAGGCGCCGATGAGCGTGCCCAGCAGCGGCAGCACGGGCGTACCCACGATGGCGCCGACCACGCCGCCGACGATGGCCAGGGCGGCGCCCCGCCGCGACCCGCCTGCGCCGCGCGCACCGGCAGCGCCCAGAAAGAACTCGAGAATCTCGCCGAGGGTGGCCAGTCCGGCACAGACCAGCAGCACCGTCCAGCCGAACATGGGCGCATCCGCCAGCCACCAGTCGGCGGCCGCGGCGCCGAGCAGCATGAGCCAGGTGCCAGGGAGGCCGAACAGGATGGAGACCCACCAGACCAGGTTCAGGAGAATCAGTACGGCGGCATAGACGGCGGTCAGCATCGTTGCAGCGCGGGTTCGGGTCGAAGCCGCCACTATAACGCAGGCGCCGACGTGGATCCGGTAAGTCCGCTATTGAGTTGGCAAGGCGCCATCCCAAGGTCTTCGGATGAAGACCATGGATACCGGCTGCTGCCGGAGAGGAGCGAGAAATGAGCGACAAGGACATCTACGACCTGTTCACCGAGGCGCTCGACGTCACCAACCGGGCGCTGGAAGCAAACCGGGACTCGGCGTTCTACGGTACGCTGATCTCCGGCATGGACGAATACCTGGACGGCCACAAGGCCGCCGTCGCCGTGTACGACGACGACCCGCAGGAGCCGTTCGACTACTTCACCGTGCGTTACCTGAACGGCAAGTTCGAACTACTGGCCCGCGGCAAGTCCGAACACGACACGGAATGGCGGGTCTCCCGGGAGTACCTGGACTCCGTGTCCCGGAATCCCGACGAATACATCGAGCATCCCGCGAAGCTCGACATCGACTGGCTGCGGCACCTGCTGCCGGACAGCGTGAATACGCTGCTGAAGAAAGCCAGCTGACCCCTCTGCAGCGCCCCGGCGGAAAGCCGGGGCCGCTGCCCACCCGGGCGGTCACTCGATCGCCAGGGATTCCTGCTCCACCGCTTCCTCGGCCTCTCGCAGGGTTTCCTTCTTCTGCTCGGCCTCGACGATCTCCGGGGCGGTGCCGGCGCCATTAAACAGCGTCTCCCCGCCGAAGACGCCGCCCGGCAGCACGAAGAACACGCCGAGCAGGTAGCCCACGGCCCAGCCCCGGTTGATCTCCACCCGGCGTCCGAGCCACTCGGCGGAGCGGATGGGCAGTTCGCGCAGCACCGGGATCACCAGGAAGGCGAATAAGCCGACCAGGTTGTACAGGAGGTGCACCAGCGCGATCTGCAGGGCAACCATCTCGTAGGGGCCCGAGATGGCCGTGGCGGCCAGCAGCGCCGTGATGCAGGTGCCGATATTCGCGCCGAGGGTGAACGGATAGATCTGGCGCGTGGTCAGGATGCCGGCGCCGGCCAGCGGCACCACCAGGCTGGTCGTCGTGGAGGAAGACTGCACCAGCACCGTGACCACCGTACCTGACGCAACCCCGGCGGCGGGACCGCGCCCGATGGCCCGGTCGACGACGCTCTTGGCGCTGCCCATCATGACCGCGCGCAGCAGTCTGCCCAGATAGATCACGGAGGCGATGACCATCGCCATGCCCAGGGCGATGGTCAGCGTCGCGCCAACAGTCGTCGGCAGCGCCTTGAACACGTCGGTGATCGCCGCCGCCACCGGTTTCGTGACGGCCCCCAGGAAGTTCAGCTCGCTGATGGAGGCGCCGCCGCCGCCGCTGAACCAGTCGGCGGCCACGCCGGCCGCGCGTTCCAGCGGGTGGAACAGCATCTCGATGGGCAGGAAGATCAGGATGCTGTAGAGGTTGAAGAAGTCATGGACGGTGGCGGCCTGAAAGGCCCGGTTGAAGGCCGCCTTCTCCCGCAGACTGCCCAGGCTCACGATGGTGTTCGTGATGGTGGTGCCCATGTTCGCGCCCATGATCATGGGCACGGCGATGGATACCGGCACCCCCCCGGCCACCAGCCCGACGATGACCGAGGTGACCGTGCTCGAGGACTGCACCAGGGCGGTGGCCAGCGTGCCCAGGATGACGCCGACGATGGGATTGCTGGCGAAGGCGAAGATGCGCTCGGCGCCCTCGGCGCCGCCGGACAGCCACTTGAAGCCGTCGCCGATCACACCGACACCCACCAGGAGTGTGTAGGCGAACAGGGCGACTCCGATCCAGGTCAGCGCGTGACCGGAGGGCCGGGGCTCGCCGGCAACTGGCGGCTCTGCGGTCATGGGCTGTCGGGGGATGGCACCAACGGCCCGTAATACTCTCGCGAGCGCCGCCCCCGCGGAAGACGCGTAACAAAAAATTAATATTGGCGGCTGCCATCCGCGCTCCGCCCCGACCGGCAGTGCCGCTATACGAAGGCGGCCGTCAGCGCTGCCAGCTGCCTTTCACGGATCAGGCGTGCCGCCTTGCCGATATCCGGGGCGAAGTAGCGGTCGTGATCGTAGAAGGGTACCGCCGAGCGCAGCAGCGCCTTGGCTTTCTCCACCCGGGCGCTGGACTTCAGCGGCGCGCGGAAGTCCAGGCCCTGGGCGGCGGCCAGCCACTCGATGGCCAGGATGTTCTCGGTGTTCTCGTAGATGTCCGCCAGCCGCCGGGCCGCGAAGGTGGCCATGGAGACGTGGTCCTCCTGGTTGGCGGAGGTGGGCAGCGAGTCCACCGAGGCCGGGTGGGCCAGGGTCTTGTTCTCGCTGGCGAGAGCAGCGGCGGTGACCTGGGCCACCATGAAACCGGAGTTCACGCCCTCGTTCTCCACGATGAAGGGGGGCAGGCCGCTCAGGCTGGAGTCGATCAGCAGCGCCATGCGGCGCTCGGACAGCGCGCCGATCTCCGCCAGCGCGATGGCCAGCATGTCCGCGGCCATGGCCACCGGCTCGGCGTGGAAGTTGCCGCCGGAGAGGATCTCGCCGCTGTCGGCGAATACCAGCGGGTTGTCGGAGACCCCGTTCGCCTCTGAGAGCAGGATGCGGGCGGCGTACTCGATCTGCTGCAGGCAGGCGCCCATAACCTGAGGCTGGCAGCGCAGGGAGTAGGGGTCCTGCACCTTCTCGCAGCCCTCGTGGGAGCGGCCTATCTCGGAGGAGTCGTCGAGAATCTCCCGGTAGCGCCGCGCGATCTCGCTCTGGGCGGCCTGGCCGCGGATGGCGTGGATGCGCTCGTCGAAGGGCACCCGCGAGCCCCGGGCCGCATCCACCGACATGGAACCGATGAGCAGTGCGGCGGCCAGCGCGTTCTCGGCGTGGAACAGCCCCTCGAGCCCGTAGGCGGTGGAGGCCTGGGTGCCGTTCAGGAGTGCGAGGCCTTCCTTCGGCGCCAGCGGTGCCGCCTCGATGCCGGCATGGTGCAGGGCGGCGTCTGCGGGCACCAGTTCGCCGTCGATAAACGCCTCGCCCTCGCCCAGCAGGATGGTGCTCATGTGTGCCAGCGGCGCCAGGTCGCCGGAGGCGCCCACCGAGCCCTTCTTCGGGATGGCCGGGTACACGCCCGCGTTCACGAGTGCGACCAGCCGGTCCACCAGCTCCGGGCGCACGCCGGAATAGCCCCGTGCCAGGGACCTGATCTTCAGCACCATCAGCAGCCGGACGGTATGCGGCGCCATGAACTCGCCGACGCCGGCGGCATGAGACAGTACGATGCTCTTCTGCAGCGTCTCCAGCGCTTCGGGCGGGATCTTCGTATTGGCGAGTCGGCCGAAGCCGGTGTTCACGCCGTAGACGGTACGCCCCTCCCCGAGCACCCGGGCCACGGTCTCGGCCGAGCGCGTCATGGTGTCGCGGCAGGCGGCGTCGATGGTGATCTCGACCGGGTCCGCGCTGACCCGGCGTAGTTCTTCCAGGGTCAGGTCCCGGGCGGTGATCTCGATGGTATTCATGATGCCCCGCCTCTCGTGTCCACCATCGGCAGGTCCAGCCCGTTACGCCGGGCGCAGTCGACGGCCAGCTCGTAGCCCGCGTCGGCATGGCGCATGACGCCGGTGGCGGGGTCGTTCCGGAGTACGCGCGCGATGCGGCGGGCGGCGGCCTCGCTGCCGTCGCAGACAATGACCAGCCCGGCATGCTGGCTGTAGCCCATGCCCACCCCGCCGCCGTGGTGAATGCTGACCCAGGTGGCGCCGCTGGCCGTGTTCAGCAGCGCGTTCAGGAACGCCCAGTCGGATACCGCGTCGCTGCCGTCCGGCATGCCCTCGGTCTCCCGGTTGGGCGAGGCCACCGAGCCGGAGTCGAGATGATCCCGTCCGATGACCACCGGCGCCTTCAGCGCGCCATTCGCCACCATCTCGTTGAACGCGAGGCCGAGGCGGGCGCGGTCGGCCAGGCCCGCCCAGCAGATGCGCGCCGGCAGGCCCTGGAAGCGGATGCGCTCGCGCGCCATGTCCAGCCAGTTGTGCAGGTGGGCGTCGTCGGGGATCAGCTCCTTCACCTTCGCATCGGTCGCGTAGATGTCTTCCGGGTCGCCGGACAGCGCCGCCCAGCGGAACGGGCCGATGCCCTCGCAGAACAGGGGCCGGATGTAGGCGGGCACGAAACCGGGGAAGTCGAACGCGTTGTCCACGCCCTCGTCCTTCGCCATCTGGCGCAGGTTGTTGCCGTAGTCGAAGGTGACGGCGCCCTGTTCCTGCAGCGAGAGCATGCCGCGTACGTGCACGGCCATGGATTCCATCGCCGCCCGCAGGACCCGGTCCGGGTCTTTCTCCCGCGCGGCCTTCGTCTGCTCGAGCGACCAGCCGCGGGGCACATAGCCGTTCAGCGGGTCGTGGGCGCTGGTCTGGTCGGTCAGGGCGTCCGGCACCACGCCCCGTTCGGCCAGCTCGGGGACCACGTCGGCGGCGTTGGCCAGCAGGCCGACGGAGACGGCGCGGCCTTCCGACTTCGCCCTGTCGATCAGCCGCAGTGCCTCGCCCAGGGAGCCGGCCTTGCGGTCCAGGTAGCCGGTGCGCAGGCGGAAGTCGATGCGGCTCTCGTCCACTTCCACGGCCAGCATGGAGAAGCCCGCCATGGTGGCCGCCAGCGGCTGGGCGCCGCCCATGCCGCCGAGCCCGGCGGTGAGGATCCAGCGTCCGCCGGCGTCGCCCTCGAAGTGCTGCCGGGCGACGGCGCCGAAGGTCTCGTAGGTGCCCTGGACGATGCCCTGGGAGCCGATGTAGATCCACGAACCCGCGGTCATCTGGCCGTACATCATGAGGCCCTTGCGGTCGAGTTCGTTGAAGTGCTCCCAGGTGGCCCAGCGGGGCACCAGGTTGGAGTTGGCGATCAGCACCCGGGGCGCGTCGGCGTGGGTGCGGAATACGCCCACCGGCTTGCCGCTCTGCACCAGCAGCGTCTGGTCGTCCTCCAGACGGCGCAGCACCTCGACGATGCGGTCGTAGGACTCCCAGTCCCGGGCCGCGCGGCCGATGCCGCCGTACACCACGAGCCCCTCCGGGTGCTCGGCCACGTCCGCGTCCAGATTGTTCATCAGCATGCGCAGCGGCGCCTCGGTGAGCCAGCTCTTCGCGGAGAGCGCGGTGCCGTGCGGTGCGCTGATCACGCGCTCGGGGTCGTATCGGTTCATGGCTTTGCCCTGGTCCTTTCCGTCGGGGTGTCTTCGGCCCGCAGAGTCGACGGGCGGAAATCGAGATGGCTGCCCAGGCGGTAGCGATTGCCCGGGTAGGTGAGCCGGGCGAAGGCCACCACTGCCCGGCGGCTGAAAGTGCGGCGTGTGACCCGCAGGCAGGGCGCCTGCGGGCGTATCTCCAGCGCGCGGGCCACGGCCGGCATCGCGGTGGTGGCCTCGATCACGTGGTCGGCCTCCGCCAGCGGCGCCACGGCGGTGAGGTACTCGTTCGGCGTGAGGCCGGCGAAGTCCTGTGCGAGATAGTCGGGCGCGCAGGCCGGATTCACGTAGCGGTCCTCGTGCTGGATGGGCACGCCGTTCTCCCGATGCACCAGTACCGAATGGTAGAGCTCGGCATCCGGTCCCAGATCGAAATACCGGCCCAGCTCCCCGCCGGCGGTGACCGGCTCGAGGCTCAGCACCTCGGCGCTGTGGCGGTGGCCGCGCTCGGCGATTTCGTCGGCGATGTTGCGGACCTCGAGCATCGAACTCATGGGCCGCGAGTCGGCCACGAAGCTGCCGAGCCCGCGGGTGCGCAGCAGGAACCCCGCGTCGGCCAATTCCTGCAACGCCCGGCGGGCCGTCATGCGGCTCACCCGGAAACGGGCCACCAGCTCGTTCTCGGACGGTACCCGCTCCCCGGCCCGCAGGCGGCCGCTCTCGATGTCCTCGAGGAGTTCGTCACGGATCAGCCGGTAGCGCGGTTTGGCCATGGCGGGTGAGTCGGCAGCGGAATCCCGCTTGCTGCAGGTTGTATATACAACTAGAATTTTTGCAAGCATAACGGCAGGGAGGCAGCCGTGGCAACGTTCTGCGACACCCTCATCCACAACGTGAATCTCGCGCTCGCGGCGCCGGACCGGCACGGCACTGCCGGGAGCGCACCCCGGGCGGCGCGTGTGGCCATGGCCGACGGCCGCATCGTCTACGTGGGCGCCGAGGCCGACGGGCAGGAGGTGGCGGCTGACACCCACGTGGACGGCCGGGGCGGCTGGCTCACGCCCGGGCTGGTCGACTGCCACACCCACCTGGTCTGGGGCGGCAGCCGGGCCGGCGAGTTCGAGCGCCGGCTGCGGGGCGAGTCCTACGAGGCCATTGCCCGGGCCGGCGGCGGTATCCGCGCCACGGTACGCGCCACCCGGGCAGCCGGCGAGGACGAACTGTTCGAGGCCGCTTCCCGGCGCCTGGCCCGCCTGCTGGAAGAGGGTGTGACGACGGTCGAGATCAAGTCCGGCTACGGCCTGGATACGACCACGGAGCTGAAGCTGCTGCGGGTGGCCCGCCGGCTCGGCGAGACTCGGCCGGTGACGGTGCGCACCACCTTTCTCGGCGCCCATGCGGTGCCGGAGGAGTACGAAGGGCGCCCCGACGACTACATCGAACACGTGTGCCGCGAGATGATCCCCGCCGTGGCCCGGGAAGACCTGGCCGATGCCGTGGACGTCTTCTGCGAGGGCATCGGTTTCAGCCCTGCGCAGTGCGAGCGGGTGTTCGAAACGGCCGCCGAACATGGCCTGGCGGTGAAGGCCCATGCCGAGCAGCTTTCCGACCTGAAGGGCGCGGCACTCGCCAGCCGCTACGGTGCCCTGTCCGTCGACCACCTGGAGTATCTCGACCCCGCGGATGCGCCGGCGCTGTTCCAGGCGGGCACGGTGGCGGTACTGCTGCCCGGCGCCTTCCACTTCCTGGGCGAGACCCGCCTGCCGCCCGTCGATGCCCTGCGCGAGGCGGGCGTGCCCATGGCGGTGGCCACCGACCTCAACCCGGGTACCTCGCCGCTGGGTTCGCTGCTGACGGCCATGAACCTCGCCTGCACGGAGTTCGGACTGACCCCGGCCGAAGCCCTGCTCGGCGCCACCCGCTGGGGCGCGGCGGCGCTGGGCCTCGCGCGCAAGGGCCGCATCGAGGAGGGTGCGGACGCCGATCTGTGCCTGTGGGACGTGGACTCGCCGGCCGAACTGGCGTGGGGCATCAACCTCGTGCGCCCGGCGGCGGTGTGGCAAGGTGGTCGGCGTGTGGACACCCGCTGATTTTTCCCTCTGGAGCGGCCGGACCGACCCCGGCGACGCGGCGCTGCGCTGGCACCAGGTGATCGCCGGGCCGGACGACGATGTCCCCGGCACCTGCCTGCTCGGTTTCGCCTCGGACCAGGGTGTGCGCCTGAACCATGGGCGGCCCGGCGCCGCCGAGGGTCCGGATGCGCTGCGTCGGGCGCTGGGTAACCTGCCCGCGCCGGCGGACGCCCGCCTCTACGACGCCGGCACGGTGACCGTGGCCGACGACCTGGCGGCGGGCCAGCAGGCCTACGCCGACCGGCTCGCTGCGCTGCTGCACGCCGGCCACACGGTCATCGGCCTCGGCGGCGGCCACGAGATCGCCTGGGGCAGTTACCGGGGTCTGGCACGGCACCTGGATGCGGGCGGGACGCCGGCCCGTATCGGCATCGTGAACTTCGACGCCCATTTCGACCTGCGCGAGCCGCTGGAGGGCGGCACCTCGGGCACGCCGTTCCGCCAGATCGCCGACGACTGCGGCCACCGGGGCGCCGGCTTCCACTACCTCTGCCTCGGTGTCAGCGAGGCGGCGAATACCCGGGCGCTGTTCGACTTCGCGGATGCCGCCGGCGTGCGCTATCTCACCGACATCGACTGCAGCGAGGAGCGGGCCGCGCCGCTGCTGGAGGCACTGGTCGCGGAGGTGGACGCGGTCTACGTCACGGTGTGCCTGGATGCCCTGCCGGGGGCCGTGGCGCCGGGCGTGAGCGCGCCCGCCGCATTCGGACTGAGCCTGGAATTCGTGATCCGCTGCCTGCGCCGCCTGCGCGCCATGAGCCCCGAGCGTCCCTGGCCGGTGGCCGACATCGCCGAGCTCAATCCGCGCTACGACGTGGACGGGCGCACCGCGCGAACCGCCGCCCGGCTGGTCTGGGAACTGGCCCGCTAGCCCGCGCGTGCCCGCAACGGACGGCGCCGCCTGTCCGGCGCCGGCGTTACTTCTGCCGCCACTGGCCCCCGGCGTCCCGGTAATACCAGCCGCTCTCGGCCTTGGCGATCCAGCGGTCGGCGAACACCTGGCGGATCTCGTCTTCCCATTCCGGATGGCCGTTGATGCGCGCGATCTCCCGGTACAGCGCCTCCCAGTCCGCGTTCTGCTCGGACACCAGCTGGCGCACCCGGTTGCGCTCGTTCAGCGGGATCAGGGAGCGGTCGCGGATCTCGATGGTGCCGCGGGCCGTCAGGCCGATGGCGCCGGAGTCGTAGTAGGGCTTCAGCTCCGGGAAACGCTGTTTCAGCGACTGCTCCAGCGCGCGTTTGGCCGGTGAGGAGGCGTCGAAGTCCGGCTGTCCCTGGGCATGGGCGGCGGGGACGAGGAAGTCAGCGACCGCGGCGGCGAAACGGGCGGGCATCGTCTCGAACGGCAGCCGGCTGGTGGTGTCCTTTCCGTCGGCGGCACCGCTGCCCCGCACCTCGTCGATGATGCGGTCAGCTGCCCGTTCGGCCTCGGCCGCCGGGAAATACACGTTGATGGTCACGCATGCGGCGAGCAGCAATGCGGACAGCGACAGCCAGGCCGCCGGGTGGGTCAGCGGGCGGACCATGGCCCGGGTCTTTGCTCTGATCATCTGCGTTCCTCGCTCTGCGGTGCGGTGGACACTTCCCTGGACCTGAGCGCCTCGGTGATCTGCGCTACCAGTCTCGGCCAGTTTACCTCCCGGGAATGACCGATGACATCGATGCGGGGCAGTCCGCTGCCCTGCACCAGGTAATAGCCCTGCTGCGCGGGCATCACCCCGCTCATGCGGCAGACGTCGCCCTCCAGCACGCAGCGGATGCCCAGCCTGTCGTAGCGGAATTCCTCGAACAGGCCCAGGAAGCCCGCGGAGAGCACGGCGGTGCCCGAGCCGGCGATCTCCGAGATGTTGCTCAGCGCCCGCCGGCTGATGCGGCGGACGCTGTCGTCGTCCGCCGGCGTGTAGAAGCTCGCGTCGAAGGCCACGGGCCGGCCCTGCAGCATCTCGAGATCGTGGATGGCGCCGTCCAGCCGCCCGGTGATGCGGCCGAAGGTGAACACGTCGGTGACCAGCGCCAGGTCCAGGCCGTCCAGCGTGACGTCGGCCGAGGTGCGCCGGCTGGTGCCGAACGGCTGCTCGATGCGCAGCTCCGAGATGCGGGCGGTCCCGTCGAAGACCCGGGCGACCAGGCTGCCGCCCAGCGTGACCTCGCCCTCGCTGACGCTCAGCAGTGGCAGCTCGCCGGAGAGCTTGCCGGGCAGGGCGGGCCAGCCGAGCGCGGTGGTGATGCCGGCAAGGCTCACCGGTTCGAGCCGGGCGTCGAAGGCGAGCGCCGGCCGCTCGCCGGCGAGCTCCTCGGCCGCGAGGGTATCCACGACGAGGGCGCCGTCCAGCACCGGCACGCGCAGGGTGTGGTCCAGGGTCACCCGCGCGGCCGTGGAGGAGAACGCCGCCGCGGCTGCCCCGAAGCCCAGCCGATAGACGAAGCCGCCCTCCCAGGCCACGCGCGACGATCGGGGCGCCGAGCCGGCCGCGGCGTCCCAGCCGACGTTGCCGCGGAAGCCGTAGACAGCCAGGCGCTCATCGGCATCGTCGGCATACAGGTCTTCGAGGCGCAGATCTATCGAGGACACCCGGCTTTCCGCGAGGGTCACGCGGCCGCGGATCCGGCCCCGGGTCTCCAGCTTGGCGAGCGGCGTACCGGTGAGGAAGCCCTGCATATAGGTGGCGTAGACCCCGGGAAAGACGGCCTCGGTGATGTCGACGGCGGCCTCCTCCACCGCGGGCCCGTCGTCGGTGAAGCTCAGCAGGGCATCGCCGCTTGCGGCCAGCACGCCCCGGTGATCGAGGCGAAGGCTGTCGATGCGCATCGTGCCGCCGGCGAGGTCCACCGCGCCCACGGACTCGATGCGCAGCGGCGATGCGGAGATATCGAAGTAGGCGGGTTCCAGGTAGGCCTCGCCGGCGTCTGCGGCGAGCGTGGCCGTGTAGTCGAGTCCTTCGCCGGATGGGGCCAGATGGGCCCGGGCCTCCAGCGTCAGTGCCAGCCCCTCGGCGGCCAGGCTGCCGGAGGCGTTGGAAAGGCTGAGGTTGCGCAAGTCGATCCTGGCGTCGACCCGGGACGGGCTGGCATCCCCTCCCTCGGCGCGCAGCCGCACATCCGCCGTGCCGCCGGCGATGCCGATCTCCGGAAGGGTCGTGGTCAGCGCGGTCACGGCGCCTTGCAGGAGACCGGCGTCGAGGCCGGCGCCCTCGCCCGTAAGCGTCCATCCCTCCGCCGCGAGAACGGCGGAGACCCGCAGCCTCATGGCCCGCCAGGGCAGATCCGGCGACGCGAGGGTAAGGCGCCCGTCGGCGCGGCGGTACTCCGCCGACACGGTGAACGGCACGGGGTCCAGGGACGATTGCCCGGCCAGCACCCGGCCGCGCTCGCAGCGATAGACGGCGGCGGTGACCGTCACCACGTCACAGCGCAGGGTGACGTCGCGCAGCTCGCCCGCCGGCTCGGGCAGGGACAGCCGCTCGATCCGGAGCGAAGCGGCGATGTTGCCAGAGGCGCCATCGGGGACGAGGCGCAGCTCCATGCCGTCGGCGGACCAGCCGGCGCCGGTGACCTCGTCGATGTCCAGCCTCAGCAGATCGATGGCGAGCAGCGCCGGGGCCGGCCACAGCAGACAGAGCAGCACTGCCGCCGCTGCAGGCGGCCGTCGCGAAGCGGCAGATGCGTGGACGTCCATCCTGGCCGCATTGTGCCCCGGCCGGACGGGCCTTTGACAGCGTACTGCGGCCGTCAGGGCCGGGCGCGGGAGCGAGCGAGGCGCTCGATCGCCGGTGACGGCGCCGAGCCCGACGGCAGTGCCGGGTCGCTCACCGGCGCCCCGAATACGTGCTCCACCGGCACCACCCCGGCCCAGACCGGCAGCGCGTAGTCTTCGTCCTCATCCTCCGGCGGCCCCGCCGTCACTTTCGCCGACGCGGATTCGATGGGCAGTGCGACGACGCCGGTCATCTTCACCTCCCGGTCGTGGGGAGAACGCAGTTCGGCCCAGCGCCCCGGCATCAGGTGCTCGGAGACGAGCCGCAGCGCTTCGATCTTCTCGGTCTCGTCCTCCACCAGCCGGGGGCGGCCGTATACGGTGACCGAGCGGTAGTTCACGGACGAGTTGAAGGCGGAGCGGGCGGCCACGATGCCGTCGATCAGGGTGACGTTCAGCGCGGCCTCGGTGCCGGCCTCGAGCAGTCGCACGATGCGGGCCTTACGCGCGCCGTGCAGGTACAGGGTCTCGCCGTCGCGGGCATAGATCATGGGTACGATCACCGGTCGGCCCTGCTCGCAGAAGGCCACGTGGGCGGCCAGCCCGACATCCAGGATGGCATGTACCGTGGCCCGGTCGTAGCGGGCCGACTCGCGGATCTGGCGCACTCGGTTGCGGTCGCCGACTGCGTACTCTTCGCCGTTTTCCGTCTTCATCGCTGATCCCCCTGCCTTGGCGGCAGTATAGCCGCACCGCTGCCGGCCCCTCGCCCGGCACGCCGCTCTGCCTCCATAATGGGGGCATGGCAGCGAGGCGGAATCGGGGCCGGGCCCCCCGTGGCGACGGCATCACGCGCCGCGACTTCGTCCAGGGCATGGCGCTGGCCGGGACGGCGGCGGGTCTGCCGGGGACGGCCGGCGCGCAGCTGTTCGGTTTCGGCGAGGAGGAGTATTACCCGCCGTCGCTCACCGGTCTGAGGGGCGCGCATCCGGGCTCCTTCGAGGTGGCGCATGCGCTCGCGCGTCGTGGCGAGCGCTACCCGGGAGCGAAGCCTGCCGACGGCGGCCGGGTCTACGACCTGGTGGTGGTCGGCGGCGGCCTGAGCGGCCTGGCCGCCGCCTGGTATTACCGCCAGCAGGCCGGCGAGTTCGCCCGCATCCTGATCCTGGACAACCACGACGACTTCGGTGGCCACGCCAAGCGCAACGAGTTCCTGGTGGCCGGCAAGAATCTGATCGGCTACGGCGGCAGCCAGTCCATGGACACGCCTTCGGCCTGGAGCGCGCCCGCCCGGGGGCTGCTGGATGCGCTCGGCGTGAATCTCGATCGTTTCTACTCCGCCTACGATCAGGGTCACCGGGAGCGCTTCGGTCTCGGGCCCGGCATCTTCTTCGGCGACGCACCGGAGGGAGAGCGGCTGGTGCGCACCGACGGTGGCCGCGGCGCCAGCCGACTGCCGATCGGCTCCGACGCCGAGGCCTGGGTGCGCTCGCTGCCGCTGGCCGATGCGGACAAGGTGACGCTGTTCCGTATCCTGATCGCGCAGCCGGCGGACCTGCCGGCCGCGGGCCGGGAGACGCTGGAGAAGATACTCCGCCGGTTGAGCTACAACGATTACCTGCGCCGCCATTTCGACGCGGGCCCGGCGGTCATCGAGTTGTTCCAGAACTCGAGCAACGCGTTCTGGGGCCTCGGCACCGACGCGCTCTCCGCCCTGGAGGCCCTGCGCATGGGTTATCCGGGTTTCAGCGGACTCGGGCTCGGCCCCTGCCGGGTCAGCGGCGCCTACGAGCGCTGCGAACACGACGAGCCCTACATCTTCCACTTCCCCGACGGCAATGCCTCGCTGGCCCGGTTGATGGTCCGGCAGCTGATACCGGCGGCCGCGCCCGGCGACGATATGGAGGACGTGGTCACCGCGCGCTTCGACTACGAGGCGCTGGACCTGCCGGACGCCTACGTGCGCCTGCGCCTGAACGCCACGGCGGTGCGCGCTGTGAACCGGACGCTGGAGCCGGGCCGCGAGGGCGTGGCCGTGGACTACGTGACGGAGGAGGGCACGTTCCGCGCCAGCGCCCGCCACGCCATCCTGGCCTGCAACAACCTGATGGTGCCTCATCTCTGCCCCCAGCTGCCGGCGGAGCAGGCGGCGGCAATCGCCGAGATCCCGCGTGCGCCCATCGTCTACGTGAACGCGGCCATCGAGAACTGGGAGGCCTTCGCCGAACTCGGCATCGAGAGCGCCTATTTCCCCGACGGGTTCTACCACAGCGTCTCGCTGGACTTCCCGGTCAGCCTGGGCCGCTACCGCTATCCCTCCACGCCGGACCAGCCGATGGTGCTGCACCTGGTGCACGTGCCCACCACACCGGGGGAGGGGCTGACCCCGCGGGAGCAGTTCGCCCGCGGCCGCTACGAGACCCTGCGCATGGCCTTCGCGGACTACGAGCGGCCGCTGCGCCGCCAGCTGGATGCGTTGCTCGGGCCGGCGGGTTTCTCGTCGGAGCGGGATATCCGCGCCATCACGGTGAACCGCTGGCCCCACGGTTACGCCTACGAGAAGAACGATCTCCACGACCCGGACTGGCCGCCGGGCGAGGCCCCGTGGGAGATCGGCCGCCGGCCGGTCGGGCGCATCGCCATCGCGGCATCAGACTCCGAGGGCCGGGCCTACGCGGATGCGGCCATCGATGCCGCCTGGCGGGCGGTGGGCGAGACGGTCGGCCACCCGGCCGGCGTGCCGGACACGCAGACCGAGGTCTAGAGGAACGGCGGCGCCCCGGCAGCAACCGGACTGCCCGGCCCAGGGCACCAGGGCACCAGGGCAACAGGGCACTAGGGCACTAGGGCACTAGGGCACCAGCACGGCGGCGCCGGACAGCCGGCCGCGGCGCAGGTCCTCCAGCGCGGCGTTGGCGTCTTCCAGCGGGTAGGTGGTGACCTCGGTGCGCACGCCGGCCCGGGGGGCGAGATCCAGGAACTCCACCGCGTCCTGCCGGGTGAGGTTGGCCACCGACCGGATCCGGCGCTCCTCCCACAGGATGCGGTAGGGGAAGCTCGGGATGTCGCTCATGTGGATGCCGCCGCAGACCACGATGCCGCCCTTGCGCACGGCCCTGAGTCCGGCCGGCACGAGTTCGCCGACGGGGGCGAACAGGATGGCCGCATCGAGTTCCACCGGCGGCGGCTCGTCGGAGCCGCCGGCCCATTCCGCGCCCATGCGTAGCGCGAACTCCTGCGCCGGCGTGTCGCCGGGACGGGTGAAGGCATAGACGCGCTGGCCACGGTGCAGGGCGACCTGGATCAGGATGTGGGCCGCCGCCCCGAACCCGTACAGGCCCAGGTTGCGGCCCTCGCCGGCCATGCGCCAGGAGCGGTAGCCGATGAGCCCTGCGCACATGAGCGGCGCGGCCTCGGCGTCGTCGTAGTCGGCGTCGATGGGGAAGGTGTAGCGGGCGTCGGCCACGATGTGGGTGGCGAAACCGCCGTCCCGGTCGAAGCCGGTGAAGGCGGGCTCGTCACAGAGGTTCTCCATGTCGTGCTCGCAGTACCAGCAGTGCCCGCAGGTGGCGCCCAGCCAGGGCACGCCCACCCGCTGGCCCGGGCGGAATCCGTCCACCGACCGCCCGCATTCCACGACCCGGCCGATGACCTCGTGACCGGGTACCACCGGCAGCTTGCCGCCCGGCAGCTCGCCGTCCACCACGTGCAGGTCGGTGCGGCACACGCCGCAGGCGCTCACCTCGATGAGCAGCTCGGCGTCGCCGGGCGCCGGCGCATCGCCGTCCACTGCCTCCAGCGGCCGGCCGACTTCCTTCAGGACCATGGATCTCATGCCCAGAGCATAGGCCATCCGGCGCCCTCCGCCGATCGTGGAAAGCGCCGACGGCGGCTCAGCGCCGGCGGCGGTACTTCGGCAGGCTGAGACCAGTGACGATGGCGACCGCGCGCAGGCCGAAGGCGGTGGCGAGCGCGGCGAGGGTGGCGGCCGGGCCGGCCTGGCCGGCCGCGTCCAGCCCGACGTAGACCCCCGCGCCCGCCAGCGCGGCGGTGGCGTAGATTTCCGAGCGCAGGATCAGCGGGATGTCGTTGCACATGATGTCGCGGATGAAGCCGCCGAAGGTGGCGGTCATCATGCCCATGCCCGCAGCGATGATCGGTGAGACGCCCTGGCCCAGCGCCGCCTGGGTGCCCGTGACGGCGAACACGGCCAGCCCTGCCGCGTCCATCCACATGAGCGCCCGCAGGCGGGAGGCGAGCAGCCGGGCGCCGGCGAAGGTGATTATCGCGGCGACGACGCAGACGCTGATGTAGACCGGTTCGGCGATCCAGAACACGGGTGTGCTGCCGAGCAGGAGATCCCGCAGGGTGCCGCCGCCGATGCCGGTGACCGAGCCCACCAGCACGAAGCCGAGCAAATCCATCTCCCGGCGGGCCGCTTCCAGCGCGCCGGAGACGGCGAAGACCGCCACTCCCGCCAGGTCCAGCCAGCCGATGAGTTCGGCGAGTTCCGGCAGGCTCATGGAATTTCGCTCCGGCCGGGGCGCGGCAGCGTCCGGTTCAGCAGCGGATGACCGGCCAGCAGCAGGCTGTCGATCCACCACGCCTCGCGCAGCCGGGCCCGGCGGCAGTCGGCCACGAAGGTGCAGCCGCAGGCCCGCTCGCAGGCCACGGCCTCGATGAGGCGCATGCCCGGTGCCTTGTCCTCGGCGGCGAGCAGGGCGAGCCACTCCTCCAGCACCCGGGGATCACGGGAGGGGTGCACGCGGCGGAAACGCAGCGGCGGCTCCTCCCAGAGCGGCAGCGGCCGCTGCAGGTGCACGGCCGGGGGACGTTCCGCCAGGCTGCGCAGCCACACCCGCCCGGCGCGGATGTGGCCCAGCAGCCGCGCCCGGGGCCGGCGGGTCTGGCCCACGTAGCAGACGAGTCCGCTGTCCGGCTCGGCCAGCACGTAGAGCAGGGCGCCCCGGCGGGGCGGCGGGCTGCTCACCTCCGGCAGCCGGCTGACCGGGCCGGCGGCCGTCACGCCTGCCTCTCCGGCGACGCTTCCAGCATTTCTTCCAGCAGCTCTTTCGTACGGCGGACCGTATCGGCCACGTTGAAGTGCCGGTCGAGGCGTTCCCGGGCGCGCCGCCCCATGAGGGCGCGCTCGGTCGGGTTCTCGTACAGGAAGCGGATGGCATCCGCGATGGCGCCGGCGTCACCCGGCGGCACCACGATGCCGCACTGGCCGTCCAGCACCAGTTCGGCGCTGCCGCCGGTGTCGGTGACGATGGGCGGGACGCCGTAGGCCATCGACTCGATGACCGTCTTCGGCAGACCCTCGCGCTTCAGCGAGGGCAGCACGGAGGCCGAGCAGGCCGCCACCAGTGCGGTGGCGTCCCGGCGGAAACCGGCCACGTGGATACGCTCGCGCATGGGGCTCGCGCCGATGAGCTTCGCGAGTTCCGGCTCCTCCAGCCCCGCGCCCGCCAGCAGCAGGTGGATGTCGGCTTCCCGGGGCAGCCTGTAGGTGGCCTCCACGAGTACGCCGACGCCCTTGCGGGGCCGGTTGTTGGCGACGCAGATGACGGTGAACGCGTCGGACGGGATGGCGAACTTGCCGAGGTCCGCAGGCGGCTCCCGGTACCACTCGAGGCTGTGGCCCTTGTAGACCGTGCGCACCCGGCCCGGGCGCCGGTGTTGGGCGCGCAGGCTATCGCGCACGGCGTCGGCCACGCAGAGGACGAGATCCACCCGGGGGTTGAGGTGGGTGAGATAGGCGCTCGGATCCCAGCGGTGGATGTTGCCGGTCTGCCCCCGATAGGTGACCACTTTCACCGGCAGGCCGAGGGCGGCGAAATTGGTATTCGCGATCGCCTTGTTGTTGAAGGCGTAGACCACGTCGATGCGCCGCTGCCGCAGCTCGCGGCGGATACGCCGTACGGCCGCCGGCGAGAACTTGCGCCGGGGCACGAAATCCACCACCTCGATGCCGGCCTCGCGCATGGGTCCGGCATACACCGAGTCGCCCTGAGTCATCACCGTCATCGCGACGCCGGCCTTCTGCAGGCCGATGAACAGCTCGGCTTCCGGGCGCACGCTGTTCAGCGTATCCCCGTGGGAGGTGATGCAGAGCAGCCGCATGGCTCAGCCGTTGCGGCGCCAGAACAGGTCCACGTGCCGGTCGCTGGCCAGCAGTTCCTCGCGCGTGACCGGCGCCAGCGCGCCGTCGCGCAGCACCGCCGGCGTGTATCCCTGCCCGGTCATGAAATCCAGCAGACCGGACGGCTCGATGCCGGCGGCGTTCATGTAGCGGGGCGAGTACTCGAGCATTACGAACGGGCAGCGGGCCAGCACGCCTTCGGCACCGTGCAGGGCCGCCAGCTCGAAGCCCTCGATATCCATCTTCAGGAAGCGGGGGATGCGCTCGCCCAGCTCCTCCTGCGCCCAGAACTCGTCCAGCGTGATCGTGCGGATCTCGATGGTGCCGCCCTCGTGGATGGGCAGCATCGAGTGCCGGCCCCGGTTGGAGCCGCCGAAGCGGTGCAGTTCGAAGGTGCCCGTGCGGTCGGAGACGCCCAGCTGCACCGGGTGGACCCGCTGCGCCGCGTTCAGCGCCCGGTTCTCGCCCAGCAGCACGAAGTTCTCCGGGTCCGGCTCGAAGGCGTAGATGTCCGCCCGGGCCTCCCCCGCGATGCGGTCGAGCACCAGGGAATACCAGCCGATGTTGGCGCCCACGTCCAGCAGGACGTCGCCGTCGCGGATCTCGAGGGTGCGCTTCAGAAAGTCGGTGGTCTCCGGCTCGTGGGCGCCGTACTTGTAGATGTGGCGGCCGATGACGTCGTCCGTGCGCACCTGCAGGCGCAGATCGAAATGCTTCGCCTTCGCGAGCAGCCGCGGTCGGCGCAGGATGAAGCGGTTGACGACGTAGGCGGCGGAGCGAAGGTCCATGGT
>CAYRZI010000045.1:0-23094 GCA_964428605.1 uncultured Woeseiaceae bacterium
TACGGTCCCGGCTGACGGGGCTCGCCCCGTTCCCGGGCACGACGCGGAGCAGGCGGCCCTTTTTCCGCCGCCGCCGGTAAACCCCTGGCGCCCGGACTGCACTAACCGGTCAAAGAGGGATTTAGTGTTTTGACCGAGCCGTCCGATGCCGAGTTGGTGCAGCGTTTCCGCTCCGGGGATCCGGAGGCCTTCGAGGCGCTGGTGCGCCGGCATCAGCACCGCCTGTACCGTCTCGCGAGCGTCTGGCTCCGCGACCCGCTGCAGGCGGACGACGCGGTGCAGGAGATCTTCCTGCGAGCCTGGCGGGGCCTCGGCGGCTTCCGCTTCCGGGCGGCGCCGTTCACCTGGCTGTACCGCACCGCCCGGCTTGTCTGCGGCGAGTACAACCGCAGCCGCACGGCGGAGAGCCTGGAGGCGGAGCCGGCCGACCCGGCGGACGGCCCGGAACGCCGGGCGGATGATGGGGAGGCGGCACGCCGCGTGCGGGAACTGGTGGCCGTGCTGCCGCCGCGCCAGCGGGAGGTGGTGATGCTGCGGATATTCGAGGAATTGTCGGTGGCCGAGACCGCGCGGGCCATGGGCTGCCGGCAGGGCACCGTGAAGGCGCTGCTGCACAAGGCAATCGCGCGGCTGCGGAGTGACGGAGCGGAGGGACTGGAGTGACGAACCGGAAAACGGCCGACATCGAACGCCTGAAGCGGGAATACCGCGCGCTGCGAGCGCCGGAGCACCTGGCCGGCCGGATCCGTGCCGAGGTCGGCGCCGGACGCGTCGCCCGCCCGGCCGCCGCCGGCCCGGCCCTGGCCGCGCTGGCCGCGGCGCTGGCGGCGGCCGCGCTGCTGGTGGGCCTGCCGCGGCAGGGTGCCGGCGAGGCGGACATACGCCCGACCTCGCTCACCGTGCTCTCGCTCGCGGCCGAGAGCCGCGCCGGCGGGTCCGTGCCGGGCCTCTCCGCGATTCGCGGCATGACGCTGCCGTCGGCGCCTGCGCGGCCGGCGGCTGACACGGGGCCGGCGGAACAGCCGCCGGCCGACGAGGAACTGGAAGACCTGCGAAATCACTCGCGGAACGACGAGGAGAATGACCATGCAAACAGCTAGACGGACCAGACGGGCACTCGCCGGCGTCCTGGCGGCCGGCCTGCTCGCGGCCGCGCCGGTGGTGCAGGCGCAGTCGACGGACGAGCTCGCGACGATACAGACCTTCCTCGGGATCATGACCGACTACATGGCCATCATCGAGGCCACCCACGAGATCAGTTCCGAGCCGGAGAAAGCCGCGATCCTGCAGATGCAGAAGATGAAGGAGGTCTTTGAGGAGCGGGGCGAGAAGGCGCGGGTAGTCGAGGAGCTGCGCCGGGTGCTTGAGAACAGCAGTAACCAGGCCATCCGCAATGCGGCCTACGTGCTGATGAGTGACACCCTGAAGGAGACCGGACGCTCCGCCGAGGCCATAGAGCTGCTGCGCCGCGGGCTGGCCGAGAACCTGAAGGCGGCGGAATAGTGCGGCGACGCCCGAATGTGGCCTGTGTCACGGAGTGCACTCCCGCCTCCCGGCACAGTGGCCGTCAACCCGGACTGAGCCGGCGCGTTGTCAGTTCCTATGGCGGCGCGAGGCAGGCGGGGGAGGCGAGATGATCGAGAAGTTACGGCGACATGCAACCTGGCTGCGGGCGGCGCTGCTGCTCGGCAGCTCGCTGGCCCTGACGGCCTGCGGCGGTGGCTCAGGGAGCGGCGGGTCCGAACCGCCGCCGCCGCCGCCACCGCCGACGGTGAGCAAGGCGGAAGCCTTCCGCTTCCTGAACCAGGCCACCTTCGGCGCCACCGAGGCCGGGGCCGACGCGGTGGTCGAGAGCGGCATCGAGGCCTGGATCGATCGGCAGATGAACACGCCGGCCTCGCTGCAGCTGCCGTATCTGCGCTCGCTGCCGCGGCCGGATTTCCCCGGCCAGCTGCAGCCCGACCGGGTGGACGCGTGGTTCCGCAACGCGGTGGACGGCGAGGATCAGCTCCGCCAGCGCGTCGCGTTCGCGTTGTCGCAGATCATGGTGGTCTCCCAGCTCGGTGCCCTGGAGGGCGCTCCCTGGGCGCTGGCAGACTACTACGACACGCTGGCCGAGCACGCCTTCGGCAATTTCCGCGACCTGATGGAGGCGGTCACGCTGCATCCGGCCATGGGCATCTATCTCAGCATGCTCGGCAACGAGAAGCCTAACCCGGCGCTGAACATCCGCCCGGACGAGAACTATGCCCGGGAGCTCATGCAGCTGTTCACCATCGGCCTGGTGGAACTGAACGTCGACGGTACCGTGAAGACGGACGGAGACGGCCGGCCGATCCCCACCTACGACCAGTCCGTGATCGAGGGCTTCGCCCACGTGTATACCGGCTGGCACTTCGCCGGGGCGCCGAGCTTCGACGAGGCACGCATCACGCCGTTCAACCAGACGCAGCCGATGGAGCTGTACGAGCCGTTCCACGACACGGGTGCCAAGGAGCTGCTCGGCGGCGTGACGCTGCCCGCGGGCCAGCCCGGCGAGGAAGACCTGCGCGCCGCGCTGGACAATGTCTTCGGGCATCCGAACGTGGGGCCGTTCATCGCCACGCGGCTGATCGAGCGCCTGACCACCAGCAATCCGTCGCCGGCCTACGTGCGGCGGGTGGCCGAGACCTTCAACGACAACGGCGCCGGGGTGCGCGGCGACCTCGCGGCGCTGGTGCGCGCCATCCTGCTGGACCCGGAGGCCCGCCCCGCCGAGGCCCTGGACACCGACGGCAAGCTGAAGGAACCGCTGCTGCGCCTGACCCAGCTCTGGCGCGCCTACGACGCACGCTCGGAGAGCGGTGGCTTCCCGTTCGGCTTTGCCTACATCCTGCTCGGCCAGGGGCCGCTGCAGTCGCCGTCCGTGTTCAACTTCTACAGCCCCTTCTATGCGCCGCCGGGCGAGATCCGCAACCGTGGCCTGGTGGCGCCCGAGCTGCAGATCGCCACGGAATACCAGAACACGCTGGTCACGAACCTGATGCTGGCGCAGACGTTCGTGAACCACTCCGAGAATCCGGACCTGGGTCCCGACGACGTGTACATCGACATCGGCGAAGAGGTGGCGCTGGCCGGCGACGCGGAGGCGCTCGTGGCCCGGGTGGCCGACAAGCTGCTGGCCGGCGAGATCTCGCCGCTGCTTGCGCAGGAGGCGGTGGGGATGGTGGAGCGCATCCCCGCCGGTGACCCGGTTGCCCGGGCGGCCGAGGCGATCTACCTGGTGGCTTCGTCGCCGGAATACGCCTACCAGCGCTGAGGGAGAGGACATCATGGCAGCCATCAATCGACGTGAATTCCTGAAACGGGCCGGCGCCGGTGCGGCGCTGGCCGCCTGTCCGGGCCTGCACGTGGCCGCGGCGCCGGGGCCGTTCGACGACTACCGGGCGCTGGTCTGCGTGTTCCTGTTCGGTGGCAACGACTCGTTCAACATGCTGGTGCCGGCAAGCGATGCGGAGTACGGCGTCTACGCGGCGTCCCGCCAGAATCTCGCCATCCCGCAGGCGGACCTGCTGCCGATACAGCCGCTCGCCTCGGACGGCGTGGACTACGGTCTGCATCCGTCCATGTCCGAGGTGCAGGCGCTGTTCGAGAGCGGCCGCGCGGCCTTCGTGACCAACGTGGGGCCGCTGATCCGGCCCGTCAGCAAGGCCGGCTTCCAGGCCGGCTCGGCCGAGCTGCCGCCCCAGCTCTTCTCCCACAACGACCAGCAGGACCAGTGGCACTCGCTGAAGGGCACCAGTCAGACCGCAACGGGCTGGGCCGGGCGCATCGCCGACCTGATCCGCCTGGAGGTCTCCGGGCAGCAGCTCGCCACCAACGCCTCGCTGTTCGGCAACACGCTGTTTCAGTCGGCCGGCGAGACCGTGGCCTACGTCATGGGGCCGCAGGGTCCCGTGCCCTTCGAGGGCTTCGGCGACAGCGGTATCTTCCTGGAGCAGCGCCGCGCCTTCGAGCGGATCATCAATGCCGACTACGGCTCCGTGTACGAGCGCGGCTTCGCCGAAGTGCAGCAGCGGGCGGTGGCCGCGGCGGACCGGGTCAGCGGTGCCATCGCCTCCGCCCCCGAGCTCGCCACGCCGTTCCCCGCCTCCCAGCTGGGCGAGCAGCTCGCCACCGTGGCGCGTCTGATCGCCGTGCGCGACGAGCTCGCCATGCAGCGCCAGATCTTCTTCGTCGCCACCGGCGGCTTCGATACCCACGACGACCAGGCGGAGCTGCAGCCGGGCCTGCTGGCGGGCGTCAGCCAGGCGATATCGGCGTTTCATGCCGCCACCGCAGAGCTGGGGGTGGCCGGCAGTGTCACCACCTTCACCCAGTCCGATTTCGGCCGCACGCTGACCTCCAACGGGGACGGCACCGACCACGGCTGGGGCGGCATCCAGCTGGTGGTGGGCGACGCCGTGAGGGGACGCGAGCTGTACGGAGAGTATCCGCTGCTCGAGATCGACGGAGCCCTGGACGTGGGCGGCGGGCGCATCATCCCGTCGCTGTCCGCGGACCAGTATGCGGCGACGCTGGCCCGCTGGTTCGGCATCCCCGACGGCGACCTCGCGCAGGTGGCGCCGCACATCGACAACTTCGCCGCACGGGACCTGGGGTTCCTGCTCTGACCGGCTGCTGCGTCGAGGTTCTGTCGACGCTGGCGCTCATCCGTTCCTGCCGGGGCCGCGAACTCACTCGCGAGTCATACGACAACCCCAGAGGAGAGAGCGAAATGACACGGACGACGACCATGAACCCCTCGAATATCCGTACGGCGCTGGCCATGGCGCTGCTGCTGATGGCCGCGGCCACCACCGCGGTGGCCGGTCATCACAAGAATATGGAGAAGAAGACCGACAAGGACATCGTCGAGACGGCGGTGGCTGCGGGCGACTTCACCACGCTGGCCACGGCCCTCGAAGCGGCGGGTCTCGTGGAGACGCTGAAGGGCGACGGTCCCTTCACCGTGTTCGCACCCACCGATACCGCCTTCGCCGCGCTGCCGGAGGGCACGCTGGAGAGCCTGCTGAAGCCGGAGAACAAGGACAAACTGACCTCCATCCTGACCTACCACGTGGTGCCGGGGAAGGTGACGTCCGCCGACGTGGTGAAGCTGGACAGCGCCACCACCGTGAACGGTCAGTCGATCGACATCGAGACCGGCGGCGGCAGCGTGAAGGTGGACGGCGCCACGGTGACGGCCGTGGACATCCCGGCCACGAACGGCGTGATCCACGTGATCGACAAGGTGATCCTGCCCGAGTGAGGCGGTGAGCGGAATAGGGACGGTGCCACGGACGGCGCCGGCCCGCACGTCAGGCCGGCATGACCCCAGGGTCGTGCCGGCCTTTTTCGTGTCCGGCCTTCCTGGGCCGGGCAGGTGCCGCGGCGGCGCAAACTTGTTAGCCTTCCGTTTTCCGTCCACAGACAGAAAGGAACCAGCGAGATGACGGAGCGCCCCGACGAGAAAGAGATGGAGATGGCGGTGGAGGACCTGTATCGGGAGGAGGTCTTCACCGATCAGCAGGTGGGTACGATCCGGCGGATGACGCCGGTAACGGCCGAGGGCGCGCAGGACGGTTCCCGGGCCGTGCAGTACGTGGGTCAGACTCAGCTGCTCACGCCGGCGGGCGCGCTGCCGCTGTCGTTCGAGATCGAGGCGAGCTCGCTGGGCGAGGCGGCCCGCAAGTTCGGCGCCGGCGCTGCCGCGGCGGCCGAGGACACAATCAAGCGGTTGGAGGAGATGCGCCGCGACGCGGCGTCCTCCATTGTGCTGCCCGGAGCGGAAGGCGCCGGCGGCGCACCGGACCCGCGTCTGCAGGGCGGCGGCAAGTTCAAGCTGTAGGGCAAGAGGTGTCCGGCACCCGTTTCCTGCGTTTTCAAACTTGTTGGCTGGCCTCCTCGTCGCCCGTGGGGGAGGGGGCGAGCAGCCGCCGGGTGGCGTGGTAGGTGGCCCATCCGGCGAGCATGCCGGGCATGCCCTCGTAAATGTCGTTGTGCCAGCCCAGCCAGCGCCAGCCGATAGCCACGCCGACGCCCACGGCGATCATCAGGATCGCCTGGCCCTCGCCCACCCTGAGCCCCCGGGAATAGACGTAGAGCAGCGGGCCGAAGGCGCTGGCGAGTGCCGACCAGGAGAAGATCACGAGGGCGAACACGCTCTGGGTGCCGTTCAGCGCGATGCCCAGCGCGAGCGCGACGATCAGCAGCGTGCCCGCCTTCAGTTCCAGCGGTCTCTCGATCTTGCGCGGCAGCAGGTCGTGGGTCAGTGCGGAGGAGCAGCTGAGCACCAGCGAGTCCGCGGTCGAGATGGTCGCGGCGAACAGGCCCGCGATGACGACGCCGGCGAGGATGCCCGGCAGCAGTTCCATGGCCATCGTGGGCAGCGCCAGTTCCGGATCCATGCTGCCGAGGTCGGGCAGCAGCAGCCGTGACAGCAGGCCGACGCCCGCCGCCAGCGAGTAGAACACGGTGAAGAAGCCGTAGTAGTACATGCGCGTCTGGCGCAGCTTGCCGGCGTCCTCCAGCGCCATGAAGCGCACCATGATGTGGGGCTGGCCGATGACGCTCATGCCGGCGAACATCCAGCCCACGACAAACAGCAGTGGGCCGGCGGGGGCGTCCAGCCTAAGTTCGTCGGGGAACGGTGCGAGATAGCCGGGCACGGTCGAGAGTTCCTCCACGGCGGGGCCCACTCCCCCGACGCTGACGAGGGCCACCGTCAGCATGATGGCCATGGCGAAGATCATCACGAACGACTGCGCGACGTCGGTCCAGATGGACGCCCGGATGCCGCCGGCCAGGCAATACAGCGCCACCATGGTGGCCACCAGGATGGCGCCGCTGTCCGGCGTCCAGCCGAACATCGCCTGCAGCGCCTTGCCGCCGGCCTTCAGCTGGGCCGCCGCGTAGGCGCCGAGGAAGGCCAGGGTGAGCACCGCCACCACGATGCGCAGGATGCGGAAGTCGGTATCGTGCCAGCGCGAGAGGACGCCGGCGAAGGTCACCTCGTTGTGCTTCTCCGTAGACTCCCGCAGCCGGCGGTGGATCACCAGCGACATCAGGAAGTCGCCCACGATCCACCCGATCATCACCCAGAGCGAGGCGACACCGGCCGCGTAGGTGTAGCCCATGAGGCCGATGAACATGAAGCCGGAGTTGTTCGTGGCAATCGCCGACAGGCCCGCGAACGCCGGAGAGACGTCGCGGCTGGCGAGATAATAGTCGCTCTTGGTGCCCCGGCTGCGCAGCACCGAGGCGACCCCGATGAGCACGAAGGCCGCCATGGCCACGATGAAGCTGGTCAGCATTCCGATGGGCCCGGGGCGAGCGGCGGTTCAGGCCGCGTTCAGGTCGCCCACGCTCTCCTTGTTCTCCACCAGACGCTCGTGCAGTGTCTTGATGGCCGCGTCGTAGTCCGCCTCGTCGACGATGATCTGGATGTCCACCTGGCGCATGCCCTGGTGGAGTGCGATCACGTCGATGCCGGACTGGTGCAGGCAGCCCACCGTATCCGCCAGCAGGCCCGGCCGGTCGAGGTCGCTGCCGATTACGGACACCAGTCCCACCCGGCGCAGGTCGATGTCCGCCTGGGAGAACAGCCGCTCCAGCTCCGCGATGGCGTGCTTGGCGCGGCTGAGGGTGCCGGTGACGAAGTGGGTCACCGTGTTCGCATTCATGTCCTTCGTGACGATGCGCAGCTTCTTCTCTTCCAGTACCTCGATGATGCGCCGGTCGATGCCGCTGACGCCGACGATGTCCTGGTCGAACAGCTTGATGGCCAGCACGGCGCGGCAGCCGGTGACGATCTCCACGCAGGGCTCGTCGCTCACGTAGTCCTGCCGTATCACCGTGCCCGGGTCGTCCGGGTCGAACGTGTTCCTGATGCGCAGCGGAATCTCGGCCTGGCGCAGCACCTTCGCCGCCCGGGGGTGGACGGCCTCCATGCCCATATTGGAGAGCTGGTCGGCCACGTCGTAGTTGGTGTTGCCGATCTTCTCTACCTTGTCCTCGCCCACGATCAGCGGGTCGGCGCTGCTCAGGTGATACTCCTTGTGGATGATCGCCTCGCTGGCGCCGGTGCGTGCCGCCACGTGGCTGAAGGTCACCTCGGTGTAGCCGCGGCCGTACTCGCGGAACAGCCCGCTGTGGCACTGGGTGTAACCGGTGACGATGGGCAGCTCGGCCTCGAAGTCGATCCCCTGCAGGCCGATGTCGATGCGCTCCTCCAGCGTGCGCGGCTTGTCGTCGCGCCAGCCGGTGAGGTCGACGAAGCGGGCCTCCACGCCGTGCATGCGCAGCAGCAGTGCGGTGTTGAAGGCGCTGTGGGCCTCGCCCAGGGCCGAGAGCATCTCGCGCACCGTCATCATGTGCTCGCCGAGATGGAAGTGACCGTAGGAGCACAGCCGCTGCAGGTCGATGAGGCAGCTCCGGACACCCTCGATGCGCTCGAGCACGAACTGGTTGGCCGGTTCGCGCACACCGGGGTCGGCGAAGATCTCCTCGTTCTTCTCGATCATCCTGCGGCAGACCTTCGTCAGCGCGTCGCCCCAGGCCCAGTCGGACTCGCTGTGGCTGTACAGCGTGTAGACGCCGGGCTCCTTGGTCTTCTTGTCTTCCAGCAGCTCGTTGGTCATGCCCGCATAGGCCGACACTACGAAGATCCGGTTGTACGGATCGCCGTTGCCTCGCGGCAGGAATACGTTGTTCAGCGCCGCTTCGCTGTCGGCGATGGAGGTCCCGCCGATCTTCTCTACGGTATGAGTCATCGTCTCCGTGCTCCTCGCCCTGCTCAGGCGCTGTCGCCGGCCACGGCCGCGAAGCTCTCCGCGAGAGCTGCAAGACCCCGTTCCAGTTCATCGTCGGTGATCGTGAGCGGCGGCAGGCACTTGACCACCTCGTCGAAGGAGCCGCTGGTCTCGATCACGACGCCGCGCTCGAGCGCCGCGCTGCAGACCGCGGCGGCGACATCGCCGTCCGGGCACGCGATACCGCTCATGAGCCCACGGCCTTTCACCTTCAGCGCCAGCGGCGATGCGCTCACGATCTCATCGAGCCGTGAGCGCAGGATACCGGCCTTGCGCTTCACTTCCTGCGCGAAGCGCGGCGTCGACCAGAAATGCTCCAGCGCGGCGGCGGCCGTCACGAAGGCATGGTTGTTGCCGCGGAAGGTGCCGATGTGCTCGCCGGGCTCCCACTGGTCGAGACCCGACTCGATCAGTAGCAGCGCGAACGGCAGTCCCATGGCGCTGAGCGACTTCGACAGGGTCACCATGTGCGGACGGATGCCCGACGGCTCGAAGCTGAAGAAGGTACCGGTACGCCCGCAGCCGGCCTGGATGTCGTCGGCGATCAGCAGGATGTCGCGCTCGCGGCAGATGTGGTCCAGACGCTGCAGCCATTCCTCGCCGGCCACGTTCAGCCCGCCCTCGCCCTGCACGGCCTCCACGATGACGGCGGCCGGATGGCCGACGCCGCTGCTCGGGTCGTCCAGGGTCTTCTCGAAGTAGTCGAGAGTATCCACGCCTCTGCCCATGTAGCCGTCGAAGGGCATGCGCACGACGCCGCTCATGGAGACGCCGGCGGCCTCCCGGTGATGGCGGTTGCCGGTCAGCGACAGGGCGCCGAGGGTCACGCCGTGGAAGCCGTTGGTGAACGCCACGATCGTCTCGCGGCCCGTCACCTTGCGGGCCAGCTTGATGGCGGCCTCGACGGCGTTGGCGCCGGTCGGTCCTGTGAACTGGGCCACGAAGTCCAGCTGGCGCGGCTTCAGGATGCGCTCGTGGAAGCTCTCCAGGAAGCGTTTCTTGGCCACGGTGTGCATGTCCAGGCTGTGGGCGATGCCATCGCCGCCGATGTAGTCCATCAGCGCCTCTTTCAGTACCGGGTTGTTGTGGCCGTAGTTCAGGCTGCCCGCACCGGCCAGGAAATCGAGATACACGTTGCCGTCGGAGTCCACCAGCTCGGTGCCCACGGCCTTCTCGAACAGGACGGGAATCGAGCGACAGTAGGAGCGCACGTCCGACTCGAGGCGCGCGAACACGCCTCCGGTCCGTGCGTCGCTCGACGGGTGGATCTTCTCTACGGTAGTGGTCATGGTCTTCTCTCTTCGCAAATGAATTCAGGAAATCTCGAACGGGCCCTGGAAAGGGCCGATGATCAGTTCGTGCTCACTGTCGTGCTCGCCGCCGAAATGCTCGTCCCGGTGGAACAGCACTTGATCCTCGGTGGCCGCGCCGAGCTTGCGGGCGAGGCCGCGGAACATCGCCCAGGACGCCGTGTTCTCCGCGGTGATGGTCGTGCGGATGTAGCGCAGGTGTGCGTTGCCCGGCCGCTCCAGGATGTCCATGATCAGGCGCTTGGCCAGGCCGTGCCCGCGGGCACGCTCGTCCACCGCCACCTGCCAGACGAACAGCGCATCCGGGTGAGGCGGCGGACTGTAGCCCGAGACGAACCCCACGGCGTCGCCCTCGGCCTCGGCCAGGGCGCTGGTGGCGCCGAAGTGCGTGCACTGCAGCAGGTTGCAGTACAGCGAGTTCGTGTCCAGGGGCGGGCAGCGGGCGATCAGCGCATGCACTGCAGCCCCGTCCGCCGACTTCGGCGGGCGTATGGAGATGGCAGAATCCTGCTCGATTCTTTTCGCTGGCATGAGTCGAATGCTATAGGAATCTGTCAGACGCCGCGTGGTGCGTGCAGGGCGCGGTCAGTCAGTGCGCGACGGTCTGGTGTTTGACAGATGTTTCGATATTCAATTAAAAAAGCTGATTGATCAGCGCAGTAATTTTAGAAAATGACGATCAACTGCGCAACTTTTAATTTGAGGATCAAAGTACTCCTTTCAAGTGCTCGTGTTCCGCCGAAGCCCGAAAAGGCATCCGGATCAGGCACCTGGAGGCCCCTGGTATGGCGCGTATGAAGGCGGAGGCGTGATGAGCGAGACGGACGAGGTGCTGGAGAAGGAGGTGCTGACGGCCCTGCGCCGGGTGCTGAGGGCGACGGACCTGGACGCCAAGTCCCTCGCCCGCCAGACCGGCCTGACGACCTCCCAGCTGCTCGTCATGGAGCTGTTGTCGATGGCCGGCGAACTGACCGTGGGCGGCATCGCCTACAAGGTGGGGCTCACCCAGGGCACGGTCACCTCGATGATCGACAAACTGCAGCAGCGCGGGCTGGTGGTACGCCGGCGCGGCAGCGCCGACCGGCGCCAGGTCAAGGTGAGTCTCACGCCGGAGGGGCGGGAGATGGTGGCTCGGGCACCCACCGCCCTGCAGACGCGCTTCCTCGAGGAGTTCTCCGGGCTGCAGGACTGGGAACGCCACGCCATCGTCGCGGCCCTGCAGCGTGTGGCGGACCTCATGGGTGCGGAGAAACTCGACGCCTCTCCCGTACTGGACGTGGGTCAGATCGGCGAGACGCCTCCCACCCACTAGGCCCTCAGGCCGACATCACGCCGCACAGCGGCGGCTCCCACGGCAGGCGCCCGTGCGCGGCGAGCAGCGCGTCCAGCCGGGCCGCGATGTCCGCCGGCAGCGGCGAGGTGCGCCGATGGGCGAGGTCGGCGCCGCTGGTGATGTACTCGAGTGTGGCGGCCAGGTTGTCCCGGCTGTCGTTGACGATGAACATCATCCCGTGGAAGCGCTTCTCGCTGCGGTCGATCAACCGGGCGTGGATGCTCACCGACTCGCCGACGTGGAGCTCGTTCAGGTAGTAGAGGTGGTGCTCCAGGTCGAACAGACCCTGGCGGCGGTCGCGGAAATAGGACTCGTCCATGCCCATCTCCTGCACCATCGGCCAGCCGCCGCGCTCGAACAGCTTCATGTAGAAGCGGATGTTCACGTGGCCGTTCTGGTCTTCCCACTCCGGGGGGATCACCCGGGTCATGAGTGCGGGAAGCTGCCTTACTTCGGCTGCGGAGGGTTGTGCTGGCCTCATGGGTGCTGCGGTGCTGACCGGAACGGGCGCATACGCTACCCGCTTCGTGCCGCGCCCGCCAGACCGGTGCGCGTTCAGCCGGCCAGTGCGTCGGCGGCGGTCCGGCCGGTGCCGTCTGCGACGGCGGCGACGAGGCGCTCGAGGTCACCGGCCAGCAGCAGCTCGGGATCGCGGGGGTGGATGGCGAGGCGCAGCGGCCGGCCCGGACCCGCCATGGCGAGGGCCAGCCGGTTCAGCGCCCGCAGGGTGAGGGCGCGCAAGCTCGTATCCGCCTCGAAGCCGGCCAGCGGCAGGCGGCGGAACCGGCCCGTGCCGGCGTCGAACACCCCGGTCAGGGCCTCGAAATAGCGGAAGCCGAGCCCGTACAGGCGCTCGGCCGGAATGGCGCCCATCGCCCAGGCCGGCGGCACGTAGGTGTCGGGCTGCGGCAGTCCGTGGCGGGGAAACCACTCGCCGCAGCGGCGGATCAGCGCCTCGATGCCGGCCGCGTCGAGGGCCAGGTGTTCGGCGACGTCCCGGGAGATGAGCGCGCTGTGCAGCCGGTGCTTCAGGCCTCGTATCCGGCTGCACCGGTGGTACCACCCGTGACCGGCCAGCGTGTGGCCCCGGGCCAGGAACCCGTGCAGCCGATCCAGCGTCTCGCCGGTCCAGCCCGTGCCCGGCACCACCAGCAGGCTGGCGCTGCCCGCGCCGGCGGCCTCGAGGCCGGCCAGGATACCGGACACCCGGTCGAGGGTATGGGGCATGACGTCGTGTACGGAGAAGAGCACCCCGGTCTGCGCCGCACTCATTCCGCGGCATCTCCCTGCAGCCAGCCGATCCAGGTGAGCAGGTTCCAGTCGTTGAGCCGGCATGCCGCGAGATGCGCCTGGCGGCCCATCTCCGCGCGCCGGTCCGCCGGCGTAGCGCAGGCGCGCAGGACGGCCCGGACGACGCTCTCGTCGGCGCCGATACGGAACAGGCCGGCGTCGAGCTCGGGCCATTCGGCGATGCCGCAGTCGCCGGAGACGATCACCGGCCGGCCGCGCGCCATACCCTCCAGCGCCACGGTGCCGAAGGATTCGACCCGGGAGGGCAGCAGCAGCATGTCGTGGGCGTCCAGTGTGTCCACCAGGCGCTCCCGTGGTACCCAGCCCAGGTAGTCGAGGTTGGGCAGCCGCGCGGCCGCCTCGGCGACCACCGGGCGCATGGGCCCGTCGCCGGCGATGCCGACCCGGAGGCCGGGCAGGCGCTCGGCCACCTCCAGCACCGCGGGCAGGTTCTTCTCCTCGGCCAGCCGCCCGGCGAACAGCAGCCGCCGGACCTCCGGGCTGGGTGGCGTCAGTGGCCGGTCCAGGAACTCCCGCGGCACCGAGGTGCCCATGATCCGCGTGCCCCGGGCCCCCAGACGGTTGGCCAGCCGGGCCATCTCGGGGGAGTTGGCCAGCACCAGGGCGCTGTGCCGGAACAGAAGCCGATGGCAACGCTCGAGGTAGCCGCGGCTCAGCCGCCCGAAGGTGTCCGTCCAGTAGATGTCCGCCAGTTGCTCGAAGTGGGTGTGGAAGCCCGTGATCAGGGGGACACCCCGGCGCCGCGCCGCCAGCAGCCCCATCAGCCCGAAGGGCCCCGGCGTCGGCACCACCACGGCGTGGGGCGCGAGCCTGTGCAACTCGCGCCAGAGACGGATCGGGCGCGGAAACCACAGTCGCTGGGTCCGGTCTCCCGGCAGGGGCGGTATCAGCCGGCGCCGCCAGCTCCGGACGCTGTCCCGGGGACAGAACAGTTCGGCCCGGCCCACCCGGGCGCCGAGCTGGCCCACCAGGTCGCTGTAATAGGAGCCGACACCGTTGCGTTCGGCGACGGCGTCGGAGACCACCGCCACACGCAGCCGCTCGCAGCGGGCCGGGGCCTCGTCGCGCAGCCGCGTCTCCAGTGCTTCCGTGGCCATCATGTCTGCGGCTCCTCCTTGCGCGTCCAGGCGGCGAAACGCCGGATGACCTCTGCGATGTCGATCCCCCAGGAAGAGAGCGGCGGCGGCGCCGCCGGCACGTGCGGCCGGCCCCGTCGCAGTTCGCCGAGCCTCTCCTCGAGTGAGTCCGTGACGGTGAGGCCGAGGCGCTGGTAGAGCCTGCGGACCAGCGCCGCCGGGTCCGCGGCCAGTTCGTCCATGGGCGCGGACGCGATTCGGCCCGGCGGCAGATCCCGGCGCAGCGCTTCCAGGTTCCGGTAGTAGAAATCGAGGCAGTCGAGCAGTCGCCGGCGGAACAGCGGGTCGTCGGGCGGCACGCCGAACAGCCGCAGGCCGTCGGTGACCGAGTTGAACTGGGAGGCGATCACCTCTAGCGCATCGCGCTCGCAGACCACGATGCGCGCGTCCGGAAACTCCCGTGCCAGGCTGCGCGCCATGCCGGCGAAGGCGGCGTTCTTCGACAGCAGTGTCCTGTCCGTACCATGCGCGTAGAGATGGCGCTGCAGGCAGCGGCGATACCAGGTGAGCAGCCGCCGTCGCTCGGCTGCCGGCAGATCCCGGTCGAAGGTGCCCATGCGCCAGACCCAGCGGGCTTCCGGGAACGGTACCACCAGGATGAAACAGGCGAGCAGCGGCAGAAAGCAGAAATAGTCCTCCTCGGGCTCGGCCAGGCCGAGGGGATGTTTGTCGTCGATCCAGCCGAGTGCCGTGCGGCCCAGTGCTCCGAGGGAGCGGGCGAACGGAGCGCCCAGAAACCGGTCCGCCGAGGCCAGCCCGGACCAGAACTTCCGTTCGGTGATGCTGGGGGCGAACAGACATTCCCAGGTGGCGAAGGCCGTATAGCGGCTGTCGGCGGCCAGCAACCGGTGCAGGTAGGTGGTGCCGCTGCGCGGTGCGCCCAGCACGAAGACCGGCTCCCGGATCTCGACCCGCCGGTAGCCGCGGAAGAACATCTCGTCCAGCAGGAAGCCGAGCCAGTGCAATGCCTGCAGCAGCACGAGTGCCGGCAGGAACACGATGCCCGCCGCCAGACGCCGGGCGTAGCGAGCCGGGCCCGGGAAGCGGGCGGGCAGGACGGTCTGGCGGCAGAGTCCGGCGATCCTGACTGTGATGGTGAACGGTGTCGCTGTCATATCGGCGGGCGCCAACCGGTTGGATGAGCCGTTACGTGACGGCATCGTGACAGGAATGTGTGGCAGAAATGTTTCAGCCGGCCGTCGGGCGCGTTTGCATTGGCCGGGGCCGGCGCCGAGAATGTAGCCGCGCCAGAACGACTGTTGAAACCGTCGGCGCGAGCCGACGTCACCGGAGAATTGTCATGAGCGAATATTCCGATCCGGCAGGGCGCCGGAAATTCCTGAAGCTTGTCGGCGGTACGGTAGTGCTAGCGCCCCTGGCGGGGCTCGCGGCCTGCTCCGGCGGCGGCGATTCGGCACCCGCCGGCGGCGGCGAGACGAAGCCGGCCGCCGACGAGGGTGCCGGCAGCGGTGCCGGGGCCGACATGGCCAGCCAGGCGGAAGAGGCGGCCGGGTCCGCTCAGCAGGCGACCCAGGAAGCTGCAGAGGAGGCGGCAGAGGAAGCGGCTCAGACCGCCGGCACGTCCGGCGGCGAGGCAGGCGGCGGTGGCCGCCCCAAGCTCTCCCTGGACGACCCTCAGGCAAAGTCGCTGGGCTACGTCCACGACGCCACCAACGTCGATCAGAGCAAGTATGCGCGCTACCAGCCCGGCCAGGCCTGCAGCAATTGCGCCCTGTTCCAGGCCAGTGGTGACGAGCAGTGGGCCGGCTGTTCGATCTTCCCGGGCAAGCTGGTCAACGCGGCCGGCTGGTGCAGCGCCTGGGCGCCGAAGGGCTGACAAACGCAGCTCCTTGCGGAGACCGAAGACGGCCGCCCCGGCGGCCGTCTTTTTTTTCGCAGGCAGGGATTTCGCCCCCTGAGGATTTCCCGAATTGGCTTGCCCCCCCGGTTCGGGCGAAAGTAGAAGCTGTACCGAACCGGATGGGCAGATTCCAATCGGGGGTTGATCATGCAGTATATCTACGCCTTCGAGGAAGGCGACGGCCGGGACCGGATGCGTCTCGGCGGCAAGGGCGCGAATCTGTGCGAGATGACACGCATCGGCCTCAATGTGCCGCCCGGATTCGTGATTTCCACCGAGGCGTGCCTCGCCTATCTCGCGGATTCGCACGGCGAGCTCCCCGCCGGCCTGATGGACGAGGTGGGCCGGCAGATGCGTGCGCTGGAGCGCAAGACCGGCAAGACGTTCGGTGGCGCCGACGACCCGCTGCTGGTCTCGGTGCGCTCCGGCTCGGCCATGTCGATGCCGGGGATGATGGACACGATCCTGAACCTGGGCCTGAACGAGGCTACGTTGCGGGGCCTGATCGCGCAGAGCGGCGACGAGCGTTTCGCCCGGGACGCCTACCGGCGCTTCATCCACCTCTTCTCCAAGGTGGCCCTCGACATCGCGGACGATGTCTTCGACGCCGAATTCGAGGCGGCGAAGGATCGGACCGGTGTCACCGCCGACGTCGACCTGCCGGCCGACGCGCTGGCCGACCTCTGCCGCCGTTATCTGGCGATCGTGAAACGCGAGACCGGCCGCGCATTCCCCGAGGACCCGATGGAGCAGCTGGAACTCGCCGTCAAGGCGGTGTTCGGGTCCTGGATGGGAAGGCGGGCCGTGGATTACCGCCGCGAGTTCAACATCACCCCGCAGCAGGCCAACGGCACGGCGGTTAACGTCATGGCGATGGTGTTCGGTAACCTGGGTGACGATTCCGCCACCGGCGTCGCCTTCACCCGTTATCCGGACACCGGCGAGAACCGCCTCTACGGCGAATACCTCACCAACGCCCAGGGCGAGGACGTGGTGGCCGGTACCCGCACGCCGAAGCCCATCGAGGCGCTGGCCGACGAGATGCCGGAGATGCACCGTCAGCTCGTGGAGCTGCGCGACCGGCTCGAGGCCCATTACCGGGAGGTGCAGGACTTCGAGTTCACCATCGAACGGGGACGCCTGTATTGCCTGCAGACCCGCAACGGCAAGATGAACGCGACCGCGCTGGTGCGCTCCTCGGTGGAGATGGTCGGCGACGGGCTGATCGACCGGCGCGACGCGCTCCTGCGGATTGCGCCGGACGCGCTGGAGCAGCTCCTGTTCCCCCGTCTGGATCCCGCCCACGGCACCGAGCCCCTCGCCCGGGGGCTGGCCGCCTCGCCCGGTGCCGCCCGCGGCGCCGCGGTGTTCGATGCGGACCGCGCCGAGCAGCTGGGCCGCACCGGCCAGCGCGTGATCCTGGTGCGGGAGGAGACGCGGCCCGAGGATATCCACGGTTTCTTCGCCGCCCAGGGCATCCTGACCGCACGGGGCGGACGGACCTCCCATGCCGCAGTGGTGGCCCGCGGCATGGGCAAGCCCTGTGTGGCGGGGGCCGAGGGCATCCGTGTCGATGCGCGTCTGCGCGAGGCCCACGTGGGCGAGCAGATCGTGCGCGAAGGCGACCTGATCACCATCGACGGCACCACCGGCGACGTCTACGCGGGCGAGGTGGCGATGATCGAGGCCGAATTCTCCGCGGAGCTGCAGACCCTGCTGGAATGGGCCGACGAGGTGGCCCGGCTGGAGGTGCGCGCCAACGCGGATACGCCCGACGACGCGGAGCGGGCGCTGCGCTACGGGGCCGTGGGCATCGGCCTCTGCCGCACGGAGCGCATGTTCAACGATGCCGACCGGCTGCCCGTCGTCATCGACATGATCCTGGCCGAGGACCGGGAGCAGCGCCAGAGCGCGCTCGGCCGCCTGCTGCCGATACAGCGGCAGGATTTCGCGGGCATATTCCGGGTGATGTCGCCCCGGCCGGTGACCATCCGCCTGCTGGACCCGCCGATCCACGAGTTCCTGCCCTCGGAGGGGCAGCTGGTGGACGAGATCGCCCGGCTCACCCATCTGCGCGACACGGTGCGCGGCATGGAGACGCTGGGCGAAGCGGTGGACCAGCTCTACCGCGCCCGGGACGAGCAGCCCGAGGTGCACAGGCTGGCGGATCCGTTGCTGGTGGAGGAGGCGATCGAGCGCAAGGAGACCATGCTCGCCAAGGTGCGCCAGCTGTTCGAGGTCAACCCGATGCTGGGCCATCGCGGCGTGCGTCTCGGCCTGACCTTCCCCGAGATCTACACCATGCAGATCCGGGCCATACTGGAGGCCGCCGCCGAGTGCATGCGCGAGGGGCTCGAGGTGGATGCCGAGATCATGGTGCCGCAGGTCTGCACGGCGCAGGAGCTCAAGCGGGTCAAACTGCTCGTCGACGAGGCCCGTGCCGAGGTGGAGCGGGCATACGACATCGACGTGCCGCTGCGCTTCGGCTCCATGCTGGAGGTGGTGCGCGCCTGCATGCGGGCGGAGAACCTCGCCGAGGAGGCGGAGTTCTTCAGCTTCGGCACCAACGACCTGACCCAGGCCACGTTCTCGTTCTCCCGGGAGGATGCTGAGAACAAGTTCCTGCCCATGTACAACCAGACCCGCATCCTGCAGGACAACCCGTTCGAGGTTCTGGACAGCAAGGGGGTGGGCCGGCTCATGGAGCTGGCCGTCGAGTGGGGCCGCGGCACGCGGCCGGAGATGCCGATGGGCATCTGCGGCGAGCACGGCGGCCATCCGGCGTCCATCGCGTTCTGCCACCGCATCGGTCTGAGCTACGTGTCGTGCTCGGCGCCGCGGGTGCCGGTGGCGCGGCTGGCTGCCGCCCACGCGGTCATCGCGGGAGGCGTGCAGGTGGCCGACCGCGCCGCCTGAGTCAGTTCAGCGGGATAGCGGTGGTGAACTTGAACTCCTCCATCGAGAAGCTGGAGCTGACGTCCGAGAAGTTCACCATCTCGATCATCCGCTTGTAGACGGCGTCGAAGCCGTTGATGTCGGGTACCAGTACCCGCAGCAGGTAGTCGATGTCGCCGCTCAGGCGATGCACCTCGACGATCTCGGGGACGGACTGGACCATGTCGCGGAAGCGTTCGGTCCATTGCGCGTTGTGCTCGTTGGTGCGCACGGCGACGAATACGGTAATGGGTACGTTGAGCTTGTGGCGGTCCAGCAGGGCGACCCGCTTGCGGATGACGCCTTTCTCCTCCAGCTGCTGGATGCGCCGCCAGCAGGGCGTGCGCGACAGGCCCACCTTCTCCGCGATCTCCGCCACCGGCAGCGAGGCGTCCTCCTGCAGGAGCGCCAGGATTTGCTTGTCTTTCTTGTCCATGGAAAGTTGTCCTTGGATACCGCGCTACTTTGGTCAAATAATCTAACACAATTCACGATCAGGGCATATTTTGCACACATTGGCTCGTGCTGCACTGCTACGGTTTCGTCTAACTGAATCCGGGCAGCGAGGGAGAGATCATGGCTGTGTCAGCAGACAGGATGCGCGAGCGGCAAGCGGGCCCCGTCACCACCGAAGGCAGTATCGACTTCGGTGAGTACGTGCGCCGGGTGGCGTCGCTTTGCGATGACGTGCCGGAGGACCGAATGGCGAGCCGGGTCGGCCGTGAGCTCCGCCGCCTGGTGGCCGCGGGCGGCTGGTTGCCGTCGGAATGCTGCGAGCCGGGCGCGGACACCTATCGGCGCCATGTGCTCCATGCCGATCCGCTGGGGCGTTTCACCGTGTTGTCGGTGGTGTGGCGGCCCGGCCAGGGCACACCGGTGCACGGACATACCGCCTGGGGCGCGGTGGGCGTCTATCGCGGCACGCCGAGTGTCGCCAACTACCGCCTGGTGCGGGACGGCGCGGTGGAGCTCGCCTGCGAGGCCGTCTGTTCACCCGGCGACGTCACCACCGTGCAGCCGGGCATCGATTACCCCCACCGGGTCTGCAACGCGAGCGAGCAGCTTGCGATCACCGTGCACACCTACGGCCGCGACCTGCTCGCCGACCCGGCGAGCATCAACATCCCGGTCTGACTGCCGGTTACTGCTCCGCGTCCGGCGGAGGCACCCGTTCGAAGGTGCGGAAGTAGCAGCGTTCGTCCCGGGTGAGGACGGCGCTGAACTTGTCGAGGTCGCCCGTGGCGTCGGTGGCGAAAGCGATGGTATCGGCGAACGGCAGGCTGGTGCAGGGGCTGAAGAAAGTCGCCCGGTACCACTCGCCGCGTCTGCCCTCGATCAGTATCGCCCGTCCGTTGTCCGCCGGGCGCCAGTCCCGGATGCCGCCGAGGTCGGCGAAGCGCAGCACGGCGCCCGGTCCGGCGGGCGGCTCGCTGGGCGACGGCGACGGGGTGGCGCACCCGGCCAGCAGCGCGAGCGCCGCAGCGGGGAGCAGCATTCTCGCTGTCCGATACATGGTTCCTCCTCGGCCGGCATCATGCGGCCATGCATGGTGGTGACCTGAGTGCGGCAACCGGCGATTCAAGGCCGCAGCCTTTGCACGGCCGGTAGAATCTGCCACAGTCTCGGCGCCGGCCGGGAGAGCGAGCCGCAGGGGACGAGAGCTATGGCCAGGGAATTCCGTTTGCGCGGACGTGGGATGACCCGCCTCGAGACCTTCGTTGATGCCGCCTTCGCGTTTGCCCTGACGCTGCTGGTTATCTCCTTCGACGAGATACCGTCGAATTTCGCCGAGCTCGAGGAGGCGCTGAGGGGCGCGCCCGCCTTCGCGGCCAGCTTCGCCGTGCTGTGTATGCTGTGGGTCGCTCACCGCGAGTGGTCCCAGCGATACGGCCTCGAGGATGCGCCGAGCACGCTGCTCAGCTTCGCACTGGTTTTCGTCGTGCTGATCTACGTCTATCCTCTCAAGGTGCTCATGGCGGCGGTAATGCACGGCATCACGGGCGGCTGGGCGCCGAGTAACTTCCGGCTCGAGTCCTACCACGAACTGCGCATGCTCCTCGTCTATTACGGGGTTGGCTTCGCGGCCGTGAACGGCATCGTCGTCCTGCTGAACCTGCATGCACTCCGGCTCGCGAACCGGCTCCGGCTGGACGCCTTCGAGCGGTTCGAGACGAAGGCAACCGCCGGGGCGTGGGCGATCGTGGGCGCATCCGGCCTGATCTCGGCCTTCGCTGCCGTGTCCCTGCCGGACGAACGGGTGTCACTGGCCAGCTGGCTCTACATGAGCCTCGCCGTGATCATGCCGATCTACGGCGTCCTTACCAGCCGGCGGGGCCGCCGCTTGTACGGAGACAGCGACTGATGGCGGTTATGGATTCCATCTGCGTATTCGCGGGGTCGAGCAGCGGCACCCGCCCCGCCTACGCCGGGGCCGCCGAGGCCCTCGGCGGCGCCATCGCGGCGCGTGGCTGCCGGCTGGTGTACGGCGGCGGCCGCGTGGGGCTGATGGGCGTGCTAGCCGATGCGGCACTGACAGCCGGCGGCGAGGTGATCGGCGTGATTCCCGAGGCGCTGATGCGCAAGGAGGTGGGCCACGAGGGGCTGACGGATCTGCGTGTCGTCCAGACCATGCATCAGCGCAAGGCGCTCATGGCGGAGCTCTCCGACGGCGTCATCGCCCTGCCCGGCGGGCTCGGTACCCTGGAGGAGCTGTTCGAGATACTGACCTGGGCCCAGCTCGGCATCCATGCGAAGCCCTGCGGCATGCTGAACGCCGAGGGCTATTACGACGACCTGCTCCGCTTCCTCGGCCAGACCGTCGACAGAGGCTTCGTCCGCCGGGAACACCGGGACATGATCCTGGCCGCCAGCGAGCCGTCGGCGCTGCTCGATCTCATGGCCGACTACACGCCGCGCCACACGGCGAAGTGGATGGACCGGGACGAGACCTGACGGCGGCGCGCACCCGGCGGCGTCGAACATTCGCTCCCGCGGCGGTAGCATTGTCGTTCCGGAGCGCCGGCCCGCGGCCGCTCCCCCTCGGAACGGACGAAGGAGCACATCTGCCATGCCCGGCAACTTCCGCAGCGACAACGAGTATCCGGTGGCCCCGGAGATCATGGCCGCGCTGGCCGAGGTGAACCAGGGGCCAGCGCACGCCTACGGCGAGGACGCCGTCACCGGCCGGTTGCGTGAGCGCTTCCGCGAGCTGTTCGAGCGTGACGTGGCCGTCTATCCCCTCGCCTCGGGCACGGCCGCCAACTCCCTCGCCGTCGCCCAGACCTGCGGGTCGGTGGGCGCGGTGATCTGCCACAGGGATGCGCATCTGAACACCGACGAATGCGGGGCACCGGAGTTCTTCAGCGGCGGCGCGAAGCTGCTCGCACTGGACGGCGCCGACGCCAGGCTGTCGCCCGCCGCGGTGGAGGAGACCGTGGCGGCGTCTCTCGCGATGGGCGAGCATGCGAGCCGCCCGCGGCTGCTGAGCCTGACCCAGGCGACGGAACTCGGCACCGTCTACACGCCCGACGAGGTGGCGGCGCTTGCCGCCGTCGGCCACCGGGACGGGCTGCGGGTGCACATGGACGGCGCCCGGCTGGCGAATGCGCTGGTGACGCTCGGTTGTTCGCCGGCGGACATCACCTGGCGCGCCGGCGTGGATCTCGTCTCCTTCGGCGCCACCAAGAACGGTGCGATGCTGGCGGAGGCACTCGTCGTGTTCGACCCGGCGGACACGGTGGAGCTGCCGCGGCGGCGCAAGCAGGCGGGGCATCTGCTGAGCAAGATGCGTTACGTCTCGGCCCAGCTCGAGGCCTACCTGGCCGACGATCTGTGGCTGCGGCTGGCCGCGGCGGCCAACCGGCGCGCCCGGCGCCTGGCGGACGGGCTCGGCGCCTGCCCGGGCGCCGAGCTGCTGCACCCGGTGCAGTCCAACGAGGTCTTCCTGCGCCTGCCGGATGCGCTGGTGGACGGTCTGCACGCCCGCGGTTTCGAGTTCCATCCCTGGCCCCACAGCGGCCCCGGCGTGCACCGTCTGGTCACCTCGTTCGCGACGCCGGACGAAGCCGTGGACGACTGCATCGCGGCGGCCGGGGAACTCGCTGCCGGGTATGCCGGCGGCGGGACGGCCGCCGCGGAGGCGTGATTCCGCTCTGGCTGCAGATCGCCTACACCGCCGTCGTCGCGGTCATCGTCCCACTCTACTGGCTGCGCCACGGCCCGAAGAACTTCCTCTGGTTCTCCGACATCGCGCTCATCTTGCTCGTGCCGGCGCTGTGGCTGGAGAGTGCGCTGCTGTTCAGCATGATGGCCATCGCCGTGCTGCTGCCCGAGGCCGTCTGGACGGCCAGTTTCCTGGGCGGCCTGATCTTCCGGCGTC
>CAYRZI010000046.1:0-22732 GCA_964428605.1 uncultured Woeseiaceae bacterium
CCGGCGTCCCAATAACAAGAGCGTCCGTTCGCCGACCCCCGGCAGCGTCTCGATTAGACAGTACCCCGCAGCCTGAAGCTGCGTCTTCCGATCGGAGAGCCCGCCCGACCAGGCAGGAGTGCCGTCATGCGCCTATATTCCACGCCAGCAAAACTGAACAGGCTATTGATTCTCCCCTTGCTATCGCTCGCGCTGAGCGGCTGTATCATGGAGGAGGAGGTGGCCGAGGAGCCGCTCGCGTCGGATCCTGGCGGCGCCACCGGCGAGATCCTGCGTGACCACGAAGTCACGGGCAGCGTCGGCGACGGTCCCATCGTCGGCGCGACGGTGCGCATCTTCGCGAGCGACGGCACCGAGCTCGGCAGCATGACGAGCGACGCAAGCGCCGGCTACAACATCACCGTGCGCGCCAAGGGCAAGTACTATCCGCTGACGATCGACGCGCGGGGCGGCACCGACCTCGTCACCGGGCTGGCGCCGGACTTCGTGCTGAAGAGCGTGGCCCTCGAGCCCGGCAGGAAGACGGTGGCGAATCTGAATCCGTTCAGCACGCTGGCGGCGGAACTCGCCGCCGAGCTGCCGGGCGGTCTTACGAAAGAGAACCTCGCGCTCGCGCTGAACCGGGTCACCACGAGACTGAACAGCGGCCTCCTCACGCTGGCGGGAGACCCGATCATGACGCAGCCCATCGACGCGGCCACCATCGCTGAGATGGTGAAAGCCTCCGAGACGCTGGGCGAGATGATCCGGCGGACGCGGGATTCGCTCCTCGCCGTGGGCCGCCAGGTGGACGGGGACGCGGTGGTGGCCGCGCTGGCCTCCGACCTCACCGACGGCAGGATAGACGGGGCCGGCGGCGCACGGGCCGATGCGCGCATCGCCGCCGTGGCGACGGTGGCCGGCACTCAGACGCTGCTGGAGGCCATCGCCAACCGCCTGCAGGTCAACGGCGTGGACGCCATGGCCGCGATGGACGGCTCCATCCGCCAGGTCATGCCCGATGCCGCGGGCGCCACCACCACCGAGGTGCCGGTCAGCGCCGCGGCGCTGGAGCAGATTCGTGTGGGCCTCGCAGCGGCGAAGGCCGTCATGCCCGCGCCGGAATTCGACGACCTCGAGCTGAGACTCGCCGCTTTCGATCCCGGCGTCTCGCCGAAGCAGCTGGAGGACCAGGTGCCACTGGAGCCGGTGCAGCTGCTGGAGAACGCCGCCCTCACCGTTGCCGACGGCAGTCAGGACGAGCTGGACACCGTGAACGGGACGTCCGGCAACGACGGCGCAGTGCCCTCGACGAACAGCCCCCCCACCATCAGCGGCGACCCGCCGTCATCCGTCACCGAAGGCGAGCGCTACAGCTTCGCACCGGTGGTCTCGGACCCGGACGGCGATGCGCTCATCTTCGAGGTCGGGAACCTGCCGGCCTGGGCGAGTTTCGATGCCGGTACGGGCGAGCTGTTCGGCACCCCCGGCAGCGGCGATGCCGGCAGCTATGCGGACATCACCATCTCGGTCAGCGACGGCGAGGCGGGCGCCGCCCTCGGTCCGTTCACCATCGAGGTACGGGCGCTCGTCACCAACACGCCGCCCACGATCAGCGGTAATCCTCCCGCGTCGGTGAGCGAGGGTGCTGCCTACAGCTTCACACCCAGCGCGAGCGACGCCGACGGCGACGCGCTGACCTTCGACATCGTCAATCTGCCGGTATGGGCGAGCTTCGACACGGCCAGCGGGCGTCTGTACGGCACCCCGGCCAGCGGCGAGGCCGGCGTCTACGGCGACATCACCATCACGGTGACGGACGGCAGGGATCAGGCTGCGCTGGGCCCCTTCACCATCGAGGTGAACGCGGTCGTGACCAACGGCGCGCCCACGATCTCCGGCAGCCCGGCCACGTCGGTGGACGAAGGGTCTTTCTATGAGTTCACGCCGGGGGCAAGCGATCCGGACGGCGACACGCTCACCTTCGACGTGGCGAACAAGCCGTCCTGGGCCGCGTTCGACCCGGCTACCGGCCGTCTCTCCGGCACGCCCGCCAGCGGCGACGCCGCCAGCTACGGCAACATCGTCATCAGCGTGAGCGACGGTCAGGACTCCGCGTCGCTGCCGGCCTTCACCATCACCGTGCAGGCCGTGGTCACGAACTCCGCACCCACCCTTTCGGGCAGCCCGCCGACGCTGGTGCAGGAGGGTGACGCCTACGCCTTCACGCCGGGCGCGAACGACCCCGACGGCGACAGCCTGAGCTTCTCCATCACCAACAGGCCGTCCTGGGCCGCGTTCGACAGCGCCACCGGCCGCCTGTCCGGGACGCCACAGGCGGCAGACGTGGGCACCTATGCCGACATCGTCATCAGCGTCAGCGACGGGCAGGCCTCCGCCTCCCTGGCCGCGTTCACCATCACCGTCGAGGCCATCAGCACGGGCTCGGTGACGCTGAGCTGGACGCCGCCGACGGAGAACACGGACGGTACGGCGCTGACGGACCTGGCCGGCTACCGGATCTACTGGGGCACTACCTCGGGCAGCTATCCCAACTCGGTCACCATCGACAACCCGGGTGTGACCACCTACCTGGTCGAGAACCTGTCGCCCGGCACCTACGAATTCGTGGCGACGTCCTACAACGCCTCCGGTGTGGAGAGCGACTACTCCGCACCGGCCACGAAGACGGTGCAGTAGGCGCGCCTCAGACGATCTCGGGACGGCGCAGGATCTCCAGCGGCATGAGCTGCTTGGTCGTGTCGTACTTCTCGAGCAGCTCGTGCTGGTCGCGGGCGCCCAGGTAGACGTCGGCGATGTTGTAGCTGTAGCTGTCCTGGAACGGCAGCTCCTCCAGCGACTGGCCGTCCCGCACGTGGCATTCGAAGCGCGCCTCGGGAAAATGCTCCTCCAGCAGTTTCTCGTCGCCGGGGCCGGGCGCGTGGGCCACGATGCCGTCCTCGAAGACCCGCATCATGAACTTGGCGGCGACCTTGTGATCGCCCTCGCGGTGGGGCGGCTGCGGCCGGTTGCCGAGCGCGAGATCGATCACCACCTGCTGGTGGGAGGCGCCGTCCACCAGCGCGAACAGCGGGCAGTGTGACTGGGAGATGCGGCCGTTGATCTCCAGCAGGGCGAGGTCGCCACTGTCCCGGTCCCAGTAGAACTCCGCGTTGAAGGGTGCGTCGTCGTAACCGAAGCCGTCCAGGACCTCGGTGGCGATCTCCTTCATACGCTCCTGGGTGTCGCGGGGGACGGCGGAGGGGTACTGGTAGCGCGACAGCACACTCTGCACGTGGCGGTCCCGGATGGTGTCGATCACGCCGTAAATCTCGAATTCGCCCTTGTGACGGTAGCCTTCCAGGGTGCACTGACGGCCCTTGGAGATGAGACCCTCGGCAATGCAGTGGTAACCGTCGACGGGCCTGATCTCGTCGGGTACGTCGGCAAAGCCCATGAGGTAGTTGACCGGCTCGCCGAACAGGTGGATCCGGTCCCGGATCTTCGGCAGCGCTTTCTCGAAATCCCGGCGGTCCTCGATCAGGAACCCCAGGCTCGACGAGTGGGCGGTGACCGGTTTCAGCCAGAACGGGAAGTCCAGGTCGAGATCGGCGAGAGGATCGTCGTCGAACGGATTGACCGCCGCGAATGGCGGTACCACCTCCGGCGCGACGCGTTTCTGCTCCACGCGCGACCAGTACTTGTGTTCACACTTCAGCGCTGCCTCCACGCCGGGGCCGGGCTGGTCCAGGCGCTTGCGCAGGATCGGCGTCATCACCGTACTCGGGAAATCCCAGTGGGTGATCACCGCGTCCACGGAGCCGTCGAACGACTCGAGTATCCGTTCCGCCTCGGGCAGCATATCGTGGGTCGGATGGAGGTCGGCCCTCGTCGCCTGCTCGAAGGTGAGCAGCTGATGAAAACGGTACTCTCCGGCCCTGGGCATGGCTTCCAGGTCGGCGCGATGGAAGTCATCGAGTCCGAATACGAAGATGTTCTTGCGGCTGTCGTTCATGGCGGATCCCGGCTTGTGGAGCATCTGGCGCAGCGGGCCCGGCACGGCCGGTCCCCTCGCCCCGTACTCTAACCCTACGCCGGCCCCCGGCAATTGCGAATACGCATTGAAGCGGACACGGGTCGGTGGTTTAAGATGTTCTGATCCATGGTTTCCAGTAACTCCGACGAATCCCCGAAAGTGCGTGTGCGCCTCAACGCACCGGTCTTCGGCGGTGCCGCGGGCCTGATACTGCTGTTCGTGCTGTTCAGCGCGATCTGGCCCGACACCGCGAACCAGCTCTTCTCCGCCATCCAGGGCTGGATCACGGAGACGTTCGGCTGGTTCTACATGCTTGCCGTCGCCACGTTCGTGATCTTCTGCCTGGGCATCGCCTTCAGCGATCACGGCCGCATCAAGCTGGGGCCCGACGACGCGCAGCCCGACTACGGCTACGGTTCCTGGTTCGCCATGCTGTTCAGCGCCGGTATGGGCATCGGCCTCATGTTCTTCGGAGTGGCCGAGCCCGTTACCCATTTCGCGAATCCGCCCTCCGGTGCCGGCGGCACGGCGGAGGCGGCTCGCGAGGCCATGAAGATCACCTTCTTCCACTGGGGTATCCATGCGTGGGCCATCTATGCGGTGATCGGGCTGGCACTGGCCTACTATTCCTTCCGTCACGGCCTGCCGCTCACGATCCGTTCCGCGCTCTATCCGCTGATCGGCGAGCGCATACACGGCCCCATCGGCCATGCCGCTGACATATTCGCCGTGCTCGGCACCATGTTCGGTGTGGCCACTTCCCTGGGGTTGGGCGTCCTGCAGGTCAACGCGGGCCTCGCCTACCTGTTCGACCTGCCGGAGAGCGTTCCGGTGCAGATGCTGCTGATCGCCGTCATCACGCTGATGGCCACGGTATCCGTCGTCGCCGGGCTCGATGCGGGCATCAAGCGTCTCAGCGAGTGGAATCTCGCGCTCGCGCTGATCCTGCTCGTCTTCGTGCTGGTGGCAGGGCCCACTGCCTTCCTGCTGACGGTGGCGGTGCAGAACACCGGCGCCTATCTGAGCGAGGTGGTCAACAAGACCTTCACACTCTACGCCTACGAGCCGACGGAGTGGATCGGCGGCTGGACGCTGTTCTACTGGTCCTGGTGGATCGCCTGGTCGCCGTTCGTCGGCATGTTCATCGCCCGGGTCTCCCGGGGGCGGACGATCCGGCAGTTCGTGGTGGGAGTATTGTTCGTCCCGGTCGGTTTCACGTTCGTCTGGCTCAGCTTCTTCGGCAACTCGGCCATAGAGCTGGACCTGGGCGCCGCCGGCGGGGCGCTGTCGGCGGCGGTAGAGGACAACCTGCCGACGGCGCTGTTCCGCTTCTTCGAGTATTTCCCGCTGTCGCTGATCGCCTCGCTGATCGCCACCGTGCTGGTGGTGACTTTCTTCGTGACTTCCTCGGACTCGGGCTCGCTCGTCATCGACATCATTACCTCGGGAGGATCGGACGACAACCCCGTGTGGCAGCGCACCTTCTGGGCCATACTCGAGGGTGTGGTGGCGGCGGTCCTGCTGCTGGCCGGCGGGCTGACGGCGTTGCAGACGGCGTCAATCACGGCCGCGCTGCCGTTCACGTTCATCATGCTGGTGGTCTGTTACGGTCTGCTGCGGAGTCTGCGCCTGGAGCGCATGCGCCAGATCAGCCAGGACATGTCGGACAGCGTCCAGATCCGGGAGGCGGCCATCCCCTGGCGCCAGCACCTGCGCTCGATCATTCGCCTGCCGAAACGCCGGCAGGTGCAGGACTTCCTGCGCGAGACCATCCATCCTGCGCTCACCGATGTGGCGGAGGAACTCCGCGCGGCGGGCTACGACGTCGAGGTCACGCTGGACGACGACGAGGCGGCGCTCGCCGTCCGGCACGGCGACGAGCGGGAGTTCCTCTATGCCGTGCGGCCGCAGGCGTATACGGCGCCATCCTATACGCTGGCAGAGACACGGGAGCGCAAGGACGGACCGCGCCAGTACTTCGGTGCCGAGGTGCACCTGCTGGAGGGCAGCCAGCACTACGACGTCATGGGTTACACCAGGGAGCAGATCATCGGCGACGTGATCTCGCAGTACCGCAAGCACAGCCATTTTCTGCAGCAGGTGCGCTAGGAGGGGTGGCTTGAGACGAAAGCGTGGTGAACACGGGCAGCACCGTACCGCGGGCGGGCGGGGGCTCGCCTGTCTGGCGTGGCTCGTCTTCGCCGCGCACACCGCGGCTGCGCAGGCGCCGGGAGACGAGGTCGAGGCACTGGCGGCGGAACTGGAGTCGCTGAAGGAGCGGCTGGCGGAACTGGAGACCCTGCGCGAACGCGTGCGGGTGCTGGAAGACAGGCTCGCAGAGGCCCGGGCCGGCCGGGAGACGCCTGCCTCCGCCGACGACAAACGGGACCTCGCCGCGCTCGCGCAGGAGCAGACGGAGGCAGAAGCCGCCGACGGGGTGACGATCGGCGGCGCCCTGCGTTTCAACCTGTTCTGGAACGACTTCAGCGAGCCGGTCGAGAGCAAGCGGGGCGCCGGCGGCCTGGATCTGTTCCGGATCAGCGCCGACGGCAGCTTTCGGGATATTCTCGTTTCGGCGGAATACCGTTATTACCCCTTCATGGACGTCATCCATCACGGCTGGATCGGCTACGAGTTCGCCGACGAGAGCCGGCTGGAAGCCGGCATCACCCGCGTGCCCTTCGGGCTGCTGCCCTACGCGGCGCACAACTTCTGGTTCGGCGCTCCCTATTACCTGGGTCTATCCGACGACTACGACCTCGGCGTGAAGTACACCCGCTCGACGGGCCCGTGGGACTGGCGTGTTGCGTTCTTCAAGAACGGCGAACTGAGTAACGGCGCCAGCGTCGACCGCTATTCACTGGACGTCGTCGCCGCCGGCGGCAGCGCCAACGAGGAGGCGAACCAGGCGAACCTCCGCGGCGCCTACACGTTCGGCGCCGGCACTTCCTGCAGCCACGAAGTGGGTCTGTCGGTGCAGGCGGGCGAGATCTACAACAGGGAGACGAACCGAAACGGCAGCCACTGGGCCGGTGCCGGCCACCTGGATACCCGCTGCGGGCGCTGGAACCTGCAGCTGCAGGCCGCACGCTACGGCTATTCACCCGAGAACCCGCCCGGCGTGCCGGACGACGTCATCCGCCTCGGCGGTTTCGGCTCGTCCTACGATGTGGCGTCGCAGGCCTCGGTGCTGGTCGCCAACGTGGCCTACAACCTGCCGGTATCCTGGACGGCGATCGATCAGGTCACCTGCTACAACGACTACAGCGTGGTGCACAAGGACGATGACCGCTTCGAGGACTCCCGGCTCAATACCACGGGCTGCCTGGTGGGCGTGGGGCCCCTGTTCGTCTATCTCGACCTGATCCGGGCCGAGAACATGATCTTCTTCGGTGACGGGTCCCTCGCCGGGGGTGGCGAGACCGGTTGGGACACGAGGTTCAACATCAATGTGGGTTATTACTGGTAATTGCAGTGCAGCGTCCGTGTCGGCCCGTCTGCGGACGGCGGCGGCGCTGGCGGCACTGGCGGCGGCGCTGATGCCGGGTGCGGCAGATGCGGACGACGAACTCACCGTGGTCTCCTGGGGCGGTGCATACACGCGCAGCCAGATCCTCGGTTTCGTCCGCGACTTCGAGCAGGAGACCGGCGTCGAGGTGGAGATGGTCGACTATGCCGGCGGCATCGAGGAGATCCGCTCCCAGGTGCGGGCCTGGAACGTGAAATGGGACATCGTGGACCTGCAGCTCTACGACGCCATCCGGGCCTGCGACGAGGGACTGCTGGTGGAGATCGACCCGTCGACGCTGCCGCCGGCGCCGGACGGCACCGCCGCGGCGGAGGACTTCCTGCCGGGCGCGCTCATGCCCTGCGGCATCGGCAATCTGGCCGGCTCGACCGTCGTCGCGTGGGACCAAAGCCGTCTGCAGCAGGCACCGACGCGGCTCGAGGATTTCTTCGACGTGCAGGCCTTCCCGGGCAGGCGCGGGCTCAGGCCCACGCCGCAGACGAATCTCGAGTGGGCCCTCATCGCGGACGGCGTGGCGCCCGGGCGGGTCTACGACGTGCTCGAAACCGAGGAGGGCGTGGATCGGGCCTTCGCCGTGCTCGACCGGCTGAAGCCGCATATCGAGTGGTGGCAGCTGGGCGAGGAGGCGGTACACCTGCTGGAGACCGGCCGCGTGGTCATGACCAGCGCGTACAACGGCCGCATCCACAGCGCGGCGGAGCGGGGCGAGCCGTTCGCCATCCTCTGGGACCACCACGCCCGCTACATCGACGTCTGGTCCATACCGAAGCACGGCGAGCGGCTCGAGCTCGCACTCGAGTTCCTGCGTTACGCGACCTCCACGCGCAGCCTGGCCGCCCAGGCGCGCTACATCCCGTACGGGCCGCTGCGCGCCTCTTCCCTGGAATTGCTGGAGCCGGACGTGAAGGTGAACCTGCCCACCGGTCCGGGCAACCTTGAGCAGATGTTCCAGACGGACGCGTCCTGGTGGGCCGAACACCTGCCGGCCCTGCAGACCCGGTTCGATCGCTGGCGCGAGCGGCCGGTGATGGTGCCGAAGGACTGGCCGGCGCGCTGATGCGGGGTTAGTGCGGCGGGCGGGCGGTGGCCCTGGAGTGGTGCCCAGGAGAGGACTTGAACCTCCACGGGGTTGCCCCCACTAGCACCTGAAGCTAGCGCGTCTACCAATTCCGCCACCTGGGCAGGCACGGAGCACGTAGAATGCGCCCCGACGGAGGCGCGGAACTCTACTCAAGGGCGCTACCCTTGTCAATCGCGCGCCCCACCAACAAAAGGAATCATCTTGGCTAAACGGAACAGGAACAAAAAGGGCGGCGGGGGTCGCCGCAGGGACGGCCGGCAGGGCCGGAAAAACCAGAAAGAACAGAAAGAGCAGCAAGACCGCAAGGGCCAGGGCGGCGCGGGCGACAAGCCGTATCAGCATCCCGTGCCGGACAGGCGCCGGATCCTTGACACCCTGGAGTCGAAGGGCCGGCCGATGCACTTCGAAGAGATCTCCGAGGCCTTCGGGCTCACCGAGAGCAAGCACCGCCGTGCCCTTGGCGAGCGGCTGAAGCGCATGATCGCCGGCGGGCAGCTCATCCTGAACCGCAGCGAGGAGTATTGCCTGACCCAGCGGCTGCAGCTGGTGCCGGGTGTGGTCCAGGCACATCCCGACGGCTTCGGCTTCGTCATCCCCGACGAGGGCGGCGAGGACATCTACCTCTCCCCCCGGGAGATGCAGGAGGTCATGCACGAGGACCGGATCGCCGCGAAGGTGATCCGCCGCGACCACCGGGGCCGACCGGAGGGCAAGGTCATCGAGGTGCTGGAGCACCGTACCCGGGAGGTCGCCGGACAGTACATCCGCGAACGGGGCATCGGACTCGTGGTGCCCGACAATCCCCGCATCCAGCACCGGGTGCTGATCCCGCGGGAGGAGGCCGCGGGCGCGAAGCACGGTGAGATGGTGGTGGCCGAGCTGGTCGACTTCCCGTCCCGCCAGGAGCAGCCCACGGGCCGCATCACCCGCGTGCTCGGCGCGCCGGGGCAGCGGGGCATGGCTACGGATCTCGCCATCCACGCCCACGGTATTCCCCACCAGTGGCCGACAGGCGTGGGCGAGGAGGCGAAGGCCTACGGCAAGTACGTGCCGCGGGCCGCGAAGGAAGGCCGCCGCGACCTCAGGGACTTGCCGCTGGTGACCATCGACGGTGCGGACGCGAAGGACTTCGACGACGCGGTCTACTGCGAGCCGGTGGAGAACGGCTGGCGGCTGCTGGTGGCCATCGCCGACGTGGGGCATTACGTCGGGCGCGGCTCGGCCATCGACAGGGAGGCGACGAAACGGGGCACCTCGGTCTATTTCCCGGACCGGGTGGTGCCGATGCTGCCGACGGTGCTGTCCAACGGCCTGTGTTCGCTGAACCCGAAGGTGGACCGGCTCTGCGTCGTCTGCGAGATGACCGTGGGCTCCGGCGGCAAGGTGCGGAAGTCGAAGTTCTACGAGGCGCTGATGCGCTCTGCGGCCCGACTCACCTACCAGCAGGTGGGGCGCGTGATCGACGGGGAGAAGCCCGGCGAGGCCGGCGTCCGGGAAGACCTGGTGCCGCATATCCGCAACCTGCACGACGTCTACAGCGCCTTCGCGAAGGCGCGGGCGCGGCGCGGCGCGCTGGAGCTGGATATCCCGTCGGTCCGGATCGAGCTGGACGAGGGCGGCGAGATCGAGGCGATCCGGGCCTTCGAGCGCAACGACGCCCACCGCCTGATCGAGGAATGCATGATCGCCGCGAACGTGGAAGCGGCGAAGTATCTCCGCCGGCACAAGGTGCCGACGCTGTTCCGCGTGCATGCGAAGCCCGACCCGGAGAAGTTCCAGGAGTTCCGCGAATACCTGCTGGGGCTGGGCCTGAAGGTGCCCCACCCGGATCACGTGGAGGCGAAGGACTTCGGCAAGCTGATGCAGGAGGTGCAGGACCGGCCGGATTCCCAGGCCATCTCCATGGCGCTGCTGCGCTCGATGGCGCACGCGGAGTACACCCCGGAGAACATCGGCCACTTCGGGCTGGCGCTGAACGCCTACGCCCATTTCACCTCGCCGATCCGCCGTTATCCCGACCTGCTGGTGCACCGTGCCATCAAGCACCTGGTGAACGGCGGCAAGCCGAAGGCCTTCGCCTACGAGCGCGGCGACATGGAGCGGCTCGGCCAGCTCACCTCGGCCCACGAGCGCCGCGCCGAGGACGCCACCCGGGAGGTGGAGGCCTGGCTGAAGTGCCAGTTCATGGAAGACAAGATCGGCAACGACTACGAGGGCGTGGTCACCGGCGTTACCCATTTCGGCCTGTTCGTGCAGATCCCCGAGTACCAGATCGACGGGCTGGTGCACGTCTCCACCCTGGGCAACGACTACTACGAATACGATCCCGGCGGCCAGCGCCTGGTCGGCAGCCGCCGCGGTCAGGAATACGCGCTCGGTGACGAATTGTCGGTGACCGTGCACAAGGTGGACCTGGATACCCGCCGCATCGACTTCCGCCTGGCCGACGACGACCGTGACTAGCGCGCGCTTCAGCGCCGGCATTCATGCCGTCGCGCGGCTGCTGGCGGAAGACCCGGCCCGGGTGAAGCGGCTGCTGGTGGACCGGCGCATCGACAGCGAGCGCATCGCCGCGCTGCTCGAGGCGGCGTCCGCGGCGGGGGTCGGCGTGGAACGGGTAGCGCGCAACCGCCTGGACGACCTGGCTGCCGGCACCCGCCACCAGGGCGTGGTGGCGGAGCTGCGGGGCGCCTCGTCCCTGGACGAGGCGGGATTGCGTACGCTGGTGGAGGAGCGGCTCACGGCGGGCCGGCAGCTGCTCCTCGTCGTGCTCGAGGGAGTCCAGGACCCGCACAATCTGGGCGCCTGCCTGCGCACCGCGGATGCCGCCGGCGTGGACGCCGTGGTCATCCCGCGGCGCGAGGCCGCCGGCATCACCCCCGCGGTGCGAAAGGTGGCGACCGGCGCCGCGGAATCCGTGCCCGTGGCCCGCGTGGACCGGCTGCCGCGGGTGCTCGACTGGCTGCACGACTACGGCGTGCGGGTGATCGGTACCGCGGACGGCGCGGATATCGGCCTGTGGGAGGCGGACCTCACGGGTCCGCTCGCCCTGGTGCTTGGAGGCGAGGAGCGGGGCATCGGCGCCGCCGTGGCCGGGCGCTGCGACGCGCTGATGGCCATCCCGATGGCCGGCCGGGTGGAGAGCCTGAACGTCTCCGTGGCGGCCGGCGTGTGCCTTTACGAGGCCTGCCGGCAGCGGCGCTCGATTGCTTCCGTACCGGCGCTCGGTTAAACTTCGCGGCCCGCTTGATTGCGGGACTCCACATAACCTCTTGCCGCACCGGTGACCGGGCGGCTGTAATCCGCAAGGGGATACGATGAGACACTACGAGATCGTGTTTCTGGTCCACCCTGACCAGAGCGAACAGGTACCGGCCATGGTGGAACGGTACGAGAGCATGATCACCGACGGCGGCGGCAACATCCACCGCCTCGAAGACTGGGGCCGTCGCCAGCTCGCCCATCCCATCGCCAAGGCCCACAAGGCCCATTACGTGCTCATGAACATCGAATGCGCGAGAGAGACGCTCGATGAACTCACCGGTGCGTTCAAGTTCAATGACGCAGTGCTGCGCCACCTCGTGATCAAGCGCGACAAGGCCGTCACCGAGGCCTCGCCGATGGCCAAGGCCGTCGAGGACGAGAAGGCCAAGGAGCGCGAGGCCCAGCGCCGCCGCGACGCCCGCGCCGAGGCCGAATCCCGGGCCCGGGCCGCCGAGGAGGAGGAGAAGGCTGGCGAAGAAACCGGGGAAGAGGACGAGAAGAAGGACGAGGGCCCGGAACAGGCCTCCGCCGATGACAGTGGCGGCGAAGCCGCCCCCGATACGTCCGCAGAAGAGAGCGAGACGGCGAAAGCCGGCTCCGCCTGAACAGGAGTTTTTGCCATGAGTCGCTATTCCCGCCGGCGCAAGTACTGCCGTTTCACCGCCGAAGGCATCGAGGAGATCGATTACAAGGACATCGGTCTGCTGAAGAGCTTCATCACGGAGACGGGCAAGATCGTCCCCAGCCGCATCACCGGCACGAAGTCGCATTACCAGCGCCAGCTGTCCACGGCCGTCAAGCGCGCCCGCTACCTGGCGCTGCTGCCCTACACCGACCGTCACTGACGCGCCGGGCCGCCGGTCTCTCCAGGTTCCAGGACCGGCGGCGGGTCTCATGCGACAGATCGCTGTCTGGATTACGGCCCGCTTCCATCGGGCGGTGCTGGTGATAGCGGCGCTGTTCCCGGTGCTGCCGGTGCTGAGCGGCGCCACCACGGTGCTGACCGCGCTGGCCCGGGGCCTGCGCGAGGGGGCGGCGGCTGCGCTGCTGGCCTCCCTGCTGCTGATCGCCGCCGTCGCGGTGATGCAGGACTTCCAGGTGTCGCTGGTGTGGTACCTGGCCCTGGCCCAGGGCGGCAGCCTGGCCGCGGTCTGGCTCCTGGTCTCCACCCGCTCGCTCACGCTGACCGCCCAGGCGCTCGCGGTGCTGATGCTGGTGTCCATTGCCCTGTTCTACGTGGTGGTGGACGACGTGGCGGCGTTCTGGCGGCCGTTCCTGGAAGGGTTCGCCGGCAATATCTCCGAGGCCGGCGGCATGGCCATGGACGCCTCGGCTTTCGTGGCGACGGCCCAGGTGCTGATCACCGGGCTGGCCTTCGGCATGGGCTGGGTCGGCAGCATGCTGGTGATCCTGCTGGGTTACGCGCTGTACGCCCTGCTGCCGGAGCGCGGCCCGGTATTCGGCCGCTTCCGGGAACTGAACCTGGGGCGCACGCTGGCACTGGCCACCGCCATCATCAGCGTGGCTGCCACGCTGACGGCTTCGCCCTGGCTGGTGAATTCGGCGCTGGCGCTGCTGGTGGCGTTCGTGGTGCAGGGGCTGGCGCTGGTACACGGGCTGTTCGTGGCCCGGCAGTGGCCGCCGGCGCTGCTGATCGTGATATATGTACTGGCGATACTGCCGTCGCCGGTCTCGGGTGCCGTCATCGGGGCGCTGTCCCTGGGCGGTTACCTGGATGCCTGGATCGACATACGCCGGCGGGTGCCGGCCGTCTCCGGGCAGGAGTGAATCTGGTAACGTAGGCTGCCTGGCGCAGCACACTGACAACGGGTGAACGCAATGGAAGTGATACTGCTCGAGAAGATCGAGAACCTCGGCACCATCGGTGACAAGGTGACGGTGAAGTCCGGCTACGGCCGCAATTACCTGCTGCCCCAGGGTAAGGCCACGCTGGCCACGAAGGCGAACGTGGCGAAGTTCGAGGCGATGCGGGCGGAGCTGGAGAAGCAGGCCGCCGAGGAGCTGGATGCGGCGAAGGCGCGGGCCGGAAAACTCGCGGACACGCGGGTGGAGATCCCGGCCAAGGTGGGTCCCGAGGGCAAGCTGTTCGGCTCCGTGGGCACCGCCGAGATCGCCGATGCGCTGACCGAGAAGGGTCTCGAGGTCGAGCGTGCCGAGGTGCGGCTGCCTGAGGAGGGTCCGCTGCGCGAGGCCGGCGAACACACCATCGGGCTGCACCTGCACGCCGACGTGGACGTGGACATCACCGTGGTGGTGGTGCCGGAAGAGCCGGAGACCGGCGCCTAGGGCGCCCAGGGCGGCGGACGGACGACACGCGCAGGAGAACGCAGCGGGGATGGTACGGGCACTGGACGAGCAGGAGGCGCGAGACGCCGCGGAATCGCGACTGCGGGTGCCACCGCACAGCATCGAGGCCGAGCAGTCGCTGCTCGGCGGGCTTATGCTGGATAACGCCGCCTGGGACAAGGTGGCCGACATCGTCACTGCCGAGGATTTCTACCGCAAGGATCATCAGCTCATCTTCGACGCCATCGGCCGTCTGTCGGAGAGCGGCCAGCCCTCCGACGCCGTCACACTGCACGAGCACCTGGACAACCGGGGCGAGCTCGCGAAGGTGGGCGGCCTGGACTACCTGGCCACCCTCGCCAACGAGACGCCGAGCTCGGCGAACGTGCGCGCCTACGCCGAGATACTGCGGGAACGCTCGGTTCTGCGTCAGCTGATTTCCGCCGGCAACGAGATCGCGGGCAGCGCGTTCTCCACCGAGGGGCGTACCTCCGGCGAGCTGGTGGACGACGCCGAGCGCCGGGTCTTCGAGATTGCGGAGCAGGGCTCGCGCCGCGGCGGCTTCAAGCGCCTGAAGGCCATCCTGCCGGAGACCATCGACCGCATCGACATGCTGCACCAGTCGGACGGCGACATTACCGGCATCTCCACCGGCTATACCGAGTTCGACAAGATGACGGCCGGCCTCCAGAACGGCGACCTGGTCATCATCGCGGCGCGGCCGTCGATGGGCAAGACGACGCTCGCCATCAACATCGCCGAGAACGCCGCCATCGGCGCCAAGGTGCCGACGGCGATCTACTCGATGGAGATGAGTTCCGACCAGCTCGCCTTCCGCATGATCTCCTCGCTCGGCCGGGTGGACCAGAGCCAGCTGCGCACCGGCCGCTTCCCGGACGAGGACTGGTCGCGGATCAATACGGCGGTCCAGCTGATGGACGACGCGCCGATCTTCATCGACGATACCCCGTCCCTGTCGCCCACCGAGATGCGGGCACGGGCCCGGCGGCTGAAGCGCGAGAGCGGCCTGGGGCTGATCGTCGTCGACTACCTGCAGCTGATGCAGGTGCCGGGCAACAAGGAGAACCGGGCCACCGAGATCTCGGAGATCTCCCGCTCCCTGAAGGCGCTGGCCAAGGAGCTGTCGGTGCCGGTCATCGCGCTCTCCCAGTTGAACCGCAGCGTCGAACAGCGCCAGGACAAGAAACCCGTTATGTCGGACCTGCGCGAGTCCGGCGCCATCGAGCAGGACGCGGACATCATCTGCTTCATCTACCGCGACGAGGTCTACGACGCCGACTCGCCGCGCAAGGGCATCGCCGACATCTCCATCGCCAAGCAGCGCAACGGCCCCACGGGCGAATTCCCGCTGACCTTCCTCGGCCGCTTCACCAAGTTCGAGAACTGGGCGCCGGACGCCTGGGGCGACGGACCGTATCAGTGAGGGCGACGGCCTGCGCCCGGGTGCATACCGGCGCACTCCGGCACAATCTGGCCGAACTGAAGCGACGCGCGCCCGGCTACCGGGTGATGGCTGTCATCAAGTCGAACGGTTACGGCCACGGACTGGTGGCGGCCGCAACGGCGCTGGACGCAGCGGACGCCTTCGCGGTAGCCCGCATGGAGGAGGCGCTGCGGCTGCGTGAGGCCGGCGTCGACAAACCCCTGGTGCTGCTCGAGGGCGTGTTCGACGGCCACGACCTGGCGCTCGCCATGGCGCATCGCCTGGAGCTGGTGGTGCACTGCCCGGAGCAGCTGCGCCTGCTGGCCGACACCCCCGCGGAGCTCACGCTGCCGGTCTGGCTGAAGGTGGACACCGGCATGCACCGGCTCGGCATCGCCCCCGCCGATGTCGCGGAGGCGGTACGCGCGCTGCGGGCGGCGCCGGCCGTGGCCGAGCTCAGGCTGATGACCCATTTCGCCCAGGCCGAGCGTCTGGACGACGGCATGACGCCGGCGCAGATACGTGCGCTGCAGGCGGCCGCCGACGGCTTCGACGGCGCGGTGACACTGGCCAACTCCGCGGCCATCCTGGGCTGGAAAGCGGACCTGGACGCCCTGACGACGGACTACCCGGCGCTCGGTCCCGCGTGGATCCGTCCCGGCATCTCCCTGTACGGCATCTCGCCTTTCCCCGACGGCACGGGTGCGGACCTCGGTCTGGAGCCTGCCATGGAGTTCCTCTCGACGCTGATCGCGGTGAAACGGGTGGCCGCCGGGGAGCGCATCGGCTACGGCGGGCGCTACCGGGTGGAGCGGGACATGCGGCTCGGCATCGCGGCCGTGGGTTACGGCGACGGCTACCCCTGGTGCATGCCCGACGGTGCGCCCGTGCTGGTAGGCGGCCACCGCGCGGCCATCGCCGGCCGGGTATCGATGGACATGATCACCGTGGACGTCACGGAGCTTCCCGACGCCGCGGTGGGCGACGAGGTGGTGCTGTGGGGCCGGGGACTGGCGGTGGAGGAAGTGGCCCGCTGCGCCGGGACGATCCCCTACGAGCTGGTCTGCCGGGTGACGGAACGGGTAATCAAGGTCACGGAGTAGGTCACCGGATAGGTCACCGGATAGGTCACCGGGCAGGGGGCTTGGTCCGTCAGGTCAGGAAGAAGCCCATTTTCACGCCGGCGAGCTGCAGCACGTCGTTGTCGGCCAGCTTGCGCGCCTGGGGTCCGATGGACTCGCCGTTGACTCGGGGATAGTCGCCTTCCTTGCCGCTCTCCACGTGCACCACGTAATAGCCCTCGGCGCGCCGGGTGATGGCTGCGACCTGTACGCCGGGGCGGCCGAGCGTGGTCAGTGCCTTGGTGAGCTCCAGCTCGCGCCCGGCGAAGGCTCCCGAGAGCACCTGCAGCTTGGCCGTGGGCAGCGCTGCGGCGGCGGGCGCTGCATCCGAGGCGGCCGTGGCCACGTGGGCCGGTTCCGGGGCGGGCGCGCCGGCTGCCTGCTCGACGGCCTTTTGCGCCACGTCCATGTGTTCGGGCTTGTGCTGGCTCGGCGGGATGACCATGGTCTTCTCGAACTCGTCCTGGTCGTCCTCGGTGGCCTGCTGGTCCACGAAACGCAGCTGGTGATGGCCGATGGTAATGGTGTCGCCGTGCTGGAGCGCGTGCTTCTTGATCAGCTTGCCGTTGACGTAGGTGCCGTTGGTGCTGTTCAGATCCTCTAGGAACGAGTCGTTGAGGATATTGATGATCAGCGAGTGGTGGCCGCTCACCGCCGGGTTGTCGATGCGCACGTCGTTATCGGGCAGCCGCCCGATGGTGTAGCGCTCCTTGGTCATGTTGTATTCGGCCAGTACCTGACCGTCCAGACTCAGAATCAACCGTGCCATTTGCTCTCACTCGCTCCTGCCGATGGTGCAAGACGCTTCCCGCCCGGGGGCGAAACCTGTGCGATCATTGCCGGAAAAGACCGGAAATTCTGTCGATCAGTCCCCGTTTTGCGGGGAAAGCCTCCAGGACTCTCGCCAGCATGATGGAGACGTTGTCCCGGCCGCCATGGTCGTTCGTGAGCTGGACCAGTTGTTGACCAACTACATCAAGGCTATCACTAAAAGTGCTGATAGTTAAGTGAATATCCTCGTCCTCCACCATGTCCGGAAGGCCATCCGAGCAGAGCAGATACACGTCTTCCCGCTCGACGTCGTACTCCTGGACCTCCACTTCGACCGCCGGCTCCACGCCGAGAGCCCTTGTAACATAATTCCGGTTCGTCGACCGTTGCGCCTCCTCGGGTGAGTAGAAGCCCCGGTCCACCAGTTCCTGCAGCAGCGAGTGGTCCAGCGTCAGCTGCTGGAACTGATCCGCCCGCAACCGGTAGGCCCGGGAGTCGCCGACGTGGGCCACCGAGACCCGGTCGTCGTAGAACAGGCAGGCGACGATGGTGGTGCCCATGCCCTCGCACTGGGGCTGACTCTGCGCCGTCTGGTAGATGATCTTGTTGGCGCGGGAGATGGCGTCGCGCAGCACGATGGTCTGGCGCATGAGCCCCGAGGTGGGCTCGACCTCGTCCCGATCCTCCCGGTTGGTGGCCTCGCCGACCAGGTCGAAGACCGTCTTCACGGCGATGCCGCTGGCCACCTCGCCGGCGTTGTAGCCGCCCATGCCGTCGGCGAGCACCATCAGGCCGATGTCCGGCTGGGTGGCGATGGCATCCTCGTTGTGATCCCGCACCTTGCCGGTGTCGGTGATCTCGGAGAATCGGATCTTCCCCTTGAGGCTCATTCCGCTTGCCTGTCTACCGGTCCAGAATATGCGTGCTGTCGTTCCCGCCGGCGGGCGTCACCGGCTCGGTGACGTGGCCGCGCGCCGGGTCCGGTTCCCTGGCAAGCGCCTCTCTCGGTTTCCTCTCCCGGTCGCCTCGTCCCGCGGTTCGCCCGGTCTGCCTGCGGACGCGCTTCCGCCGGCCCGTACGTTCCGGGTCCACCATCCGGTCCGACATTCCGGGTACCTCGCTCGGGATCGCTCCCTGCGCCGATCGAACAAGGGTACCACCAACTGAACATAAGTCGGAACGCCCGGCGACCTGCCGGTGCCGCCGGGCGGCGTCCGCGCAGGGTCGAGCGGCCCGACGGGCCGCGGCCCCCGGTTGTGTGGGTCGTGGTCTTGTTCATCGTGGAATCACCCGGCGCGAAGTATAGGTCAGGCGGTGCCGGATTATTGAGATACCGTTACCATTTTGCGGTGCGAACCCGGCCGCGGCGCGATGCTATCATGCCGGCTCTTGCCGGATCGGCAGCTCGACCGACCCCATTGTTGCAATAATGATGTCCCGGTGATCATGGCGAAGACACGGACCGCCTACGTCTGTTCCTCCTGCGGTGCACACAGCGTGAAATGGCAGGGCCAGTGTGCCGAGTGCGGCGACTGGAACACGCTCAGCGAGGTGCGGCTCGCCCCGGGCGGCGGCGCCGCCGATGCCGGCGCCGCTGGCGATCTGGCGGCGCTGGCGGAGCTCTCGCAGGCGGGCGACGACGAACGGGAACGCACCACCACCGGCTTCGGCGAATTCGACCGCGTGCTCGGCGGCGGTCTCGTCCCGGGCGCGGTGACCCTGTTGGGGGGCGACCCCGGAGTGGGCAAGTCGACGCTCCTGCTGCAGGTGGCGGCCCGGCTGCGGGACTCGCTGCCGGTGCTCTACGTCAGCGGCGAGGAGAGCCTGCGCCAGGTGGCCCAGCGGGCCCGGCGCCTGGGCGTCGCGGACAGCGATCTGCACCTGCTTGCGGAGACCCGTCTCGACGTGATGCTGGACGCCGTCAACCGTTCGCGGGCGGCCGTGCTGGTGGTGGACTCCATGCAGACCATCACGTCCGGCCAGCTGGATTCCGCCGCGGGCAGCGTCAGTCAGCTGCGCGAATGCGTCGCCCGTCTGGTACGCCTGGCCAAGGAGCGGGACGTGGCGGTGTTCATCGTCGGACACGTCACCAAGGAGGGCGCCATCGCCGGCCCGCGGGTGGTGGAGCACATGGTGGATACCGTGCTCTATTTCGAGAGCGATCCGGCCAGCCGTTTCAGCATGGTGAGGGCGGTCAAGAACCGTTTCGGTGCGGTCAACGAAATCGGCATGTTCGCGATGGGCCCGGAGGGTTTCCGGGAGGTGAAGAACCCGTCGGCCATCTTCCTGTCCCGGGACACCGCCCAGGCCGCGGGCGGCGTGGTGACGGTGGCCTGGGAGGGCAGCCGACCGATGCTCGTTGAGGTGCAGGCGCTGGTGACGGAGGGAGCGGGCGGCTATCCGCGCCGGCTGTCCCAGGGTCAGGACCAGAACCGCCTCAACCTGCTGCTCGCCGTACTGCAGCGCCACGGCGGGCTGTCACTGGCGGGAGACGACGTCTTCGTCAACGTGGTCGGCGGTATCCGCATCGCGGAGACCGCCGCCGATCTGCCGACGGTGCTCGCCGTGGTCTCGAGCCTCAGGGACCGGGTGCTGGACCGGCGCACGGTCAGCTTCGGCGAGATCGGTCTGGCAGGAGAGGTGCGTCCCGTGCGCTACGGCGAGGAGCGGCTCGCCGAAGCCGCCAAGCAGGGTTTCCGGCGCGCCATCGTGCCGCGGGCGAATGCGCCCCGCCGGCCGCCGGAGGGTATCGAGACGATCCCGGTCTCGCGTGTGTCCGAGGCCCTCGAGGCGGCGTTCGGCTGAGGCCTCACTCGCCGCCGGCGGCCAGCCGGGCCGGCGCCGGTTCGCGGATACGCGCCGAGCGCACCATGTTCTCGCCGGTGGCCAGGATCTCCACGCTGTAGTGGTTGAGCGCGAGCACGGTGCCGGGTTCCGGAATGGTCTCCAGCGTCTCGAGGATCAGCCCGTTCAGGGTCTTCGGCCCGTCGGTGGGCAGCTGCCAGCCGAGCAGGCGGTTCAGTTCCCGCACGTTCGCGCCGCCGTCCACGATCCAGCCGCCCGTGCCGTCGGGCTGCAGGTCCGGGTGCTGGTCCGAGGGCACGGTACGGAACTCGCCGACGATCTCCTGCAGGATGTCCTCCAGCGTCACCATGCCCTGGATGTCGCCGTACTCGTCCACCACCAGCGCCAGCCGGCGCTTGCGCTGCTGGAACTGGACCAGCTGTGTGCTGAGCGGCGTGCCCTCGGGCACGTAGTAGGGCTCCTGCAGGGCCGCCACGAGGGACTCGCGCGTGAGCTCGGCCTTGCGCAGGGCGGTGACGAGTCGGCGTATGTGCAGGATGCCCACCATGTTGTCGATGCCGTCCCGGTAGGCCGGCAGCCGGGTGTGCTGGCTGGCCTGGATCTGGTCCAGGATCTCGCTCATCGAGTCCTCGAGGTTGATGGCGATGATCTCGTTGTGGGGCACCATGATGTCGTCGACCGTGACCTTCTCCAGGTCCAGGATGCTGGTGAGCATGCGGCGGAAGCGCCGGGAGATCATGGCGCCGGCCTCGTTGACCACCGTGCGCAGTTCCTCGCTGCTGAGGGAATGGCTCTGGGCCTCGTCGTGGCGGACGCCGAACAGCCTAAGGACGGTGTTGGCGAGCAGGTTGGTCACCCACACGAAGGGGTAGAGCAGTCTCAGCAGCGGGTAATAGACGTAGGCGGCCGGGAGTGCCACCTTCTCCGGGTGCAGCGCGGCCACGGTCTTCGGCGCCACCTCGGCGAAGATGAGGATGACCAGCGTCAGCAGCCCCGTGCCGATGGCGATGGCGGCCTCGCCGCCCAGACGCAGCGAGATCAGCGTCACCAGCGAGGCGGCCGAGATGTTCACCAGGTTGTTGCCCAGCAGGATCAGGCCGATCAGGCGGTCAGGCCGGCGCAGCAGCGCCTCCGCCAGGCGTGCGCCGCGGTGCCCGGAGCGGGCGCGGTGGCGCAGTCGATAGCGGTTCAGGCTCATGAGAGCCGTCTCGGTACCCGAGAAGAAGGCCGACAAGATCAGCAGCAGGCCGAGCAGGCCGAACAGGAGGCCCAGAGGTTGGTCTTCGGTCAAAGAGGGGTCACCCCGTCTCCTTGCAACTCCGTGTCGGTCAGTTGACCAACAGGGCAGCGCCGCTGTCAAGCAGCCGGGTCCCGGCCGGGATCAGCCGGCCTCGGCGCGGCTCACCCCGGCTCACCCCCAGGGGCGGTGCAGGATGTACTCGAGGACGATCTTGCTGCCGTAGTAGGCCAGCACCAGGGTGAAGAAGCCGCCCAGGTAGAGGTAGATGGCGCGTCGGCCGCGCCACCCGGCCAGCTGGCGTCCGATCAGCAGCACGCCGAACAGGCCCAGTGCGATGAACGAGAGCACGCTCTTGTGCAGCAGATGCTGGGCGAACAGGTTCTCCACCCGCACCAGCCCGCTGAACACCGCCAGCAGCAGGCAGAGGAAGCCGGCGGTGGCCACGCCGTAGAGCAGCGACTCCATGGTCACCAGCGGCGGCATCAGCCGGGTGTAGAGCCCCATCTTCGCCCGCCGCAGCAGCCGGTCCTGGTGCAGGGCCGCGAAGGCGAGTACGGCGCCGACGGCGAGCAGGCTGTAGGCGAACATGGACAGCATGACGTGCGTGCGCAGCTGCCAGGTCAGGCTGGAGGTGACGTTGGCCTCACTGGTGAAGCCCGTGCCCAGAGCCGCCACGCCCGCCACCAGGAAGAGCATCGCCGACAGGCCACGCAAGCGCTGGCGCAGCGCGGCGAGCGTAGCCAGGATGGCCACCTGCCAACCCGCCAGAGAGGTCATGCTGAAGACGCTGAGCCTGAGCGCGTCGCCCACCAGGATCTCCCGCGCCAGCATCTGCTCGTGGGCCAGCAGGCCGGCCAGCGCGAGAGGCAGTGAAACCCAGAACAGCAGTTCATGCCGGTGCTCGTATTTGGGCACCTGCCCGGCGGCCAGCAGCAAGCCTGCCCCGGCGTACAAGACGAGAACTGTGATTTGAAACACGGAAACCCTGGGAGGCATCAAATAGGTTTAGAAGCCCTGAAATCATCGCACATGGTGTCCCTGTTTAGAACCCTGTCATCCCACGCTCGCGCGCGCAGCCGGCCAGGGACGGGCGAGCTTCGAGCAGAGACTGCAGTGGGTCGGAAACGTATGCGGATCAGGATCATGGGATGCAGC
>CAYRZI010000047.1:0-21601 GCA_964428605.1 uncultured Woeseiaceae bacterium
CGTGCGCCGGACCGGCGAGATCGGACCGATACGGGTCAGCAAGATCGAGAAGAAAGGCCGGCACAACCGGCGCGTGAACATCGTATTCGCAGACGCCTGAAGCGGGCGCTCCCGCCGCGCAGCGGCACGCGTCGCAACCCTGCATCATCCGGAGACAGCGTAGCCATGAACACACGAGGCCTGCTGGTCATCACCACCCTGATCCTCGCCGCCTGCGGCCAGGAGACCAACCGCGACACCGACACCATGCAAGAAACCGCAAGCGACACCGCCGCCGAGACCGTCGAGTCAGCCCCCGCTCCGAACCCGCTGCTCGCCGACTGGGACACGCCCTACGGCGTGCCGCCCTTCGACCGGATCCGCCCGGAGCATTACCTGCCGGCGCTGCGCGAGGGCATGCGCCGGGAGCGTGCGGAGATCGAGGCCATCATCGCCAGCCCGGAGCCCGCGACCTTCGCGAACACGGTCGAGGCGCTGGAACGCGCGGGCTCGTCGCTGGAGCGTACGAGCCGGATCTTCTACGCCGTGAACGCCGCCCATTCGGACGAGGTCATCCGCGCGACGGCGAAGACCATCGCGCCGGAACTCTCCGCTCACAACGACGACATCCTGCTGAACCCGGCGCTGTTCGAGCGCATCGATGCGGTCTGGCAGGCGCGCGAGGGTCTCGGTCTGGACGCACAGGCCCTGCGACTGCTGGAGGAGACCCACAAGGAGTTCGTGCTGGCCGGCGCCGCCGTGGACGAGGAGGCCCGCGCCAGGCTGAAGGAGATCAACGGCCGCCTCGCCGTGCTCGACGAGGAGTTCCAGCAGAACGTGCTCGAGGAGACGAACCGGTTCGAGCTGCTGGTCACGGACCGCGCCAATCTCGGCGCGCTGCCGTCGAGCCTGGTCGCCTCCGCGGCGGCGGAGGCAGAGCGCCGCGGCCACGACTGCGACGAGTGCTGGGTGTTCACCCTGCAGCGCCCGAGCATCGAGCCCTTCCTCGAGTACTCGCCCAATCGGGAGTTCAGGAAGACGGTCTTCATAGGCTACGCGCAACGCGGCGACCGCGGCAACGAGTACGACAACAACGCGATTGTTACGGAGATGGTGGCGCTTCGCGCCGAGCGCGCGCGGCTGCTCGGCTTCGACAACCATGCCGCCTCGGTGCTGGTGGACCGCATGGCGCAGACGCCGGAGCGCGTGTACGCGCTGCTGGACGAGGTCTGGGAGCCCGCGCTGGCGATGGCGAAGCGTGAGAGGGACGCGCTGACCGCAATGCTCCACGCCGACGGCATCGACGGCGAGCTGGAGCCCTGGGACTGGCGCTACTACACCGAGAAGCTGCGCAAGCAGCGCTACGATTTCGACGAGCAGGCGCTGAGGCCCTGGTTCGAGTTCTCCGCGGTGCGCAGCGCCGCGTTCGAACTGGCCGGCCGCCTGTTCGGCCTAACCTTCGAGGAGCGCCCGGACCTGCCGCGCTGGCACCCCGGGCAGCAGGTGTTCGAGGTGTTCGATGCAGACGGCTCCCACCTGGCCATCCTGTACATGGACTGGTTCGCCCGCGAGAGCAAGCGCGGCGGCGCCTGGATGAACGCCCTGCGCCAGCAGTCCGACATGGACGCATTCGTGACGCCGGTGGTGACCAACAACTTCAACTTCCCGGCGCCGGCACCCGGCCAGCCCGCCCTGCTCCGCTACTCGGAGGCGGAGACGCTGCTGCACGAGTTCGGCCACGCCCTGCACGGCATGCTGTCGGAGGTGCGTTATCCGTCGCTCGCCGGCACCAGCACCGCCCGCGACTTCGTCGAGCTGCCGTCCCAGGTAATGGAGAACTGGCTGGGCGAGCCGGAGATGCTGAAGACCTTCCGCCACTACGAGACCGGCGAGCCGCTGCCCGAAGAACTGATCCGCAAGATTCAGGCCACGGCCAAGTTCAACCAGGGCTTCCGCACCGTGGAATACATGGCGGCGTCCTATCTCGACATGGCCTACCACATGCTGGAGCCGGGGGCGGAGGTCGTGCCGGAGCGCTTCGAGCGCGCGGAGATGGAGCGCATCGGCCTGATCGACGACATCATCCCCCGCTACCGCAGCACCTACTTCCGGCACATCTTCTCCAGCGGCTATTCCGCGGGCTACTACAGCTACCTCTGGTCCGAGGTCATGGACGCCGACGTCTTCCAGGCCTTCCGCGAGCAGGGGCTGTTCGACCGGGAGACGGCCATCGCCTTCCGCGAGGAGATCCTGTCGCAGGGCGGCACGAAGCCGGGGCTGGAGCTGTTCCGGGCCTTCCGCGGCCGCGATCCCGTGATCGAGCCGCTGCTGGAGCGGCGCGGGTTACTGCCCGAGCGGCCGCTGGCGCCATGAACAGGACAGCCGGGCCGTCCGTGGCCCGGCTGTCTGGGCTCGTCCGGCAGGCAGCGCGGCGGCCGAGGGGCGGCCGCAGGCGGCTCCGCTGGCCGTTCAGCGGGTGGTCGCGGCGAGCAGCGCCCGCAGGTTGAGGCCAACCGCCTCCTCGCCGGGGGCCATCTCCGACGCCAGTTCGAAGTACTCGCGGGCTGCGGCGAAGTCACCGGTCAGGTAGTGATACGCGCCGAGGTTGTTGTAGTCGCTCCAGTTGGCGTAACGGCTTTCGGCAGCGCGGGTGCAGGCCGCGCCCGCGAGGCCGTAGTCCTTCTGCCGCAGGTGGGCGTTACACAGCGTGGCGTAGGCCCGGTTGCGGGCGTAGTGGCTGCGCAGCCTCTCGACCCTGGGCGCCACCAGGCCGACCGCGCGCTCCAGATTCCCCTCGGCCAGCGCGATCTCCGCGCGCTGCACGAATTCCGGCGTCGTCTGCAGCTCCAGGCCGGCCGCGGCGGCGTCGGCCGCGCCCGCGGCACTGGTGATAACGAGCATCAGTGCGGCGAGCTGTATACCGATGGTCATGGCTGTCTCCCTGTCGATGAACCGTTGAGCACAGCTTAGGGATTTCAGCAATGCATAGCGATAACGGAATTACATATTTATTATGCTTTCATGAATAGCAAATCCGCCCTGCGGGACTGGTCGGACATCCGGCTGTTCCTCGCCATCGTGGAGCACGGCAGCCTGCTCGCCGCCTCCGAACACCTCTCGCTCAGCCAGCCCACCCTCGGGCGCCGGCTCGCCGCCATGGAGAAGCGCATGGGCGTGCCCCTGTTCGTGCGCACCGGGCGGCGCATGCAGCTCACCGACACCGGGCGGGCCATCCTGGAGAACGCACAGCGCATGGAGCGGGAGATGCTCGCCATCGAGCGCGCCGTGGAGGTGCACTCCAAGAGCCTGGCCGGCGAGGTGATCATCACGGCCACCGAAGGCACCGGCACCGAGTGGCTGCCGCCCGAACTCACCGAATTCCGGCGGCGGTATCCGGACATCACGCTGAACATCCGCGTGGACAGCCGCAGCATGGACCTGCTGCGCCGCGAGGCCGATATCGCGCTGCGGCTCGGCGAGCCGAAGGAGCCGGAGCTGATCGGCCGGCGGCTGGTCACCGTGGGCTTCGGGCTGTACGCGGCGCCGTCGTATCTGGAGCAAGCGCCGCCGGTCGACTCGCTCGACGATCTGGTCGATCACGACCTCATCGGCCTGGAGCAGGCCGGCAGCCCGACCCACCTCGTCCCCGGAGACGACCTCGCCCACCTTCCCGTCGGACGCTTCGTCTTCACGACCAACAGCCCGGCCGCACAGATTTCGGCCGCGCGGGCCGGCTACGGCATCGCCGTGCTGTCGCACCGCTGGGTGGCACTGCAGGGCGGGCTCGTGCCCCTGCTGCCCGACACCAACGTCTTCGAGACCTCGATGTGGCTGCTGACCCACGAGGAACTGCGCCACAGCGCCCGCATCCGCGCCGTATCGGACTTCCTGACCGAGCGGGTACTGGCCAACAAGGAGCAGTTCGAGGGCCGCCCGGCCGACTGACCCCCTTCTTGTGTGGCCGCCGCGCGGGGGTATCCATCTTGCTCCCGGACCGGGCTGCGGGGGTCGTCCGCAACGCGCTGCATGCCTGGACGGGCGCGCAGGAGGGGCTTCAGCCAACAGAAAGCCGGGTCGGGCCTGAAGGCCCTCCTACCCGTCTATCACCGCTGGGGGATGCCGCGGCCTGGCGACCACGGCACGCCCGCGCCATCCAGGCGTTCCTTCAGGCCGGCCAGTTCCACGTCGATCAGCTGGTCCAGCGCCTGCTTCACCTCCGCGAACTCTGCTTCCGCGATCTCGAGGCTCGTGCGCTGGGTACCGGTCGGTCCGTAGGCATTCTTGGTATTGCCGAAGCCGGCCACGTTCAGGCGCCGCGCTATGGAGACCGGTTGCGCATCGCCCATCTCGGAGCGTTCGCCGTGACCGCTGAGACGCACACCGAGCCGCCGTGCGCGTTCTTCGATGTCCTGCGCAGTGGCGTACAGCGCCGGATCCGCCGTGGAGCGGGTCAGCACGTCCTTGATGGCGCCGGTCTCGGTGGTCAGCTCCTCCACGGCGGCCACGGCGGCGCTGACCGCACGGCCCAGCTCGGCGACGCGGCGGTCGAAGCGCACGCGCTCGCTCTGGGCCGGGCCTTCGAGCACGGGCTCGCGGATGGAAGTGACGCGGAAGCTCTGCGGCTCACCCAGGGTCTCGACGCGGCCGTTGACGCGCCGGGCCAGGGTCACCGAGTACTCGCCCGGTCCCGCCAGCACGCCGTGGCGGATCTCCCAGGGGGCCGGCTCCTCCTCGCTCTGCGGTTCCCAGCGATTCAGATCCGGATAGCGCAGGTCCCAGGCCACCCGGTGGAAACCGGCCTCGGCCGGCGCCTCGATGTGGCGTACGACCTCTCCGGCGGCGTCGCGCACGGTCAGCCACACGGCCGGCGGCTCCTCGAGTTCCTCGCCCAGCACGCTATCCCAGTCCGGGAACGGGATCGGCGCTCCCTCGAGTTTCAGTTCCCTCTCCCGCTCCCGGCGTTGCTCCTCCCGGCTGCGGATCTTCTCCGGCAGGTAGTAGGTGAAGACCGCGCCGAACGGAGGATTGGGCGCCACGAAGAAGCTGGCGCCCTGGAACGCCTGGCAGCCCGGGATGCCGCAGCCGAGCGGGTCTCTCGGCACGTACCAGGCGGCGTCGCGCACGGGGAACAGCACCGTCTCTTCGGCCAGTGTCTCCCCGCTCAGGTCGCGCAGCGGGGTGTAGTCGTCGAGCACGAAGAAACCGCGCCCGAAAGTCGCCGCCACCAGGTCGTTCTCCCGCCGCTGGATCTCGAGGTCGCGGAAAGAGATGGTCGGGATACCGCCGTCCAGCTCGGTCCAGTTGCCGCCGCCGTCCACGGTGAAGAACAGGCCCAGCTCGGTGGCCGCGAACAGCAGCTCCGGATCCACGTGATCCTGGATCACCCGCCACACGATGTGCCGGTCCGGCAGATCGTCCGAGATGTTGCGCCAGCTTCGACCCCGGTTGGTGCTCTTCAGGATATAGGGCCGGAAGTCGCCGGCCTTGTGATTGTCCACTGCCACATACACCGTGTCCGGGTCGTGCAGGTCGGCCTTGATGTCGTTCACGTAGAAGTAGTCGGGCACGCCGGGCAGCGAGCCGATCTCGCGCCAGGTCTCGCCGCCGTCCTCCGTGATCTGGATGAGGCCGTCGTCGGTGCCTACGTAGATCAGCCCCTCGACCAGCGGTGACTCGTCCAGGTTGGCGATGGTGCTGTACTTCGACATGGCGTAGAGGTCCCACGGTGCATCGAAGCTCCAGCGCGTGCCCATCATCGGCTGGCGCAGCCGGTCGATGTCGCGGGTGAGGTCGCCGCTCAGGGCCTGCCACTCGTCGCCCCGGTTGTCGCTGCGCCAGAGCCGCTGGCTGCCGAAGTACAGCCGGGCCGGGTCGTGCGGGCTGATCAGGATGGGGGCATCCCAGTTGAAACGCTCCTCGGGCTCGCCCCGCCCCGGCTGCGGCTGGATGTAGACCGTCTCGCCCGTGCGCCGGTCGTAGCGGTTCAGGTTCCCCTGCTGCCACTGCACGTAGACGATGTCCGGGTTGGTCGGATCCGCCTCGGGCTCGTGGCCGTCGCCGCCCAGCGCCACGAACCAGTCCGCGTTGCTGATGCCGTGGATATTCGTCGTCCGTGCGGGGCCGCCCTGGGTGGAATTGTCCTGGGTGCCGCAGTAGATGTTGTAGAAGGGCTCGTCGTAGTCCACCGAGACCTTGTAGAACTGGGTGATCGGCAGATTGGAGACGTAACGCCAGGTCTCGCCGAGGTCGAAGCTCTCGTAGATACCGCCGTCCGTGCCGACGACGAGGTAGTCGGGGTCGTCGGGCCGGAAAGCCATCGCGTGATGGTCCACGTGCTTGGCATCCCGGCCCATCTTCGTGAAGTCCTCGCCGCCGTCGTTGGTGACGTGCAGGTAGACGTCCATCTGGTAGACCCGGTCGAAGGCGTGGGGACTCGCGAACAGTTCCTGGTAGTAGTGGGGCCCGGTGCCGCCGGAGAGATAGTCGTTGCGCTTCTCCCAGGTCTCGCCGCCGTCCTCCGAGCGCCAGAAGCCGCCGGTGCGCCGCGCGAGTTCGATGGTGGCGTAGACCACGTCCGGGTCCTGGGGCGAAATGGCCAGCCCGATCTTGCCCATGTCCTCCTCGGGCAGGCCCTCGGTCAGTTCCCGCCAGGTCTCGCCGCCGTCTTCGGATTTGTGGATGCCGCTGCCCGGGCCGCCGTTCATGAGCGCGGCCACGTTGCGATAGCGCTGCCAGGTCACCGCGTAGACCGTATCCGGGTCGCGCGGGTCCAGGTGCACCTCGTTCGCGCCCGTGTATTCGTCGTCGCCGAGCAGCTTCTCCCAGGTCTCGCCGCCGTCCACCGACTTGTACAGTCCGCGCTGGCCGCCCGCGGACCAGAGGGGCCCCTGGGCGGCCACCCAGATGACGTCCGAGTCCCGCGGGTCGATACGGATCATGCCGATGTGCTCGGAGTCCTCGAGCCCCATGCGCTCCCAGGTCTGGCCGCCGTCCCGGCTGCGGTACAGCCCGTCACCGTAGCCGACGTGGCGCCCGCTCACGTTCTCGCCGGTGCCCACCCAGAGCGTGTCCGGATCGTTCGGATCGAGGGTGATACAGCCGATGGAATAGGAAGACTGGTCGTCGAAGATCGGCTCCCAGGTGGTGCCCGCGTTGGTCGTCTTCCACACGCCGCCGCTGCCCACCGCCACGTACCAGGTGCTCGGGTCCTCCGGGTGCAGGACGATGTCGGCGATGCGTCCGGACATGAAGGCCGGGCCGATATTCCTGAGCTCCAGACCCTCAAGGGTCGCGGCGTTCAGCCCGGGCTCGGGCTTGTCCTCGTCAGCGTCGGCAGCCAGGGCGGCCAGCGGCAGAAACAGGAAGGCGAACAGGAGTCTGGCGGATACTTTCATCATCCATCCCTTGTAGCGGTACACGGAGCCCGGGCCGACGGCCGGCCGGCCGGGCAGGGGCGACACTATGCCATAACCCGCTGCGGCGATTCAGCGGAAGCGGATGTCCAGACATTCGGCGAGGACCCGGCGCAGAGCGGGCAGCGAGCCGGGATCCAGCACGTTGACGGCAGGCACGCCGCTCAGTTTGTGCACGAGGTTGATGGCGGCGCTGGTACTCGTGGCCGGTCCCATGACCACATGCGGGCGCAGGCCGAAAGCGTGCTCGACGCCCGTGACCGCATAGGGATCGGAGGCGCACAGGACGGCGCAGCGGATGCGCTCGCCGAGCTCGTCGATCGCTGCCGCGCCGTTGTAGGGCTCCAGCGGCGAGGCGCCGGCTTCCACCACCACCACGTCGGGCCGGCGCCGCGCTATGCGTCCGAGCAGCGGCCGGATGGCGGCCAGAAATACCTCCTCCGGCACCACGGTGGAAGGCAGGCCCGCGTCGACGAAGTCGAACACGGCGGCGGCGCCGGCATCCCGGAAGCTCAGTACATCTCGATATCGGCCCGCGCCGGTGAGCTTCACGCCGATCACATCCAGGCCGCTATTCGCCAGCTCGTGGACGATGACGCGTCCCGCCGTCGTCTTGCCGGCGGACATGGAGGTGCCGTAGAGCAGCACCACCGGGGCTTCGAGGGACTGCGGCTCGGCAGGCTCGATGAAGTCCTGCATCCTGAGCTTGCGGCCGTCCCGCAGGACGTGTCCCCGGTACTCCAGCGTGAGCGGCTGAGGCAGCATGAGCGAGAGCGAGACGAAGCGCCCGACGAGCGCGGCGCCGGTCATGGCGTGCATCTCGTCGCCCTCGATGTTCCGCCAGCTGCCCACGCCCTCGAGCGTGGCCTCCCGGTTGCCGAACGCGCCCACCACCAGGTCGCCCGGCAGCACGCGGACGTAGCGGCCGGTGGCGGTCTCTATCTCGTACAGCGGGCCAGGAGTGCCGGTGACGGCGCCCACCACGTAGTCGCCGCCGGCCCACTGATCCGGCGCCACGCGTTCGATCAGGAACGGCTCCACGTCCAGGTCGGATATCCGCGTCAGGCTGCCGAGAAAGATGCCCGTCATGGCGGCTCTCCCTCGCCGACGTCCGGCGCAAGCAGCAGTGAGCCGAGCAGCGCCGCGCGCTCCAGCGTGCGGTCGAGGTACAAGAACTCGTGTTCGGCGTGGGCACCGTCGCCCACCGGGCCGAGGCCGTCCAGTGTGGCGGTGTAGAGGCTGGTGGTGTTGCCGTCGGACCCGCCGCCCGCACGGGCCTCGGCCAGATCCAGACCGAGGGCGGCACCGTGGCTGCGGGCCGCGTCCCAGAGCGCCCGGTTACGCGGCGTGGGCTCCAGGGCCGGGCGGCCGAAGCCGCCTTCGGCACGGATGCGCACGCCGGGCGTCTCGGGCGCGAGCCCCATGATCGCCTCGTCCACGCGTTCGGCGTCCTCCGCCGTGGGCACCCGCACGTCGATCACCGCCTGGCTCAGCGGCGCGATCACGTTCGGCCGCATGCCGCCGTCGACCGTGCCCACGTTCACAGTCACGCCCCGCTCCGCATCGTTCAGCGCGAACAGCTTCTGGATCACGTGGGAGAGCTCCAGGATGGCGCTGGCCCCGCCCTCGGGGTCCAGCCCTGCATGGGCGGCCCGGCCGTGGACCGTCACGGTATAGCGCCCCACCCCCTTGCGTGCCGTCTTCAGACGCCCGTCCGCGCCCATGGAGGGCTCCAGCACGAAGGCGCGGCGGGCGACGCGTGCGAGCCGGCGGACGTGCCGGCCGGAGTCGCGGCTGCCGATCTCCTCGTCGGCATTGACGAAGATCACCGGTGTGAGCGCCGGCTCGAGGCCCAGCGCGCGCAGGGCGCCCAGCGCGAACACGATCTGTGCCAGACCGCCCTTCATGTCGAACACGCCGGGGCCGCGGATGACGTTGCCGTCCACCTCGAACGGCCGCTCGGCCAGGGTGCCCACCGGCCAGACCGTATCGTAATGACCGATCAGCAGCTGCACGCCGGCGCCGTGCCGCCGGTGGCGCGGCCGCGCGTAGAGATGGCCACCGGTGTGGCGGCCGTGCAGCGGCCGCGTATGGAAGCCGAGTTCCTCCAGCGCGGCCCCCAGCACGGAGCGCACGCGCCGCTGGGTCTCCGGCACGGACGACGGCGACTCCGCCTCCACCAGTTCGCGCAGGAAGCGGATGAGCCGCTCGCGCTCGGTCTCGAGCTGCGCCAGGATCTCGGGTCCACGCAGCCGCTCCATGACCTACTTCTTCATGTCGGCCGGGAACGGGAAGGCGTTCGACGAGTCGATGCTGGCGAAACGCCCGGGATGCAGGTAGGCGAACAGCGGCGCCTCGTGGATCAGTTCCTGATCGTCCCGGTCGGAGCTGCGCAGCGCGGCGGAATCGACCCGGGCGGCCACGATACGGCCGGTGATCAGGCTGTTCACGCCGAAGTCGTCATAGGTGCGGTAGTGCTCGCACTCCAGAAACAGGTACGCGTCCTCGACGAGCACGCCGTCCACCTCCTCGGCGGGGATCGTGCTGAAGGCGTCGAGTACCGGCTTCTCGCCGGTGTCGCAGCGGGGCGAGGCTGCCAGGCTGGCGAACAGCACCTGGGAGGGCTTCGGGAAACTGACGGTGAATACGCCCGTGCGCCGGATGTTGCGGTAGGTACTGTGCGAAGGCGTGCAGACGAAACCGAAGTAGTTCTCCCAGCCCATGGGCGTGACCATGTGCTTGGGCGCGAGGTCCGGGCTGCCGTCCTCGTCCCGGGTACCCACCAGTACCAGCGGCGCCACCATGAAGCAGCGCTCCCAGATGGGACGCGAGACATCCAGTGCCACGCGCCGGCTGCCGGCTGCCTCGGTCATACCGACCCTCCTTCGCCTGTCCCGGCTTCCTACCCACGCTACCGTCCGGTCCGGGACGCTCCAATAGGTAGTTGCCGCCGGGCCGCGGCGGTATGCTGTCGGTATCTGAAACCGCCGGCCGGAGAGGGGGATAGTCATGCGTATCGGCGTACCGAAAGAGATCAAGGTCCACGAATACCGGGTCGGCATGGTGCCGGCGGGCGTGAAGGAACTGGTGCAGGAAGGCCACGAGGTCATCGTCGAGACCGGCGCCGGGCTCGCCATCAACATGACCGACGACGACTACCGGGCGGCCGGGGCCCGCATCGCCGCCGACGCCGCCGAGGTGTTCGAGCAGGGCGAACTGATCGTGAAGGTGAAGGAGCCCCAGCTGAAGGAATGCCAGATGCTGCACGAGGGCCAGGTGCTGTTCACCTACCTCCATCTCGCCGCCGACCCGCAGCAGGCCGAGGGCCTGGTGAAGTCCGGCTGCACGGCCATCGCCTACGAGACCGTCACCGGCCCCGGCGGCTCACTGCCGCTGCTCACACCCATGAGCGAAGTGGCCGGCCGCATGTCCATCCAGGCCGGCGCCTTCGCGCTGCAGAAAGCCGGCGGCGGCCGCGGCATCCTGCTGGGCGGCGTGCCCGGCGTGCGACCGGCGCGGGTGGTGGTGCTCGGCGGCGGCGTCGCCGGCACCAATGCCGCGGAGATGGCCATCGGCCTCGGTGCCGAAGTGACGGTGATCGATCGCTCCGTGCCCCGTATGCGCCAGCTGAACGACATCTTCGGCGGCCGCCTGAAGACGGAGTTCTCCACCCAGCACTCCATCGATACCCTGGTGCCGCGGGCGGACCTGGTCATCGGCTCCGTGCTGATCACCGGTCACGCCGCGCCCAAGCTGGTGACGGAGGAGCACGTGAAGGCGATGTGGCCGGGCTCCGTGCTGGTGGACATCTCCATCGACCAGGGCGGCTGCTTCGAGACCAGCCGCCCCACCACCCATGCCGAACCCACCTACATCGTGGACGACGTGGTGCACTACTGCGTCACCAACATGCCCGGTGCGGTGCCGCGCACGTCCACGTTCGCGCTGACCAACGTGACGCTGCCCTTCGTGCGCGCGCTGGCCGATCACGGCTGGCGCAAGGCGCTGGCGGCCGACGAGCATCTGGCCCACGGGCTGAACGTGCACGCGGGCCACGTCACCCATGAGGCCGTGGCGGAGGATCTCGGCTACGGCTACATGCCGGCGGAGGAAGCGGTCCGCGCGGCCTAGCCGCCCTGGCCGTCCTGGCCGTCCTGGCCGCCGCGCTAGCCGGACACTCGCCGGCCGCCCTTCCAGTAGCGGTCGCGGAGCTTGAACTTCTGCAGCTTGCCCGTGGCGGTGCGCGGCAGCTCCTCGATGAACTCCACCGACGTGGGGCACTTGAAGTGGGCCATGTTGTCCCGGCAGAAGGCGATCAGCTCCTCCTCGCCGGCGTCGTGACCGTCGCGCAGCACCACCAGCGCCTTCGGCGTCTCGCCCCACTTCTCGTGGGGTACGCCGATGACCGCGCACTCCAGCACGGCCGGGTGCTTGTAGAGCGTATCCTCGATGTCCGGCGAGCTGATGTTCTCGCCGCCGGAGATGATAACGTCCTTCTTGCGGTCCACGATGTGGATGTTGCCGACGGCGTCCCACACGGCGAGATCGCCGGTGTGGAAATAGCCGTCGCGGATGGCCCTGTCCGTCTCCTCCGGCTGCTCCCAGTAGCCCTCGAACACCACGTTCGAGCGGGCACAGACCTCGCCCACCGATTCGCCGTCCTTCGCCACCTCGCTGCCGTCGCCGTCCAGCAGCCGGATGTCCACGCCGATGGCCGGCACACCCGCCCGCGCACGGCGCTGATAGTCGTCTTCCCTCGTCCCGAAATCCGGGCTGGAATAGGTGAGGAACGGGGAGGTCTCGGTGAGGCCGTAGAGCTGGATGAACCGCCAGCCGAGTTCGCGCTCCAGCCGCTCGATGAAGGCGGCGGGCGGCGGCGCGCCGGCCACCGTGAAGCGGGGCTGCACGGAGATGTCGTGAGCGTCCTTGTCCGGGTAATCGAGGATGGTGCGCAGCACCGCCGGGGCCATGCACGCGAAGGTCACCCCCTCCCGCTCCATCAGCTCGTAGATGCGCCGGCCTTCCACGGCGCGCAGGACGACGTGAGTTCCGCCCATGCCGGTCAGGGCGTAGACGCCGCCCCAGCCGTTGACGTGGAACAGCGGCAGCGTCCACAGCTCCACGTCGTCGTGGGCCACGCGCAGGTGGGCGATCAGGCTGTAGGCGTTGAGGTAGCAGTTGCGGTGGGTCAGCATGACACCCTTGGGCCGCGCCGTGGTGCCCGAGGTATAGTTGATGGAGACCACGTCGTTCTCGTTCCGCGCCGGCGGTTCCGGCGCATCCGGCGAGGCGGCGGCGATCAGCGCTTCCCAGTCCGTCCAGCCGGCCCGGTCGACGTCGTCGTGGGCGGCCACGATCCAGTGCTCCACCGTCCTCAGCCGGCCGCGGATGGCGTCCACCATGCCGGTGTACTCGTAGTCGACCAGCACGGCCTTCACACCGGCATGATCGATGATGTACGCGTGGTCCTCGGGCGTCAGCCGGTAGTTCAGCGGCACGAGTATCGCGCCGATGCGGGCCGTGGCGAAGAAACTCTCCAGGAAGAAGTGGGAGTTCGGGCTCAGGATGCAGACCCGGTCGCCGCGGCCGATGCCGAGTCCGGCCAGGGCGTTGGCGAGCCGCCAGACCCGCTCGGCGTATTCAGCGTAGTTGTAGCGCAGATCGCCGTCCACTACGGCGGTCTTGCCCGGGTACAGACGCACGGGGCGCTCCAGAAAATCATCGACGAGCAGCGGTACCTGCATGCGGCCTCCCCCTTGCTGTTGTGCCGGTCGCCGCGCCGGGCGCGTGCGACCGCTCCGATTATGCGCACTCCCGCCGCCTTATTCACCTGCCCGGCCCGCGCTGCGGCCGGCCACGGCAGACAGGCACCGTGGCCCTCGCGTAGGCTGGAGCCATGATTACCCTGCGGGCGCGACGGCCCGGACCATGGACATGGATCCGAACGGCTGGCCACTGACGGCGCTGGCTGGCGCTTTCGCCGCGGCCGCCGCGCTCATCGGAGTCTTCGGCGTCATCATGACCCGGGCGGCGCGGGATCTGGCCCACCGCACCGGCCTCGGCGAGGCGCTGATGGGTGCCGTGCTGATCGGCGGGGCCACTTCGCTGTCGGGCATCACGACCTCCGTCACGGCCGCCTGGAACGGCCACGCGGGGCTGGCGGTCAGCAACGGTCTCGGCGGCATCGCCGCCCAGACGGCATTTTTGGCCGTCGCCGACATGTTCTACCGCCGCGCCAACCTGGAGCACGCCGCCGCTTCGGTGGAGAACCTGATGATGTGCGCCTTCCTGATGGTCCTGCTCGCGCTGCAGATGATCGCCTTCGCCGTCCCGGAACTGGCCGTCCTCGGCGTGCATCCCGGCAGCATCGTGCTGATCGGCGCCTACCTGTTCGGCCTGTCCCTGCTGGTGCGCACCCATCGCCGACCCATGTGGCTGCCGAAGCGCACCACCGACACCCGTCCCGACGGTCGGGCACGGCACTTCCGTACCCGGCTGGGCCTGCCGTCGCTGTGGCTGACCTTCGCCGGCTGTGCCGCGGTGGTGGCGTTCTCCGGCTGGATACTGGCCCGGGTGGCGGTACCCCTGGCGGCACGCACCGGGCTGTCCGAGAGCTTCGTCGGCGGCACGCTGACGGCCGTGGCGACCTCCCTGCCCGAGCTGGTCATCGCCATATCCGCCGTACGCATGGGCGCACTGACGCTGGCGGTCGGCGACATCGTCGGCGGCAACGCCTTCGATACCCTGTTCGTGGCCATCTCCGACATCGCCTACCGGGAGGGGTCCATCTACGCCGCCCTCGCCGGCGCCGAGCTGCTGTGGCTGGCGCTGACCATGCTCATGACGGGCGTGCTGCTGGCAGGGCTCCTGTTCCGGGAGCGTCACGGGGTGGGCAACATCGGGTTCGAGAGCCTCCTGCTGTTCGCAATCTACCTCGGCGGTGCCGCGCTGGTGGCCGTCACCGGCTAGCCGGTTGACGCCCGTTTTGGGCCGCCGCAAGATGCTCTCATCCCCGCGGGCGCCCGGCGGCGCCGGAGAACCGACCGATGACACTGGCTGACCTGAAGCAATACGACGCCCGGCGCTGGCGCGAGATCGCTGACGCCACGAAAACCCGGCTGGAGACCCGTCATTTCATCGACGGCGAATACGTCGACGCCGTCGACGGCGGCCGGTTCGAGACGGTGAACCCCGCCACCGGCGAGGCTCTCGCCGAGGTGGCCGCCGGCAATGCGAGGGATATCGACGCGGCCGTGGCGGCCGCGCGCGCGGCGTTCCGCTCCGGGAACTGGTCGCGGATGGCGCCGCGGGCGCGGATGGCCGTCATGTACCGCTTCGCCGAACTCATCGAGGAAAACGCCGCGGAGCTGGCGGTGCTCGACACGCTGTGCATGGGCAAGCCGATCCGGGACATGATCGGCGTCGACATCCGCCTGGTGCTGCTCACCATCCGCTTCATGGGCGAGAGCATCGACAAGATCGAGGGCAAGGTGACCAATACCGCCAGCGACGTCGCCCATTTCGTGCTGCGCGAGCCGCTGGGCGTCGTCGGTGCCGTCACGCCGTGGAACTTCCCCATGCTGATGGCGGCCTGGAAGTTCGCGCCGGCACTCGCGGCCGGCAACACCCTGGTGCTGAAGCCTGCGGAGCAGGCCCCGCTCTCCTGCCTGCGCCTGGCGGAGCTGTTCGCGGAGGCCGGGGGACCGCCCGGGGTATTCAACGTGGTGAACGGCCTCGGCGAGGCCGCGGGCAAGCCGCTGGCGCTGCACGACGACGTGGCCAAGATCTCGTTCACGGGCTCCACCGAGGTGGGCAAGCTCATGCTGCAGTACGCCGGGCAGTCCAACCTGAAGAAGGTGGGCCTCGAGTGCGGCGGCAAGTCGCCCCAGGTGTTCCTGCACGACCTGCCGGACATGGAACGGGCCGTGGAGACCGCCTATCACGCCATCTACGGCAACATGGGCGAGGCCTGCAACGCCGGCTCGCGCATCATGCTGGACCGGCGCATCCACGACGAGTTCGTGGAGCGCTTCAGCGCCGGCGCCCGGGCGGCCTACCGGCCGGGCGATCCCCTGGACCCGGCCACCACGATGGGGCCGCTGGTCACGCGCCGGGACCAGCAACGGGTGCTGGGGCTGGTGGAAAAGGGCCGCAGCGAGGGCGCGAAGCTGGTCTTCGGGGGCGGCGTGCCGGAGGCCCTGGAACGGGGCGCCTACGTGGAGCCGACGCTCTTCACCGAGGTGAACAACGACATGACCATCGCCCGCCAGGAGATCTTCGGCCCGGTGGCCAGCGTAATCCCCTTCGACGATGTGGACGAGGCCATCGCGATCGCCAACGACACCATCTACGGCCTGGCGGCGGGCATCTGGACCCGGGACCTGAAGACGGCTCATCGCTTCATCCGGGAGTTCGAGGCCGGCATGGTCTGGGTCAACACCTACGATGACCAGGACATGACCCAGCCCTTCGGCGGCTACAAGCAGTCCGGCAACGCCCGCGACAAGTGCTTCGAGAGCCTGCTCGAGTATACCCAGATGAAGTCGGCCTGGATCAGCCTGGCCTGAAGCGGCGGGCAGCAACGGGAGGCCGGCGATGGGAGACGCAAGCATAGACCTGGACCGTTTCCTCGCCGATCACCCCGACTGCGGCATGATCGAGCTCCTCATCGCCGACATGGTCGGAGTGCTGCGGGGCAAGCGGGTTCTGCCCGAGGAGTTCGGCAAGGTCTTCTCGAAGGGCTTCAACATCCCGGCCAGCGCCGTGATGCTGGATACCCTGGGCACGGTGATCACGGGTCTGCCCTACGGCGCCGAAGACGGCGACCCGGATGTCTATGCCCGCGTGGTGCCCGGTACGCTGGCAGCCATCCCCTGGGCACGGCGCCCCTGCGGCCAGGCCCTGTTTTCCCTGTACGACCGCGACGGCGCCCCTTACTTTGCCGACCCCCGGCACGTGCTCGCGCGGGCCGTACTGCCGTTGCGCGAGCGCGGCCTCACGGTGGTCATGGCGGCAGAGCTGGAGTTCTATCTGCTGGACGCCGCCCACCGGGGCGTGGCCCCGCGGCTGCCGGCGATCCCGGGCACCGGCCACGGCCAGCGGGGGGAACAGGTCTACCACCCGGAGGACCTGTGGGAGCTGGAGCCCTTCCTCGACGACCTCACGGCCATCTGCCGGACCCAGTCCCTGCCGGTGGGCACCACCATTTCCGAGTTCGCGCCGGGCCAGTTCGAGGTGAACCTGCAGCACGTGGCGGACCCGCTGGCGGCCTGCGATCACGCGGTGCTGCTGAAGCGCGCCGTGCGAGCGGCCGCGCGCCGCCACGGCACCGCCGCCTGCTTCATGGCGAAGCCCTTCGCGGAGTACGCGGGCAACGGCATGCACCTGCACGTGAGCCTGCTCCGCGAGGACGGCACGAACTTCTTCTCCGACGGCGACGCCGCCCTGGCCGTGCCGCCGTTCGACAACGGCCTGCGCCGCGCCGTGGGCGGCCTGCAGGCCACTATGGCGGATGCCATGGCCGTCTTCGCCCCGAACGCCAACTCCTACCGCCGCCTGCGCCCGGACTTCTTCGCGCCGGTGATGCCGAACTGGGGCGTGAACCACCGCGGCGTCTCCATCCGCATCCCCCTGTCCGGTCCGATCAACCTGCGCATCGAGCACCGCACCGCCGGCGCCGACGCCAACCCCTACCTGGTGGCCGCCGCCGTGCTCGCGGGCATCCACAACGGGCTGGAGCACGAGCTCGAACCCGACCGTATGGTGGAGGAAGGCGAGGAGGTCGAGCTGGTGACCGCCCTGCCCGTACGGTGGGACGAAGCCCTCGACCGGTTCCGCGACAGCACCTTCCTGCCGGAGTATCTGGGCGGCGAGTACTGCCGTGTGTACGAGCATGCCCGCCGGGTCGAGAACCGGCGTTTCCACAACGAGATCACGGACCGCGACTACCAGTGGTATCTGCGCAACGTCTGATTGGCGTGCCGATGCCGCCGGCGGCGGTGCCGTGACGGCCGGCACCGGCCGACCCCGGCTCCCGACCCCGGCCGGCGAGCGCCGCAGCCTGCTGGCCATCAGCGGGCCCCTGATCGCCGCCTACCTGGTCGAGATGGCCATGCTGATCATCGACATGATCATCGTGGGGCGTCTCGGCAGCACGGAACTCGCCGCCGTCGGCCTGGCGGGAGACTGGTTCTACGTGCTGCTGCTGATCGGCATGGGCACGGTCTCCATGGTGGCCGTGCTGGTCGCCCACGCCCGCGGCACCGGCGACGCCGCGGCCACGGCGGCCACCGTGGAGCAGGGCCTGCGCGTGGCCACCGTGTTCTCGCTGCCGGTCATGGCGCTCACCTGGTATCTGGGCCCGATGCTGGCGCTGGCCGGGCAGGACCCGGGCGTGGTGGCGGCCGCCGATGACTATGCCCGCGCCCTGACCGCGGCGGTGCCGGCCATCCTCTGGTTCACGGTGCTGCGCAACTACGTCACGGCCATCGAGCGGCCCATGGTGATCTTCAGGCTGTCGATCGCCGCCCTCGTGCTGAATGCGGGCCTGAACTACGTGCTGGTATTCGGCCGCCTCGGCCTGCCAGCCCTCGGCGTCGCCGGCGCGGGAGCGGGCACGGCCATCGTCAGCTGGCTCATGCTCGCCGCGCTCTGGCTGCACGTCCGCCGGCACGAGCCGATCCCCGGTGTACGCTGGCGCCATGCCTTCGCCGGCGGCGACGGCGCCCTGTTCCGGCGGCTGGTCCTGCTCGGTCTGCCCGTAGCCGGCGCACAGCTGCTCTCGGGCGGCATGTTCACCGTCGCGGCCGTGCTCGTCGGCCTGCTCGGGGCGGCCACACTGGCGGCCCAGCAGATCGTCTACACGGTGGTCTATATCTCGCTGAGCGTGGCCGCCGGACTCGGGGACGCCGTGCGGGTGCGGGTGGCCTTCGGCATGGGCCGGGACAGCCCGCCGGCTGCGCGGCAGGCCGCCGCCATCACGTTCCGGATGGCACTGGCCGTCCTCGGCGTGGCCGGCGTGGTGCTGTGGCTGCTGCCCGAGGCCATCGTGGCGCTGTTCCTCCGCGCCGGCGACCCGGATGCCGCCACGGTGCTCGAGGCGGCCGTGGCGGTGGCCGCGGCGGCCGCCCTGTTCCAGTTGCTGATCGGGCTGCAGATCATCGCGGCCAACGCCATGCGCGGGCTGCACGATACCCGCACGCCGATGCTCTTCGCCATACTCGGCTACTGGGTGCTGGGCCTGGGCGCCGGCGCAACCCTGGCCTTCGGTCTCGACCTGGGTGCGCCCGGTCTGTGGTGGGGGATGACGGGCGGCGTGGCGGTATCCGCCGGCCTCATGGTGGCGCTGTTCTTCCGCCGGGTGAGCGGCGGGCCCGCTGGACACGCGGCGTGACCGGGTGGGACAGTAGCGCGGGAAGAACACGTCACGGACCAGCGTGAAGACCTACGACGCGATCGTCATCGGCGCCGGGCACAACGGCCTGACCAATGCCGCTTTCCTGGCCAGGGCGGGGCTGCGCGTGCTCGTGGTGGAGAAGAACGACTACATCGGCGGCGCTGCGGTCAGCCGGGAACTCTACGACGACTGGATCTACTCCAACTGCTCCTACGTCTGCAGCCTGCTGCGCCCGGAGATCTACCGCTCCCTCGACCTGGCCAGCCACGGCCTGCAGGTCACGCCCTACGGCGGCAGCGTCACCTTCATGGAGAACGGCGACTACCTGGGCAGCTACTGGGACAAGGAGGTGGCCCACCGGGAGATCGCGCGGCACTCGCCCCGGGACGCGGACGCCTACCGCCGCTACTCGGCGGAGGTCATGCGCCAGACCCGCTTCATCCGCGAGTTCCTGCTGCGCACGCCGCCGGACCCGGCGTCCTTCCGGCCCCGGGACCTGCGCGAACTGGGCGCGATGGCGGGCCGGCTGCTGGAGATGGACGAGGCGGCCGTCTACGACACGCTGCGCTTCTGGACCATGAGCATCGGCGATTATCTCGACGAGTTCTTCGAGACCGACGTGGTCAAGGCCAGCCTCGCCGGCAGCGGCATCATCGGCACGGCGCTCGGCCCCTATTCTCCCGGTTCGGCCTACGTGCTGCTGCATCACTACATGGGCGAGGTGGACGGGAACATCGGCACCTGGGGGCTGGCGCGGGGCGGCATGGGCGCGGTCAGCCGCGCCATCGCGGACGCCTTCCGCGCCGCGGGCGGCGAGCTGCGCACCGGCGCCGAGGTGACGGACATCGTGGTGCGCGACGGCCGGGTGCGCGGCGTGGCGCTGGCCGACGGCGAGGAGGTCCCGGCCCACCGGGTGGTCTCCAACCTGGACGTCAAACGCACCTTCCTCGGGCTGATGGATGCGGGCGACCTGGACGAGGAGTTCCTGCGCCGGGTGGAGAACTACCACATCCGCGGGTCCTCCGGGAAACTCAACATCGCGCTGGACGGACTACCCAGCTTCCCGGCGCTGCCGGAGGGCAGCGAGCTCATGAATACGGATATGCACTTCGTGGACTCGCTCGAACGGCTGGAGCGCGCCTACGACGACTGGAAGGCGAAGACCTGGTCCGCTGACCCCTATCTCGACATGCTGATCCCGAGCCTGTGCGATCCGACCATGGCGCCGCCGGGCAAGCACTTCATGAGCGTGTTCGTGCAGTACTGCCCCCCGGAACTCGCCACCGGCCCCTGGACCGACGCCGACCGGGACGCGTTTCGCGACACCGTGCTGGACCAGATCGCCCGCTACAGTCCGGACTTCCGCGATCTGATCCTGCACGTGGAGGTGCGCACGCCACGGGAGCTCGAAGCAGAGGTGGGCCTCACGGAGGGCAATATCTTTCAGGGCGAACTCACCATGGACCAGCTGCTGTTCAACAGACCGGTGCCCGGATACGCGCAGTACCGGGGTCCGGTCAGGGGACTCTGGATGTGCTCGTCCGCCACCCACCCCGGCGGCGGCGTCATGGCGGCACCGGGCGCCAACGCCGCCCGCGAGATCCTCCGCGATCTGCGCCGGCCGTCCACCGTGCCGGAGGGCTTCGGCGATGACTGAGGCCGGCGGAAGACAGCCGTGAGCGGCGCGCGCCACGACGCCGTCGTCATCGGCGCCGGCCACAACGGGCTCGCCTGCGCTGCGTACCTCGCCCGCGCGGGCCTCGACGTAACGGTCCTGGAGGCCGCCGACCGGGTGGGCGGCGGTGCCGCCGAGCGGGAGCTCGCCGCCGGTTTCCGTGTTCCCGGTCTGGCCCACCTGCTCTCAAACGTACAGCCCGAGGTGGCGTCCGAACTGGAACTCGCCAGATTCGGCCTGGAATACGCGTGCGCGGATGTGGCCACGCTGGCGCTGTCGCCGGACGGCAATCACGTCGGCCTGCACGGCGGCCGGCTGGAAGGGCCCGTGGGCATCCGCGACCATGAAGGCTACGCCGAACTGCGAAGCCGCATGCTGCGTTTCGCCGCACTGCTGCGCCCCTGGCTCAACCGGCGGCCGCCGTTGCTGGTCAACGGCGAGGCCGGGGACAAGATGGCGCTCGCCCGCCTCGGCCTCGACATCCGCCGCCTGGGGCGCCGGGAGATACAGGAGTTCCTGCGCATCATCGGCGCCAACATCTACGACGTGCTCGACGAATATCTCGACGACGACCGGCTCAAGGGGGCTCTGGCGCTGGACGCCGTGCTCGGTACCCACCTCGGACCCCGCTCGGGGAACAGCGTGCTGACCGCCCTCTACCGACTCGCCGGCGACCCCGGCCGCGGCCCCGGCACGCTGGCCCTGCCCGCCGGCGGCATGGCCCGGGTCGCCGACGCGTTCGCCGGCGCCGCGCGGGCGGCCGGTGCCCGCGTGCGTACCGGCTGCCCGGTGGCACGCATCCTGGTCGATCACGGCCGCGCATACCACCCGGCCCAGCTCCGGCGCCGGCACATCGCGGAACACACCGCCAAAGCTACCGATTGCCGTGCGCTTGGCCGCCACGATCGCCACGGACGCCGATCGGTCCGACGCGCCTAATCTATCCTTGGCCAAGTTCATATTCTTCCCGTAATCGGCGACGAATCACTTTGTTGGAGCTTGTGCGCGGCAAATCGTCCCGCACGACGACTTCCGCGACCTGGAACAGCGGGTTCAATCGCGACCTGATGGCAGCGCGGATCGTGTCGCGCAGCTGCGTAGCGTCCGCCTCCGATCCGGGACGCCGAACGACGAAGACGA
>CAYRZI010000048.1:0-3086 GCA_964428605.1 uncultured Woeseiaceae bacterium
CGTGCTGCTTGCGGGCCAGTCGTCCGCCTGGGAACACGTGCGCATCGAATACGCAAAAATCTCTCTCACCGGGGACCGCCGGGACAACCAGGACCGGGTCGCCATCGCCGTCAGCGAGCGTGCCGCCATGCTGCTCGTGTTCGACGGCATGGGCGGCCACTCGGACGGCGCCCTGGCCGCGCAGGTGGCGCTGGAATCCGTGCAGAAGGACTTCGCCGGCGCTGACCACCCCGTTTTCGATCCCCAGGGGTTCCTCTACGCGGCGATGGGCCGCGCCCACGACGCCGTGGTGGCGGTGGGTGCCGCCACCGACGTGGATCACCGCCCCCGTGCCACCGGCGCCATCTGCCTGGTGCAGGACCAGGCCTCCTGGTGGGCGCACGTGGGCGACAGCCGCATCTACCAGGTGCGCGGCGGGCGCATCCGCGGCCGCACCCGGGACCACAGCCACGTGGAGGTCCTGTTGCGCGAAGGCGTGATCGACGAGCAGGAGGCCCGCGAGCACCCGATGCGCAATTTCGTCGAATCCTGCCTCGGCGGCGACCAGGCCCTGCCGGGCATCACGGTGACGCGCAAGAAGCCTTTGCAAAGCGGGGATGTGCTGATAGCTTGCACCGACGGGTTGTGGTCGGGGCTCGGCGAGCGCGAGATCGCGCGGATAGCCGGCCGGGCCGACCAGCCGGTGGTGGAGAACCTGCGCGAGCTGGGCGAGCGCGCCGTCCGTGCCAACGGCCCCCACAGCGACAACACCACCGCGGCCTCCATCCGCTGGCTCGGCTGACCGGGCCTGCCCCTCGCCGGGGGCGACGGCACCGGCGCGGCAACACGACGACAGGGGATACGAGCGATATGCGACCAAGCGGCCGCCGGCCGGACGAACTGCGTCCGGTGGTATTCACACCGGATTACACCCGCCACGCGGAAGGCGCCGTCCTGATCGAGTGTGGCCACACCCGCGTGCTGTGCACGGCCAGCGTCGAAGAGCGCGTGCCGCCCTGGCTGCGCGGCCGGCAGCAGGGCTGGATCACGGCGGAATACGGCATGCTGCCCCGCGCCACCCACACGCGCACGGCCCGCGAGGCGGCCCGGGGCAGACAGGGCGGCCGCACCCAGGAGATCCAGCGGCTCATAGGCCGCTCGCTGCGGGCCGTGGCCGACCTCGCCGCGCTCGGCGAGCGCACGGTCACGGTGGACTGCGACGTGCTGCAGGCGGACGGCGGTACCCGTACGGCGTCCATCACCGGCGGCTACGTGGCGCTGGCACTGGCGATGGCGCGGCTGCAGAAGAAAGGGGCACTCGCGAAGAATCCGCTGCACGGCCAGGTGGCGGCGGTCTCCGTAGGTATCTACCGGGGCGAGCCGGTGCTCGACCTGGACTACGCCGAGGACTCGGAGGCGGAGACGGACATGAACGTCGTCATGAATGACGCGGGTGCGTTCATCGAGGTGCAGGGCACCGCGGAGGGCCATGCCTTCCGCCGCGACGAGCTGGAACGGCTGCTCGACCTGGCCGGGGCGGGCATCGGTCAGCTGGTGGCTGCCCAGAATCAGGCGCTCGCCGCCGGCTGAGGACGGGGCCGTGCTGCAGGCGGGCTCCCGCATCATCGTCGCCACCGGCAACCGCGGCAAGCTCGCGGAGATTCGCGCCATCCTGGACGAGTTCCGTGTGGAGGTGGTGGCGCAGGGCGAGCTCGGCATCGGCGAGGTGGAGGAGACCGGTCTCACCTTCGTGGAGAACGCCCTGCTGAAGGCCCGCAATGCGGCCGCTGCCACGGGCGGGCCGGCCATAGCCGACGACTCGGGGCTGGAAGTGGACGCCCTCGGGGGTGCGCCGGGCATACGCTCGGCGCGTTACGCGGGCGAGGCGGCCGACGACGACGCCAACATCGATCGTCTGCTCGCCGCCCTGGCGGACGCCGGCGACAGGAGCGCCGCTTTCCGCTGCGTCATGGTGTACCTGCGCCACGCGGAAGACCCGGCTCCGGTGATCGCGGAGGGGGTCTGGCCCGGCCGCATCCTCACGGCACGCCGCGGCGGGGGCGGTTTTGGCTACGACCCCGTGTTCTTCGACCCGGCCTCGGGCTGCAGCGCGGCGGAACTGGAACCCGGCGCTAAAAACCGGGTGAGCCACCGTGCGCGGGCGCTCCGTGAGCTGGCCCGCCGCCTGGGGGCGGGAGAGGCGGGATGAGCGCGGCCCGGGGGGAGGCTGTCCCGCTCAGCCTGTATCTGCACCTGCCCTGGTGCGTGCGCAAGTGCCCCTACTGCGACTTTAACTCCCACCCGGCCGGGAACGACCCGCCGCTGGAGCGCTACGTCGACGCGCTGATCGCCGAGCTGGACGCCGAGGCCCTGCGCGCCGGCAGCCGTCCGCTGGTCTCCGTCTTCCTGGGCGGCGGCACGCCCTCGCTGTTCAGCGGCGGGCAGATCGGCCGCCTGCTGGAGGCGGTGGCCGCCCGCTTCACGCTGCCCGCGGACGCGGAGATCACCCTGGAGGCGAATCCGGGCACGGTAGAGCGCGGCCGCTTCGCGACGTACCGGGCGGCGGGTGTCAACCGGGTGTCGCTGGGCGCGCAGAGTTTCGACGACGCCTCCCTCGCGGCGCTGGGCCGCGTACACACGGCGGCGGAGACCCTTGCCGCCGTCGAGGAGGCACGGCGTGCGGGACTGGAAAACGTGAATCTCGACGTCATGTTCGCGCTGCCGGAGCAGAGCGTGGCAGGAGCGCTGGCCGACGTGTCGGCGGCGCTCGCGCTGGAGCCGGCGCACGTCTCCCACTACCAGCTCACCCTGGAGCCAAACACGCGCTTCCATCACGCCCCGCCGCCACTGCCGGACGCCGAGACCGCGTGGGAGATGCAGGAGCGCTGCCACGAGGCGCTGGCGGCGGCCGGCTACCGGCGCTACGAGGTGTCGGCGTTCGCCCGCCCCGGCCGGGAGTGCCGCCACAACCTCAATTACTGGGAATTCGGCGACTACCTGGCGGCCGGCGCTGGTGCCCACGGCAAGATCACCGGTCCCGACGGCGTCGTGCGCCGCTATGCCAGGCCTGCCAGTCCACGGGCCTGGATGGAGGCGGCGCTGGCCGG
>CAYRZI010000048.1:3186-20935 GCA_964428605.1 uncultured Woeseiaceae bacterium
CACAATGTCGGCACTATCCCTATATTTGGCTTGTAGAGTCGCTCTCAGCTGAAGCCGGACTTTGCAAGAAGCGCTTAAGATAATGATTTTATTACCTTTATTATTCTGCACAGAAAATAGACATTCTAACGGGGGTGCTTGCAAATCGTGGGCTTGCGGCATTTAGCCAAATTCCTTCCACAGAGTTATCCACAGGATTTGTGGATAACGGACGGGCCCTCCCGCGGCCCCCGCGCGGACTTGCCAGCAGCCCCTCGCCGCTGTATGCTCCGCGCCCCATTTCGCTGTCCGTCCGGCGGGCAGACGACCGGAGAATGACGATGAAAGCCGATATCCATCCCCGCTACGACGAGATCAAGGTGATCTGCAGCTGCGGGAACGAGTTCGTGACCCGCTCGACGGCCGGTGAGGAGCTGCATGTCGAGGTGTGCTCTGCCTGCCATCCGTTCTACACCGGCAAGCAGAAGATCATGGACTCGGGCGGCCGCGTCGACCGCTTCCGCCGCAAGTACGGCATGTCCTGAGGCACTGCCTCACGTCCAGCCGCCGTCTGTCCGGGCGCGTCGCCCGTCCGCTTGCCGGCTCCGCGGCGTGTGCGGCACCATAGCAGGGTTTCGCGGCTGGCCCTGCCGCCGCAGGGACCCGGGATCACAAAGAACGACCTTCGCGCAACGACGCGCAATGTCGCACCAAATCGCGCCCGGCGCCGCCTGCCGGCGCCCGTCCGCTAGCGCGGTCGGATAATGGCGACCAAGGCCAGGAACCACAGATGAGCAACAAGCATTTCACGCTGACGAGCCCCGAAGGCGGCAGCACCGAGCTGCCCGTGCACGAGGGCAGCCTCGGCCCCGACGTGGTGGATATCTCGGGCCTGTACCGGGAGCGGGGCGTGTTCACCTACGACCCGGGGTTCATGGCTACCGCCAGCTGCGAGAGCAAGGTCACGTTTATCGACGGCGCCGAAGGTGTACTGCTCTACCGCGGTTATCCGGTCGAGCAGCTGGCGGAGCATTCGTCCTTCATCGAGGTCTGTTACCTGCTCCTCTGCGGCGACCTGCCGTCCAAGGACGAGCTGGAGGAGTTCGAGTCGATCATCCGCCGGCATACCATGCTGAACGAGTCGGTGTCCCGCTTCTTCATGGGTTTCCGCTACGACGCCCACCCGATGGCCATGCTCTCGGCCGTCGTCGGCTCCATGTCCGCGTTCTACCACGACACCATGGACATCCACGACGAGCGCCAGCGCGACATCTTCGCCCACCGCATCATCGCCAAGCTGCCGACCATCGCCGCCGCGGCCTACAAGCACTCCATCGGCCAGCCCTTCATATATCCGCGCAACGACCTCGACTACTGCAGCAATCTGCTGAACATGTTCTTCGCGGTGCCGGCCGAGCCCTACCACGTGGATCCGGTGGCCGCCGAGGCGCTGGACCTCTTGTTCATCCTGCACGCCGACCACGAGCAGAACTGCTCCACGTCCACGGTGCGCATGGCCGGCAGTTCCGGCGCCAACCCGTACTCGGCCATCGCCGCCGGCATCTCGGCGCTCTGGGGCCCGGCCCATGGCGGCGCCAACGAGGCGGTGCTGGAGATGCTGGAGGAGATCGGCGACGTGAGGAACATCCCGAAGTTCGTCGCCAAGGCCAAGGACAAGAATGACCCCTTCCGGCTGATGGGCTTCGGCCACCGGGTGTACAAGAATTTCGATCCGCGGGCGAAGATCATCCGCGAGATGTGCCACAAGGTGCTGAAGAAGCTCGGCAACGACGACAGCCCGCTGTTCGAGCTGGCGCTGGAGCTGGAGCAGGTCGCGCTGAAGGACGAGTACTTCGTGGAGAAGAATCTGTATCCAAACGTGGACTTCTATTCCGGCATCATCTACCGCGCGCTCGGCATCCCCACCTCCATGTTCACCGTGATGTTCGCCATCGGCCGCACCGTGGGCTGGGTGGCGCACTGGCGGGAGATGATCACGGAACCGGGACGCCGCATCAGCCGGCCGCGCCAGCTCTACACCGGTCCCGCCCAGCGGGACTACGTGCCCGTCGAGCAGCGCTGAGCCACGCCTCCTCCCGCCGCTGCCGGCGGGAGAGGCCACGGGGAACAGCGCTTCAGAAGATCGGGGCCGGTGCCTCGGCCAGCAGCTTCTCCAGCTTCCTCGCATCGGCCCGGCGCATCGGCCGGCCGTCCACCGGGCTGATCGGCGCCTGGCGCAGGCCTTTCTCCGGGAACACTGTCGCCTCCACCGTCGCCTCGTCGCAGCGAAAGCGGTAACCCGGATACGTGTCCAGGCGGTCCTGGCGACTCTTCAGCCGCCGTTCGTAGAGCTGGTAGGCGGTCTGCTCGCAATCGAGCTGCCAGGCCACTTCCTCGGGCGCGTCGGCGAACAGGTGCAGGTTGATGGCCGAATGGGAGGCCGCGGTGCCCGCCAGCACCGGCCCCACGAGGCGGGGACGGAACTCCGTGAAGCGGTGCATGACCGCGAGCGCGATGCGGCGCAGGCGGTCCAGCAGCTCGGAGTGGTCGGATGCGCCGAACAGGCGATGGTGCTCGATCAGCGCCGATTCGATCTCCGTGTTGCTCGGCAGGGCGCCCCGTTCGCGGAAGCCCAGCCGCTCTGCCGCCTTCACCTTGGCCTGGCGGTAGTTCTCGATGCCCTGATCGGCGATGATGCGGGCGGCTTCGCGTGCCAGCAGCCGGCGGGTCCGGCACACGTCGTCATGCTTCGGCATGGCGCTCTCCTGCGGTCGGGCGGCCCGGTGCGGGCTCAGAAGATGGGTTCCTCGATCTCGCTGCCCGAGCCGGTGTCGTTGAAGATCTCGTCCGCGCCGCCGATTGTACCGGCTTCCGGCTCGTTGCCCACCCGGAATTTCTCGAAGATGAAACTGCCCTCGTCCGTTCCCACCGGGCGGCCGGTTTCCGGCGAGACGCGCACCGTGACGAGACCCTCCGGCTCCTCGACGATCGCCGTCGGCGCGTCGTCCAGCGCCTGCTCCATGAAGTGCATCCACACCGGCAGCGCCGTACGCGAGCCTTCCTCGCCGGCGCCGAGGGGCTTGTCCTCGTCGAAACCCACCCAGGTGACCGCGACCAGGTCGCCGTTGAAGCCGCCGAACCACGCATCGCGACGGTCATTGGAGGTGCCGGTCTTGCCGTACAGGTCGTCGCGGCCGAGGGTGCGGGCGCGCCGGCCGGTACCGCGGCGGATGACGTCGCGCATCATGTCCGCCACCAGGAAGGCGTTCTCCTCCGTGACGGCCCGTTCGGCGAGCCGGATACCGGCATAGAGGCGGGGATCCTCGTTCGCGGTCGGGCGCCAGGCGAGGGTCGGCGCCTCCAGGGCGTCGACGCTCGCCAGGGGGTCGGCTGCCGGCCCGTCGGGCGTCTCGGACAGGGGATCGGTGAACGGGTCGGTCTCGATCTCCGCGAGCTCCTCGCTGTACTCGCAGTCTGGGCATACCCGGGGCGGATCGGCCCGGTATAGCACCTCGCCGTTGCTGTTCTCGATCCGGTCGATGAAGTAGGGCTGCACCCGATAGCCGCCGTTGGCGAATACGGCATAGCCCCGGGCCATGTCCAGCGGCGAGACGGCCCCGCTGCCGAGCGCCAGCGAATAGTTATAGGGCACGGCCTCCTCGGCGAACCCGAAGCTGCGTATGTGCGGCACGGCATCACCGAGACCGGTGCCGATCAGCACCCGTACCGAGGCCAGGTTGAGGGAGCGGTACAGCGCCTCGCGCAGGCGCACCGGGCCGTAGAACTTGCCGGTGTAGTTGATGGGCTTCCACGGCCCCTCGAGCTCCTCGGACTCGAACACCACCGGCGTGTCGTTGACGATGGTGGCCGCCGTGAAGCCGTTCTCCAGCGCCGCCGAGTAGATGAACGGCTTGAAGGCCGAGCCCGGCTGGCGCCGGATCTGCACCGCCCGGTTGAATTTGCTGGCCGCGTAGTCGAAGCCGCCGGTAAGCGCGACCACCGCGCCGTCGTCCGGGTCCACGGACACCAGCGCGCCCTGGGCGGCCGGTACCTGGGCCAGCGCCCAGCTGTCGGACACCGTGGGCATTACGTGGATGACGTCGCCGACAGCCAGCACCTCGTCCACCGATTCCGGTGGCGAACCCACCCGGTCGTCGTCGATGTAGCGTTTCGCCCAGCTGATACCCGACCAGGGCACCCGGACGATGCGGTCGCGCCGGAGCGCCACGGCCGCGCTGTCGTCCCCGCCCAGGCCGACCACCACGCCCACGCGCAGCCCGCCTGGCTCGGGATAGTCCTCCAGCGCCTGCAGCACGTCCGGCGGCAGTTCCCGATAGCCGCCCGCGGAGTAGCGGCCGTTGCCGCCGTCGTCCGGCTCGCCGTTCGTGCCCGTGTCGCCACCGGGCGGCGCAGGCAGCTCCAGCGTCGCCAGCGGTCCCCGGTAGCCGTGGCGCCGGTCGTATTCCAGCAGGCCGTTGCGCACCGCGTACACCGCGGCGGTCTGCAGCGAGGAGTCCAGCGTGGTGGTCACCCGGTAGCCGCCGGAATAGATGCCGGGGCCGTAGCGCTCCAGCATCTCCCGGCGCACCATTTCGGCCAGGTAGGGCGCGGTGGCCTCCACCGCCGGCCCGTACAGGCGCGATTCCATGGGGTATTCCATGGCGGCCCGGTATTCCGCCTCGCTCAGGTAGTCCAGTTCGCGCATGCGGCGCAGCACGTAGCTCCGCCGCGCGGTGGCGTTCTCCGGGCTGCGCACCGGGTTGTAGGCCGACGGGGCCTGCAGCAACCCGGCCAGCGTGGCCGCCTCGGCCGCGTTGATCTCCTCCAGGCGCTTGTTGAAGTAGACGCGGGAGGCGGCGGCAACGCCGTAGGCGCGCTGGCCGAAGAACATCTTGTTCAGGAACATGGCAAGGATCTCCTCCTTGCTGAATTCCTTCTCGATCTTCCAGGCCAGGAAGGCCTCGCGGATCTTGCGGGTGAACAGGCGCTCGCGGGTCAGGAAGTAGTCCCGGGCCAGCTGCTGGGTAATCGTGCTGCCGCCCTGGCTGCGCGAGCCGGTCATGAGAAAATTGATGCCCGCCCGCAGTACGCCCTGGTAGTCGATGCCCGGGTGTTCGAAGAAGCGGTCGTCCTCGGCGGCGAGGAACGCCTGCATCACGTGGTCGGGGATGTCCTCGTACTCGACCGGTATGCGCCGCTGCTCGCCGATCTCCGCAAGCAGCCGTCCGTCCCGGCTGTAGACCCTGAGCGGGATCTGCAGCGGTATGTCGCGGATGGTCGCCGCCTCGGGCAGACCGGCCAGCGTGTAGTGGTACGCGCCGATCACGCCCGCCGCGAGCGACAGGGCGAGTATGGCCAGCGTGCCGGCCACGCCGGCGAGGATGCGAGTGAGGGATCGTGTTGCCAAAGCGCTTTCCGGTCCTTGCCAGCGTCAGGGGCTTACTGCATAGTGACTGCGGCCGAGACGGACCGTTCCTTGTTAACAAGGGGGCATGGGGCGGTCCGGGTCAGGGCGAAGACCGGATCATACCGTCAGCGGGGGGCCAGACCGCAATGCTTCGCGGCGATAGTCTACAACCATACCCGGCAGGCCGCACCCGGCCGGCCGCTTCCCATCTCCGTGAAACTCCCCGGACCCTCCACTTTCGGGTCTGGCTCGCTACCGGTACACAGTTCACAGAATAGGCGGCAGGGCGTGCCTTACTATACGCGGGCATTCGGCAGGGGATCAGCGCCGTTTTATTTAACATTTTGTTGATATATAGTTAACCGGGATTCTTCAGGCGCCCCACCACGAATCCAGCGTAACCTACGGACTTGGAAGGGAAAACAGGTGCAATTCGGCAAGAAAAATCGTCCGCTCCTGGGGCTTGACATAACGACATCGTCGGTCAAGCTCATCGAGCTCTCCCAGAGCGGCAAGCGTTACCGCGTCGAATCGTACGCGGCCGAGCCGACCCCGCCCAACTCCATCAACGAGAAAAACATCGTCGATGCCCAGGCCGTGGGTGGTGCCATCCGGCGCGCCGTGAAGCGGGCCGCCACCAAGGTGAAGGACGTGGCCATCGCCATCAGCGGCGATGCCGCCATCACCAAGGTCATCCAGATGCCGGCCACGCTGGCGGAGAAGGATCTGGAGGGCCAGGTGGAGATCCAGGCCGACCAGTACATCCCCTTCCCCATGGAAGAGGTCAGTTTCGACTTCGAGGTGATCGGGCCGAACGAGAACGACCCGGACATGAACGACGTGCTGCTGGTGGCGACCCGCACGGACAACGTGGACCAGCGCCAGGCGGCGGTGGACGCTGCGGGCCTCTCCGCCCGGGTGGTCGACGTCGAGGCCTTCGCCCTGGAGAATGCCTGCCAGCTCCTCACCCACCAGATGCCTAACGGCGGTGTCGGCCAGTCCGTCGCCGTGGTCGACATCGGCGCCAGCGCCACCACCTTCAGCGTGCTGGACGACCTGAAGGTCATCTATACGCGTGACTTCGCCTTCGGCGGCGTGCAGCTCACCGAAGAGATCATGCGCACCTACGGCCTGTCCATGGAGGACGCCGGCCGGGCCAAGAAGGAAGGCGGCCTGCCGAGCAACTACCAGCCGGAAGTGCTGGACCCCTTCATCGACGACATGACCCAGCAGGTGAGCCGCTCGCTGCAGTTCTACCTGGCCTCGGGCGGCGGCCGCGAGCAGCCGGACATGATCCTGGTCTGCGGCGGCTGCGCCAACATCCCGGGTATCGCCGACGTCATCTCGAGCCGCGTGGGGATTCCCACCGAGATCGGTGATCCGCTCGGGCAGATGAAGATCGCATCGAAAGCCAAATCCCAGGGCGTCACCAAGGACTCGACGGCGCTGCTGATCGCCTGCGGGCTCGCATTGAGGAGCTTCGACTGATGCCGCGTATCAACCTACTGCCTTGGCGCGAAGAGCAGCGCAAGCAACGCCAGCAACAGTTCGGCATCGCGATCGTGCTCTCGGTGGCGCTGGCCGGCCTCGTGATCTGGCTGGGCAACGTGTTCTACCAGGGCCGCATCGACCACCAGGAAGAGCGCAACCAGCGGCTGGAGACCGAGATCGCCGAGCTGAACAAGGCCATCGAGGAGATCGAAGGGCTCGAGCGCCAGAAAGAGCGGCTGCTGGCCCGCATGGAGATCATCGAGGAGCTGCAGACGAGCCGGCCGCTGGTCGTCCACCTGTTCGACGAACTGGTGCGCACGCTGCCGGAGGGCGTCTATCTCACCGGCGTCAAGCAGACGGGCCGCGAGATCGAGATCACCGGCAGCGCCCAGTCCAGCACGCGGGTGTCCGCCTTCATGCGCAACATCGACGCCTCGGAGTGGCTCACCGACCCGGATCTCGAGCAGATCCGCACCGTCGAGGCGGGCCGGGCCGAGCAGTTCAACTTCGTCCTCAAGGCGAAGCAGGTGAAGGTGCTGGACGAGGATGAGGAGGAGGCCGCATGAACGTCCTCGAGGAACTGCGCAATCTCGACACCAACGACGTCGGCCGCTGGCCGCTGCCGTTCCGCGTCGGCGCCATCGTGATCGTGTTCGTGGCGGTGGCCGTGTTCGGCATCTACATGACGGTGGTGAAGAACAAGGTGCCGATGCTCGAGCGCGCCGAGGCCCGCGAGCAGGAGCTCAGGCAGACCTTCGAGAACAAGCAGAAGAAGGCGGCCAACTTCGACGCCTACCGCGCCCAGCTGACCCAGATGGAGCAGTCCTTCGGCACCATGCTGCGCCAGCTGCCGGGCGAGACGGAGATACCGAACCTGATCGTCGACATCTCCCAGACCGGCCTCGCGGCAGGCCTGGAGGAGAAGCTGTTCGAGCCCCAGGCCGAGATCCGCAAGGACTTCTACGCGGAGAAGCCCATCAAGATCCAGCTCGCCGGCAGCTATCACGAGCTCGCCAATTTCGCGAGCAGCGTCGCCGCACTGCCACGCATCGTCACGCTGCACGACATCCAGATCCAGCCGACCACGGACGAGCAGTTCGACCAGCTGTCGCTGGATGTGACCGCCAAGACCTACCGCTACCTGGAAGAGGAGACCGAGTGATGAGGCAGGCAGCTCGCTTCCAGGTCCGCCGCCCCGCCGGGCTCTTCATCCTGCTCGCCGCGCTCGTGCTGCCGTTCGCCGCGGGCTGCGGTGGCGGCACGAACGACCTGAACGCCTACATAGACCAGGTGAAGGCGCGACCCGGCACCCGGCCGGACCCGCTGCCCGAGATCAAGACCTACGAGACCTACGTGTACACGGCGGACGTGGACGGCCTGCGCTCGCCGTTCGTGCCCGACTCGCCCGTGGCCGATACGCGCGCTGGCGCCGGTGGCGGAATACGCCCGGACGTCAACCGCAGCCGCGAGTACCTGGAGCAGTTCCCGCTGGATTCCCTGGACATGGTGGGCACGCTGCAGCAGGGCAGCACCACCTACGGACTGGTCCAGACCGCCGACGGTCTCATCAACCGGGTGACCGTGGGCAACTACGTCGGCCAGAACGACGGCCGCATCATCGAGATAAACGAGTCGGAGATCCGGGTGAAAGAGATCGTCTCCGACGGCATAGGCGGGTATCTGGAGAGAGATGCCACCATCAGTATTTCGGACTGAGGCCAAGCAGATGGCACTGGGAGAAACTGGAATGACTCGCATAACGAAGCCGCTGCCGGCGAACCATCAGGGTCTGGATAGCCTCGGGCTGCACGTCCTCGGGAATCCTCTCGGCTGGCTGGCCGCCCTCGTGCTGCTGTTCGTCTCCGCAGGGATCCACGCACAGGAGGCGGCGGGGAATACCCTGCAGGACATCCAGGTCCAGGCCCTGCCGGGGCAGCAGGTGGAACTGCGCCTCGTGCTGTCCGGGCCCGCTCCGGAACCACTCAGCTTCACCATCGACAATCCGGCGCGCATCGCGCTCGACCTGCCGGACACCGCCCTCGGCCTCAGTTCGCGCCGCCGGGACGTGGACCTGCGCATGCTCGACACGGTGCTCACGGCCGAGGCCAACGGCCGCACCCGCGTGGTTCTGAACCTGGACAGCATGGTGCCCTACGAGACCCGCGTCTCCGGCAATACCGTCATCCTGACCCTCGGCGAGGGCGGCGACATGGTGGCGGAGACCACCACCTTCAGCGGCACGCCGGCGACCTCCCCGGCCGCGCCGGCCGGGCCACGGGCCATCGAGAACGTCGACTTCCGCCGCACCCGTGAGGGCGGCGGCCGGATCATCATCGATCTCACCGATCCGTCCACGCCGGTCGATATCCGCGAGGAAGGCGGCCGGGTGGTCGCCGTGTTCAAGGGCACGGACCTGCCGGGCGAGCTCGTACGCCGCCTGGACGTGCAGGACTTCGCGACGCCGGTGACCACCATCGACGCGGTCCGCGTGAACGACGACGCGCGGGTGCTGATCTCCGCCGAGGGCGACTACGAACAGCTGGCCTATCAGTCGGACAACGTCTTCACCGTCGAGATCAATCCGGTGGCCGAGGAAGAGGAGCAGACCGCCAGCCTGTTCGCCGAGGACAAGGAATACGAGGGCGAGCGGGTCACGCTAAATTTCCAGGACATCGAGACCCGCGCCGTGCTGCAGCTGCTGGCCGAGATCAGCGGCCGCAACATTGTGGTCTCGGACACCGTCCAGGGTAACGTCACCCTGCGCCTCAACAGTGTGCCCTGGGACCAGGCGCTGGACATCGTCCTGACCACCAAGGGTCTGGACATGCGCCAGAACGGCAACGTGATCATCGTGGCACCGGCGGAAGAGATCGCCGCGCGGGAGAAGGCCGACCTCGAGGCGCGCCAGGCCATCCAGGAACTGGAGCCCCTGTTCTCCGAGTTCCTGCAGGTGAACTATGCCAAGGCCGGCGACCTGGCCGCGCTGATCAAGGAGGGCGAGAATTCGCTGCTCTCCGACCGCGGCTCGGTGGCCATCGACGAGCGCACCAACACACTGCTGGTGCAGGATACGGTGGACCGCCTGCGCGACGTGCGCCGCCTGGTGCAGACCCTGGACATCCCGGTGCGCCAGGTGCTGATCGAGTCCCGCATCGTGGTGGTGAACGACGACTTCAGCCGCGAGCTCGGCGTGCGCCTGGGCCTAACCTCGGTGCAGGAGAACTCCAGTGACGGGCTGTTCTCGGTCACCGGCACCAGCGCCGGCTCCGAGGTGATCACCGCCTCCGCGCTGGATAATCTGGCCAATACGGGTCAGCCATTCCCGGTGGAGGCGCCGGCCATCAACAACCGCTACAACGTGAACCTGCCGGTGAACAACCCGGCGGGTCAGATCGCGCTCGCGATCCTGGATTCGGACTACATCGTCGACCTCGAGCTCTCCGCCCTGCAGGCCGAGGGCCGGGGCGAGATCGTCTCGACGCCGCGGGTGATCACCGCCAACCAGAAGGAGGCGCTGATCGAACAGGGCGTGGAGATCCCGTTCCAGGAGTCCGCATCCAGCGGCGCGACCACCACCCAGTTCAAAAAGGCGGTGCTGAGCCTGACGGTGACCCCGCAGATCACGCCGGACAACAACATCATCATGGACCTGCAGGTCAACTCCGACAGCGTCGGTGAACTCGTGGCCAGCGCCACGGGCGGCTTCGTGCCGAGCATCGACACCCGGGAGATCCGCACCCAGGTACTCGTGCGCGACGGCCAGACCGTGGTGCTCGGAGGAATCTACGAGACAGAGCGACGGGAGGCCGTAAACAAGGTCCCGCTGCTGGGCGATATCCCCGGCGTGGGAGCGCTGTTCCGCTCCACCCAGAACGTGGCGAACAAGTCGGAACTGCTCATCTTCGTGACACCGAAGATCCTGGAAGAGAATGCAGTGGTTTACTGATGGCGCACGACCGCCCTCAAGCTTGGGAATCGAACCGATGAGAAAACTCTCGACTCTGCCGACTTTGCTTATCGCCTGCCTGGGGCTCGCACTCGGCGCCTGTTCCAGCGGCGGCACCGACAGCTCGTTCGCCGGCAGCGGCAACGGTGGCACCGGCGGCGGCGCCGGTCCGGACCAGCCTGCGCCGGCCAGCGTCACGGTGCTGACCAGCAGCCCCCAGCTGCCTTCCGCGGGCGGTTCGGACGTGACCATCACCGCCCTCGTCCGGGATGTGGACAATCGCGTGATGGCGGACCAGCCGGTGGTCTTCTCCTCCACCTCCGGCATCCTGACGGTCAACGAGGTCACCACGCTCGAGAACGGCACGGCCACGGCCACGCTGGGCACGGCCGGTGATCCGACCAACCGCACCATCACCGTGACCGCCGAAGTGAACGGCCTCACCGGCAGTGTGGACGTCAACGTGGTGGGTACCACCATCACGCTGCAGGGCCCGGCCAGCCTGGCCCAGGGCGACAGTGCCGTCTACAGCGTCGTGCTGGCCGATTCCAACGGCGACGGCATCGCCGGTCAGACGGTGGAGGTGACCTCGGCCAGCGGCAATACCCTGGCGTCGAATTCGCTCGTGACGGACAGTCAGGGCCAGGCGCAGGTGGAGGTGACGGCCTCGACGGCCGGCGCGGACACCCTGTCTGCCGCGGCGCTGGGCATCACCGACGAGGTGGACCTCACCGTCTCCGACGATTCCTTCGTCATTACCGCGCCGGCGGCGGGCACCGAGGTGGCGCTGAACACGCCGGCCACCGTCACGGTGAACTGGACCGTGGGCGGCGCGGCCCAGGCCGGCGAGAACATCACCTTCTCCACCACCCGCGGCACGCTCTCCGCGGCCTCGGCCGTGACCGACGCCAACGGCGATGCCAGCGTGGATATCCAGGCGTCCAACGCGGGCGCCGCGGTGATCACCGCCACCAACCCGCAGGGCACCGAGACCACGGTGCAGATCCAGTTCGTGGCCACCACCGCCGACAGCATCGAGGTGCAGGCCAGCCCGTTCACCGTGGCGCCCAGCGCACAGAGTTCCATCACCGCCATCGTGCGTGATGCCGCCGGCAACCTGGTCGCGAACAAGGTCATCGACTTCAGCCTGGACGACGTCACCGGCGGCTCGCTCTCGGCCGGCTCGGCGACCACCAATAACCAGGGCCGTGCCACGGTGTCCTACACCGCGGGCTCCACCACCAGTGCCAGCAACGGCGTGACCATCACCGCGACGGTGCGCGATACGCCCGCGGTCAACGGCGCGGTGAGCCTCACCGTCGCACAGCTGGAGGTGTTCATCACCCTCGGCACCGGTAACGAGATCAACGAGCCGAACCAGGCTCAGTACCGCAAGGAGTACGCGGTGCAGGTTACCGACTCCCAGGGTGCCGGCGTCTCGGGCGTGACCGTGCAGATGCGCATCCAGTCCAATGCCTACTTCAAGGGCATCTGGCAGTACGACTCGGTGGCGAGCCAGTGGATACAGACCGTCACCGCGGGGCCGTGTGCGGACGAGGACGTGAACCGCAACGGGGTGCTGGATCCCGGCGAGGACAACAACGGCAACGGCACGATCGAGGCGGGCAACATCGCCACGGTCGCCGCCCAGAGCTCCGGCAGCGGCACCTTCACCACCGACGAGAACGGTTTCGGCATCGTCGACGTGATCTATCCCCAGGAGTTCGCCCGCTGGGTGGACGTGACCCTCACCGCCCAGGCGACGGTGCAGGGGACGGAGACCACGGAGACCTCCCGGTTCATCCTGCCGATCGCGGCGGACGACGTGACGGATCAGAACACGACCCCGCCGGGCAACCCGAGCCCGTTCGGCCAGTCGGGATCGTGCGGCGATACGCTCTGATCGGGAGAACGTGAAAGCCGGCCTCCGGGCCGGCTTTCCGCTTTCCGGGCGGCAGCTTGAGTGAAGGCACCAGGATATTCCTCGTAGGCCCCATGGGGGCCGGCAAGTCCGCGGTCGGCCGCGCGCTGGCCCGGAGCCTGAAGCTCGAGTTCGTGGACACCGACGACGAGATCGAGCGCCGCACCGGCGTCGACATCCCCTTCATCTTCGAGAAGGAAGGCGAGGCCGGTTTCCGCAGGCGCGAGGCCGCCGTCGTCGACGAACTCTCCACCCGTCAGGATCTGGTGCTGGCTACCGGCGGCGGTGTGGTGGGCAATCCGGACAACCGGCGGCACCTGGCCGCCAGGGGTACGGTGATCTATCTCCACGCGACGGTGGCGCAGCAACTCGAACGCACCCGCCGCGGGCGCGAGCGACCCATGCTGGCGGAAGGCGACGCCGGCGAGACCCTGGGCCGCCTGTTCGCCGAGCGCGACCCCCTCTACCGGGAGATCGCCGATCTGGTCATCGAAACGGACGGCCGCCGCGTGCACCACGTGGTGGACGAGATCCGCAGGCGGCTGTGAGAGACGCCGGCGGCGCTTGATTCTGCCCGCCGCCCCCGGCAACTTAGGCGGTCTTCCGCACCAGGAGCCGCCTGCCGTGACAGACCCCGAGACGCTCACCGTCCCGCTCGGCCAGAGGAGCTACCCGATCGTGATCGGGGCCGGCCTGCTCGGCGAGACGGGCGGGCTCGCCGGGCGCCTGCGCGGGCCGGACGCGGTGATCGTCACCAACGACGTGGTGGCGCCGCTGTATCTGGATGCGGCCCGCGCCGGCCTCGGCGAGCGCCTGGCCGGCGTGCACGTGCTGCCGGACGGCGAGGCGCACAAGCGCCTGGAGCAGGTCGCCGCCATCATCGATACGCTGGTGGAGTCCGGGGCCAACCGGGACACCACCGTGGTGGCGCTGGGCGGCGGCGTCGTGGGCGACATGGCCGGTTTCGCCGCGGCCTGCTACCAGCGCGGGGTGGATTTCATCCAGGTCCCCACCACCCTGCTCGCCCAGGTGGACTCCTCGGTGGGCGGCAAGACCGGCGTCAATCACGCCCGGGGCAAGAACCTGATCGGCGCGTTCCACCAGCCCACCTTCGTGCTGATCGATCTCGACACTCTCGACACGCTGCCGGACCGGGAACTGGCCGCCGGGCTGGCGGAAGTCATCAAGTACGGCCTGCTGGGCGACGCCGGCTTCTTCGCCTGGCTGGAGAACAACGTGGCGGCGCTCCGTCGCCGGGACAAGCCTGCGCTGCAGCACGCCGTGCGCCGCTGCTGCGAGATGAAGGCCGCCATCGTGGCGGCCGACGAGCGGGAGGCGGGCCGGCGGGCGCTTCTGAACCTGGGCCATACCTTCGGCCACGCCATCGAGTCGGTGACGGGTTACGGCGAATGGCTGCACGGCGAGGCGGTGGCCGCAGGCATGATCATGGCCGCCCGGGCCAGCGGCCTCGGCGAGCCGGAGCTGGACCGTGTCCGCGCGCTCGTCTCGGCGGCCGGCCTGCCCGTGGCGCCCCCGCCGGTGGGTGCGGCCCGCCTGCGCGAGGCCATGCGGCTCGACAAGAAGGTGCAGCACGGGCGGCTGCGGCTGGTGCTGCTGCGGGCCATCGGCGATGCGTACGTGACGGCGGATTTCCGGAAGGAGGCGCTGGCGGCTGCCCTGGCGCCGGCCGACGGCGGCGAGGGAGGCTGAGGCCGTGGCGGGGCCGGCGGAATACGTGGACATCGAGCGTGCGAGCGACGGCCTGCTGCCCGGCGCGGCACGGGAATCCCGGAGTCCGGGCCGCCGCCATGCCGAGCCGGCGCCGCTGTACCGCGGCGAGTACCAGCGCGACCGCGACCGCATCATCCACGCCAGCGCCTTCCGCCGGCTGGTCTACAAGACCCAGGTGTTCGTGAACCACGAGGGTGACCTGTACCGCACCCGGCTCACCCACTCGCTGGAAGTCGCCCAGATCGCCCGCAGCGTGGCCCATACCCTGGGCATGAACGAGACCCTGGCCGAGGCCGTCTGCCTCGCCCACGATCTCGGCCACACGCCCTTCGGCCACGCGGGCCAGGATGCACTGAACGAGTGCATGCGCGGCTACGGCGGCTTCGAGCACAACCTGCAGTCCCTGCGGGTGGTCGACGAGCTGGAGGAGAAGTACGCGGAGTTCCCGGGCCTGAACCTCATGTACGAGACCCGGGAGGGCATCCTGAAGCACTGCTCCGCCCGCCACGCCCGGGAGCTGGGCGAGCTCGGCCGGCGTTTCCTGGAGCGCCGCCAACCGGGGCTGGAGGCGCAGCTCGCGAACCTGGCCGATGAGATCGCCTACAACAACCACGACGTTGACGACGGCCTGCGCGCCGGGCTGCTGAGCGTGGAGATGCTGCGCTCCGAGCCGTTGTTCGCCGCGCAGCACGACGAGGTAGTCGCCCGCTACCCGCTGCTGGAGGGCCGGCGCCTGATCCACGAGGTGATCCGCCGCATGATCAACCGGGTGGTGACGGATCTCATCAGCGAGACCGCCGCCCGTCTGCGCGCCGTCAACCCCGCCTCGATCGACGAGGTGCGCGGCCAGGAGGGCCCGCTGGTCGGCTTCAGCGACGAGGTCCGGGAGCAGCACCTCTCGCTGAAGCGCTTCCTGCACGCGAACCTCTACCGCCACCACCGGGTGCTCGGCATGACGCTGAAGGCGCGGCGGGTGGTGGAGACCCTGTTCGCCGCCTACATGGACGAGCCCCGGCTCATGCCCGCCGAGTTCGCCGCCGCGGCCCGCGCGGCGCGCCAGGAGCAGGGCGAGGGCGAGGCGGGTCAGGCCCGGGTGGTGGCCGACTACGTGGCGGGTATGACCGACCGCTACGCCATCGCCGAGCACGAGCGCCTCACCGATCCCGCCGTCGGCAACACCTGAACCGCGGCGCCCCCGCCGCGCGGAGCGGTGATAGAATGCTCGGCCGCAGCCGAGGGGCCCCTCGCCACCGACAGGAACGACGTGACCGACCAGCGCATCGCAGCCCGGGACAGACTGATATTCGCACTCGACGTGCCGGACGTCGCCGTGGCCCGGCGCCTGGCCGGAGAGCTCGGCGACAGCGTTTCGTTCTACAAGATCGGCCTGGAGCTGGCCATGAGCGGCGGTTACTTCGAGCTGGCCGACTGGCTGATCGAACGGGACAAGAAAGTGTTCCTCGACGTGAAGCTGTTCGACGTCCCGGCGACGGTGGGTGCCGCCGTCCGCAACCTGGCCGCCCGCGGCGCCACCTTCGCGACGGTGCACGGCAACCAGTCCATCATGGAGGCGGCCGCCGAGAACAAGGGCGAGCTGAAGGTGCTGGCGGTGACCGTGCTCACCAGCCTCGACCGGGGCGACCTGGATGACCTCGGCTTCGCCTGCGACGTGGACGAGCTGGTGCTGTCCCGCGCCCGGCGCGCCTTCGAGGCCGGCTGCGACGGCGTGATCTCCTCCGGACTGGAGGTGCCGCGGCTGCGCGAGCACGTCGACAACCGCCTGCTGGTGGTCACCCCCGGCATCCGGCCGGTCGACAACCGCCCCGTGGACGACCAGAAGCGGGTGGTCAGCGTCGAGCAGGCCTTCGCCAGCGGCGCCGACCACATCGTCGTCGGCCGGCCCATCCGGGACGCCGAATCCCCCCGGGCGGCCGCCGAAGCCATACAGACCACCATCGCCGGACTGTTCCCGGCGGAGTAAATCGATGAGCGAATCGCATAACGAGTTGGAAAACGACCTCCTGCTGCGCGCGCTGCTGCGCGAGCCCGTGCCGCGCACGCCGGTATGGATGATGCGTCAGGCGGGTCGCTACCTGCCGGAATACCGGGCCACCCGGGCGCAGGCCGGTAACTTCATGGCACTGTGCGGCAACCCTGACCTCGCCTGTGAGGTGACTCTGCAGCCGCTGGAGCGCTACCCGCTGGACGCTGCCATCCTGTTCTCGGATATCCTGACGGTGCCGGACGCGATGGGCTGCGGCCTGTACTTCGAGACCGGCGAGGGGCCGAAGTTCGAGCGCCCGGTGCGCACCCCGGCCGAGATCGAGCAGCTTGTGGTGCCGGACGTCGCGGAGAAACTCGGCTACGTCATCGACGCCGTCGGGGTCATCCGGCGGGAGCTGGCCGGCCGGGTGCCGCTGATCGGTTTCTCCGGCAGCCCGTGGACCGTGGCCACCTACATGGTCGAGGGCGGCAGCAGCAAGAACTTCGGCCGCATCAAGTCGATACTCTACGACCGTCCCGACATGATGGAGCTGCTGCTGGGGAAGCTCGCCGACACCACCCGGGACTACCTGAACGCCCAGATCCGGGCCGGCGCCCAGGCGGTGATGATCTTCGACACGTGGGGCGGCGTGCTGACGCCGGACACCTACCGGCGCTTCTCGCTGGCAGCCATGCAGCGGGTGATGGACGGACTCGAGCGCGAGCAGGACGGGCGCCGCGTGCCGGTGGTGCTGTTCACCAAGAATGCCGGTCCGTTGCTCGCCGACATGGCGGAGACGGGCTGCGACGCCCTCGGGGTGGACTGGACCACCGACCTGGCCGACGCCCGCCGCTATACCGGCGACAAGGTGGCGCTGCAGGGCAACCTGGATCCCTCCGTCCTATACGCAGGGCCCGACGCGATCGCGGAGGCGGTGGCTGCCGTCCTCGCCAGCTACGGCCGGGGGCCCGGCCACGTTTTCAACCTGGGCCACGGCATCCACCCGGACATCGACCCGGAGCACGTCAGTGCCATGCTGGAGGCCGTACACAGACTGAGTCCGCAGTATCATTGAGGCCTGTTCATCGAACCCGGCCCGTTGAACCTGTCCCACTGAACGCGGAGTCCTGACGGGAGCGCCGCTGCGGCAGGGATACCGCCCGCGCCAGGATGCGGAAGAGCAATGGAAGCGACGCTGTCAGACGGTCTCGACGCGCTGCGCGCTGAGCGCCTGCGCCGCATGAAGCGCGTGGCCGCCGGCCTGCTGGTGGCCATGCTCGGCCTGTACGT
>CAYRZI010000049.1:0-20217 GCA_964428605.1 uncultured Woeseiaceae bacterium
GCCTTCGGCGTGGAGCTCGCGGACGGCGAGCGGCTGGAGGCGACGCTGGTGATATCGAGCGCCGATCCGAAGACCACCGTCTTCGACCTGCTCGGCGCCAGGCACGTCGAAGCCGGGTTCGCCCGGCGTGTCCATCACCTGCGTATGGCCGGCAATGCCGCCAAGCTGCATCTGGCGCTGGACGCGGCGCCGGAGTTCAGCGGCGCACCGCCCGACGCCCTGGCGGGACGGCTGCTGATCGCGCCGGACATGGACTACGTCGAACGGGCCTTCAATCCGGCCAAGTACGGCCGCTGTTCGGAGCAGCCGGTCATGGAGATCACGGTGCCCAGCGCGACCGACCCCGGCCTCGCGCCGCCCGGCGGCCACGTGCTCTCGGCCGTGGTGCAATACGCGCCCTATGAACTCGCCGGCGGCTGGAATGCGGAAAGCAATGCCGTCTTCCGCGAGCGCGTGCTCGACACGCTGGGCGCGTATGCGCCCGGCCTGCGCCGCCACATCGTCGCTGCGGAACTCCTGAGCCCCGCGGACATCGAGCGGCTGTATCGCATACACGGCGGCCACTGGCACCACGGCGAGCTGGCGCTGGACCAGTTCCTGTTCACCCGACCGGTCCCGGGCGCCGCACAGTACGCCCTGCCTGTCGACGGGCTGTGGCTGTGCGGCGCGGGCACGCACCCGGGCGGCGGCATCTCCGGCGCCGCCGGCCGCAATGCGGCCGCCGAGATATTGCGCAGGGAGGGCAGGCCGTGAGCCACACAGCGGAAGGCCGGCGAGGCGTGAGCGAGCGTGTACTCGGCACGGCCTTCCATGCCCGCACGGCGGCGGCGAGCAAGCGCAACCGCTGGCACGACTGGAACGGCTACACGGTCGCGGACTGCTACATGGCGGCGGACCTGGAGTACTTCGCCGTGCGCAACGGCACGGGCGTGTTCGACCTCTGCCCCATGACGAAATACCGCATCACCGGGCCGGATGCGGAAGTTTATCTGGACCGGCTGCTCACCCGGGACATCACCGCGCTGGAGCCGGGCCGGGTGGCCTACGCGGTGTGGTGCGACGACGCTGGCAAGGTCATCGACGACGGCACCGTATTCCAGCTGGCAGACGGCAACTACCGGCTGTGTTGCCAGGAACGCCACCTGGACTGGCTGCAGGATGCCGCCCTCGGCTTCGACGTGGCGGTGAGCGACGAGACCGCGGAGGTCGCCGCGCTCGCCGTGCAGGGTCCCACCTCCTGTGCCGTACTGACGGGGCTGGGGCTGGCCGGGGTCGAGACGCTGCGGCCGTTCCGCCACGCGCGCTTCCCGTTGGGCGACGGCGAGGTCCTCGTCTCGCGCACCGGTTTCACCGGCGACCTGGGCTACGAGCTGTGGGTCGACCCGGCCCGGGCCGAGGCGCTCTGGGACCGGCTGTTCGAGGCGGGCCGCGACCGGGGCATCGCCCCCATCGGTACGGACGCGCTAGAGCTCTGCCGCATCGAGGCCGGCTTCATCCAGGCGGGGGTCGACTTCCTGCCCGCCACCGGCATCGTTCGCCCCGGCCGGGCGCGCTCGCCATTCGAGCTGGGGCTGGACTGGCTGGTGGATTTCCGCAAGCCGAACTTCAACGGCCGCCGCGCGCTGGCACGGGAACTGCGCACGGGCTCGAAGTGGCGGCTGGTGCGCCTGGACATCGAGGGCAACAAGCCGGCCCACCATGCCTACGTCTTCGACCGGCGCCGCCGTCAGGTGGGTTTCGTGACCTCGGCCGCCTGGTCGCCGGTGGCGAAGAAGAACATCGCGCTGGCCACCGTCGCGGTCCCGGCCGGCGAGCGGGACGACATGCTGTACGCGGAGATCTATTACCAGCGCGAGATGCACTGGTCGCGCAAGATGGCGACCTGCCGTGTGGCGGACGGGCCTTTCTGGGACCCGCCGCGTCGCCGCGCCACACCACCCGCGGACTACTGAGGAGGATGCCGATGCGTTACCGCTACTACATCTGCGACGTGTTCACGGAGACGCTGTTCGGCGGCAATCCCCTCGCCGTGCTGCCGGACGCGCGCGGCCTCGGCGACGAGCAGATGCAGCGCATAGCACGCGAGTTCAACTTCTCGGAGAGCACCTTCGTGTTCCCGCCCGAAGAAGACGGCGACCGCCGCGTGCGCATCTTCACGCCGAAGGTGGAGGTGCCCTTCGCCGGCCACCCGAATATCGGCACGGCGTTCGTGCTGGCCCACAGCGGCGAGCTGGGCGGGAGGGACGAGGTGGTGTTCGAGGAGGCCGCGGGCAGGGTGCCGGTCACCGTCAGCCGTGACGGCGGGCGCATCCGCTGCGAGCTGGCCGCGCCGGAGACGCTCACGCTGTCGGAACCGGCGTCGGCGGAGCTGATCGCCGCTGCGCTGTCGCTGGAACCGGAGGACATCGTCACCGAGACCCACCTGCCCCAGGCCGCCTCGGTCGGCCTGCCGTTCGTCATGGCCGAACTGCCGGACACGGACACACTGGCGCGGGCGCGCATCAACGCCGAGATGTTCGACGTGCTGGCCGACCAGGGCCTGCCGCCGGACATCCACATGTACGTGCACGACGACGGCGAATACGACGTCCGGGCCCGCATGTTCGCGCCGCTGGACGGCGTGCCGGAAGACCCGGCCACCGGCAGCGCCAACTGCGCGCTGGCCGCACTGCTCGCCCACTACGCCCCCGAGCAGTCGGACGACTATGGCTGGCGCATCCTGCAGGGCGCGGAGATGGGACGCCCGAGCGTGCTGGAAGCCCGGGCCGAGAAGCGGGACGGGCGCGTGACCGGCGCCTGGATCGGCGGCGAGACGGTCGCCTTCGCCGAAGGCTGGCTGGAGCTCCACTGAGGCGCCGGACTGGCCGGCACCGTCGGTCTGCTCTGACTAACCGAGCCCGAACACTCTGCGGGCGTTGCCGCGCAGGAAGCGCTCCTCCGCCTCGTCGTCCAGCCCGAGGACATCGAAGTCTTCCAGGCACTGCGCCGGTGTGATCATCGGGTAGTTGCTGCCGAACAGCACCTTCTTTGCACCCCGGCCGCGCAGGAACTCCACGAAGTCCGGCGGATAGCGGCTGGCCTTGTACGCAGAGGTGTCGATGTAGACGTTGGGGAACTTGGTGGCCAGCGAGATGATCTCCTGGGTCCAGGGTGCGCCGATGTGGCCCGCAACGATCACCAGTTCCGGGAACTCGAGCGCCACGTGCTCCAGGTAGGGGATGGGTCTCCCCGGCTCCGACGACATCAGCGGCCCGGTATGGCCCACCTGCAGGCAGAACGGGATGCCGAGTTCGATGCACTCGGCGTAGAAGGGATAGTAGCGCCGGTCGTCCGGCGGCAGCCCCCACATCCAGGGCAGGAGCCTGAGGCCGCGGAAGCCGAGTTCACGCACCGCGCGCCTCAGCTCCCGCACGCCCTCCATCGGCCGCGCGATGTCGGCGGAAGCGATGCCCACCAGCCGGTCCGGGTGCTGCCCGACCAGCGCGGCCACCTCGTCGTTGTCGATCAGAGCGCCCCGGGGGCCCCACCAGGCGGAGACCAGCGCGGTGGCGACGCCCGCCTCGTCCATCGCCGCAATGGTGGCAGCCAGCGGGACGTCCGGCACCTCCTCCTGGCCGGTCCAGCGGCGCAGCGAAGCGAACATGGGCTGCGCCAGGAAGCGCCGTGTCGGGTGCTGTATCCAGGCATCGACGATGCCGCTGCGAGCCGCGCTCATGTCCCCTCCTCCTGCGTGCCGGGTCGAGAGCGGCCCGGCCTGTCGGTATCATAACGCGGACAAAGGACCGCACCCATGCAGAAGGCGCTCATCATCATCGGCCTGGCGATCGTCGTCGTCGGCCTGCTGTGGCCCTGGCTCGGCAGCCTGCCGCTCGGCCGCCTGCCCGGCGACATCGTCATCCGGCGGGAAGGTTTCACCTTCTACCTGCCGATCACGACCATGATCCTGGCAAGCCTGGTGCTGTCCCTGATCCTCTGGCTGTTCCGGCAGTAGACCCCCGGATCACTCCTGCGGCAGCGGCAGCCCGTGCTGTCGCAGGAACGAGAGTTCGTCCCAGTAGCCGCGCTGGAAGCGGATCAGCCCGTCCACGACACGGAAGAATCCGCAGCCCCGCAGCCCCAGCGGGTCGCGCCACTCCAGAATCGCCCACTCGCCGTCCTCGAACAGATTCTCGACGATGCAGGTCATCTCCGCGGCGGCGAACTCGCCGGCGAACGTCGCCCGGATGGCCTCCCGGCCTTCCACCGGGTCCCGGGTCACCTGGTGGTTCACGGCGTCGTCCGCGTAGAACCCGGCCACCTCGTCTGCGTCGCCGCGGTTGAACGCCTCCACCCAGGCTGCGACGACCTGCCTGGCGCCCGGCGGTGCGGCGGCGTCTGCCGGTGGTGCCGCCCTGCCCTGCCACAGCGCGAGCAGGGTCTCCATTTCCGGCTGCCCGGGCCAGGCCGGCACACCCTCGGGCAGCGCCAGCCAGGCTTGCGCGCTGCGCGTCCACACGTGGGCGACGGGTGGGTAGAGATCCGGGTCGTCCAGCGTGCCGGTCTTCAGTGCGACGATCTCCGGCATCCCGGCGCCGGCGAACCAGAGGGCGCTGCCGCAATCCGGACAGGCATAGCGGTGTCTGTTACTCCCGTGCATTCCGTAGGTCGTGGCGGTTGCGGTTCCGCGGATGACCTCCAGTGCTGCCCGGTCCACGATCAGCGAGAGGCTGAAGGCCGCACCCGTCGCGGCCTGGCACTCGGTGCAATGGCAGGCGTAGGAAGTCAGCGGCTCACCGCGCAGACGGAATCTGAGCCGACCGCACTGACAGCCTCCCTCATGAGGCCCGATGGACGTATCAGCGCCGCTCATGCGTGGCGTTCCTCAAAGCCAGCGGCGCACACGTCGGCGATAGTCGGCGAACACGGGGCCGAATCGCTCCGCCAGCGCCCGCTCCTCCGGCGCGATCTGGAAGCGGTTCATGTACGCCGCGTACAGCATCAGCCAGAGCGGCGCCGTGAGGTGCGCAAGCGCGACGGCCCAGCCGGCCAACCCGAGCAGCATGCCCAGGTACATGGGATTGCGGCTGTAGCGATAGACGCCGCCGGTCACGAGATGGGCGCTCGCCTCGGGCGAGAACGGGTTCACCGTGGTGGCCACCCGCCGGAACTCGCCGACGCCGGCAAGCGCGACCCAGATGCCCGCCGCCACCAGCAGCACGCCGGCGCCGGCTCGCCACAGCGGCGGCAGCGGCACGTCGAGTGTCGGGAAGGCCTCCGCCGTGGCCCAAATGCCGACGGCGGTCAGCACGGTCAGGGCGGCCGGCGGTATCCTCAGCTCCAGCGCCTGCACGGCTCTCCCCTCCGGAAGGTCACAGCAACTCCTCTATCTCGATGCGCTTGCTGCCGGCCGGCAGCATCACCAGCGTGCCGTCCCGGCCCACCCGGTAGCGCCCCTGGTAGACCGCGTCGACGCCGTCGGTAAACGCATTCTCCAGTGGGGCCAGCGGCAGCGGCGGGGCAATGTGGTTGTACAGCAGGAAGCCGACGCCCGCCTCGGCCGCGATCGCGGCCGCCTCCACCGGCGTGGTGTGGTAGTCGAGTATGTCCCTGGTGATCGTCAGGCCGCCCTCCCGAAGTACAGTGACCGCGTCCTCACCGTCGGGCAGCGGGAACGGCTGCGGCTATTCGTCGATGATGTTCTTTTCCTTCAGGAGCCTCTCGATGCGCTCGACACGCACGTACGCGCTTACCGCCATGGCGAACCCCGCGATGGCGAGGCCGATGAGCAGATAGTCCATGAGATCACTCCGTGTCGTCGTTCGTGCCCGTATCGCCGGAGCCCGGCGGCTCTCCGGCAATTTCGTCGATGTCGGCCATGCCCGTGATCTCCGCGCGGAACTGGCGCAGCAGTGTCTTCACGGTGGCACGGTTCTCCGGCCCCATGCGTATGAGCAGCTTCTGGCCCGGCGAGAGGCCCTCCAGCACCGGGTTCTCGAACCTGTACAGGACGTGGGGCCTTACCAGGCGCACCGGGTCGGCGACGTCGGGCGTGGCCAGCAGATGGTCGATCACCACCACCAGGCGATCGTTGAAATAGCTGTCCGGGTAGCCGAGCTCGGCCCAGGCCTGCTGGAACAGGGGGTAGTAGCGCCGGTACAGGTCGGCGGCGCGGGACAGGTCGACCTCCGCCGCCGTGTTCACCAGCGCGTCGTAGCGCTCGTAGTTCGCTGGACTCAGGATGTAGAGGTCGCCGTCCACCTTGCCGGAGACGCGGAAGGAGCCGGGTACGGGCTCGAGCGGGCGCACGCGCTCGGGCAGGGCCTCGCGTTCGAGACCGTCGACGGTGGCCACGATCTTGCGGATCAGCCGGTCGCGGAGCTCCGGCGCCGGGTCTTCTTCGTCCGGCAGCAGTTCGTCCACCGAGTCGGTGAAGGGCTCGTCGCTCTCGTCCAGCGCCGGCAGCGGCGGGCCAGCCGGCTCGGCTGGCGCCGGTTCGGCCTGCGGCTCCGCTTCCCCGGCGGGAGCCGGCTCGGGCTGCGGATCCTCGATGGGGTAGCGGGGTTCGGGCGGGGGCGCGGGCTCCGCGGTCTCCGCCGCCGGATCCGGCTCCGACGGCTCCTGCTCCGGCTCGTCCCGCTGCAGCAGCTGGTAGCCGGTGAACACGAGCAGGACCAGCGTCGCGGCGACCGCGATGACCAGTCCCCAGGATTGTTCGCGCATCAGAACGTCCCTATTCGCTGCTCCGCCTTGGGGGAGCCAGTATAGACTCCGCGAAGCGCCGGGACGAGAGCGTCAGTCCGCCATCCGGACGAAATCCTCCTTGTACCGCACCGCACAGTCCGGACACACGAACTCCGCGGGAAGATCGGCGAATTTCATACCGGGCGGATAGCCCTCGTGGTTGTCGCCTGCCGCCTCGTCGTAGACGTAACCGCAGTCGGGGCACTCGTAGCGCGCCATGGCGCCCGCCTCGGTCATGCGGCCGCGGTCTGCGCCGGGGCGCCGTGCCCATAGCGGGCCTCGATCTCCGCGCGCCGGTCCGGATCGATGTTCACCTTGCCGAGGTCGCCGTCGATGTGCGGCAGCGCGAGTACGCGCCTGTCCATCACCCGGTACCAGAGCGAGGGGATGTAGGCGATGAGATACATGCCGAAGTAGCCGTTAGGCAGCTGCGGCAGGTCCTCGAAATGGCGCAGGGACTGGTAGCGGCGGGTCGGATGGGCATGGTGATCCGAGTGGCGCTCCAGGTGGAACAGCAGCAGGTTGGAGTACACGTGGTTCGAGTTCCAGGAATGATGCGGCTGGCAGCGTTCGTAGCGGCCGTTCTCCTGCTTCTCGCGCAGCAGCCCGTAGTGCTCGATGTAGTTGGCGCTGGTGAGCTGCCACCAGGCCAGCACGTTATGGATGGCGAGGAACGGGATCATGATCCAGCCGAATGCGATGATGAGACCCGCCTGCAGCGCGATGGAGATCAGGTAGGACTGCAGGATCTCGTTGTCGAGACTCCAGACCGACTGACCCTTGCGTTCGAGCCTCACCTTCTCCTCATGCCAGCCCCGCTTCATCGCGCCGGGGATCTCCCGCAACGCGAACTTGTAGATACTCTCGCCCATGCGCGCGCTGGCCGGATCCTCCGGCGTGGCCACATCCCGATGATGGCCCTTGTTGTGCTCGATCCAGAAATGGCCGTAGAACGGCACCGCCAGTACGATCTTCGCCAGCCAGCGCTCGAGTTTCGACTTCTTGTGGCCGAGCTCATGGCCGGTGTTGATGCCGAGGCCGCTGGCCATGCCCGCCGTCATCGCCAGGACGAGGTAGCCCCACCAGGACAGCTCCTGCGTGCCGGCCCACCAGGCGGCCGCGATCAGGGAGACGAAATGCATGGGCACCGTGATGTAGGTCAGCACCCGGTAGTAACGGTCGTCCTCCAGTTCGCGCACGATGCGCTCCGGCGGGTTGCTCTCGTCCTCGCCCATCAGCCAGTCCATCACCGGCGCGACCACGTAGCTGGTTAAGATGGGCACCAGCAGCATGACCTCGATGCCGGTCCAGGCATGCAGGCCGATGCCGATCAGCGGATAGAGCGCCCAGAGCACCGACAGTGACCACCAGTTGCGCTTGCGGTCGGTGTAGGCCTCGGCCACGCCGTCCGGCGTGGTGTAGATGAAGGTCTTCATGTTTTCCCCCTGCTGCGGCACCGGGCTCAGGCCCGGATCGACCAATCCGTTGGCGTCTCGCCGACGCCACCTCTCTATTCTGCTTTGACGGGCCCTCGATAACAGTGCTAGAAATGCCAGTAACTGGTTAATAAGTGCCATCTTATGCATCTTCCCGTCACCTATATCAGGACCTTCATCGGCGCTCTCGACCTGGACGGACCCAGCCGTCGGGACATACTGCGTGCGGCGCGCATCCGGGCGCGGGAGATCGAGGGCACGGACCACTACGTGCCCTTCGCGGCGGTGCGACGGCTGCTCGAGGCGCTGGACGAGCGCCTGGCGCCGGGCTGGCATATCGAGATGGCTGCCCGCATGGACGTGGCTCACCACGGCCCCCTCGGCATCGCCGCCATCACGTCCCCCACCCTGGGCGACGCGCTGGAGATCATGACCAAGTTCGGCGAGATCCGCGCCCCGTTCGCCTGGGGCGAGATCCGGGCGGCGGGCGAAACGGTGCAGATCCGGTATCACGAACGCGAGCACCTGGGCACGCTCCGCCCCGTGCTGATGGAGATCATGCAGCTGGCCGGGCTGCAGGTCATCGGCCACGTGCTGGGGCGCATCGGCCCCCGCCTCGTCTGGCATCTGCCCGCCGATCGGGAGAGTCTCCGGGCGGAGTTCGCGGCCCGCTTCGAGGGCGTGCTGCGCTTCCACGGCGACCAGTACACCACCACCCTGCCCGCCGACTGGCTCGCGGCGCCCTGCCTGCTCTACGACGAGGCCATGCACCAGGTCTCGCTGGCGCGCTGCCGGGAACTGCTGCAGCAGGTAGCGGAGCGTTCCGCCCTGGAGGTGGAGGTCAGGCAGTGCCTCCTCACGGCGGGCGGGCGATCACCGGGCCTGGACCGGGTGGCGCAGCGGCTGAACATCTCGCGCCGCACCCTGATCCGGCGGCTGAAGCGCGAGGGCACCTCCTACCGGCGCATCCTGGACGAGGTGCACCGCAGCCTCGCCCACGAGTATCTCGTGTCCACCCGGTGGGGAGTGGCGGAGATCGGCTACCGGCTGGGTTACCAGGACGCGGCCAACTTCGGTCGGGCGTTCCGGCGCTGGTACGGAGTGCCGCCGGGCGAGTACCGCCGGCGCGCACAGGGGGGCCGCACGGGCGTGAGCGACCGGCCGCGCGTGCGCTAGCCGACGTCCAGCCTGCGTCCGTCCTCCACCTCGTCGTCCGGGTAGAGCACGATGGTCTCGCCTTCGGCGAGGCCGTCCAGCACCTGCACGCGGAATTCGCCCCGCCGCCCGATCGTGACGGGACGGAAGAGGGCCCGCCCGTCCTCGACCACGAACACCGCCCATTGCTCGCCGCGCCGGAAGGCCGCACTGGAGGGGATCTGCAACACCTCGTCGCCGGACCACAGGACGAACTCGGCCTCCACCCGGTAGCCGTCGCCCAGACGCGACCAGCGCTCGGGCGGCGACAGGATGTCGACGAGCACGATAACGCGCTGCTCCTCGACTCCGAGGGCCGAGATCTTCGTGAACGCCGACGGCTCGACCGCGCGCACCTCCCCGTCCAGGGCACCGTCTCCGCCCCAGCGCAGGAAGCGCACGGGCATGCCCGGCGCCAGGCGCACGGCATCGGCCGACAGGAGCTCCACCTCCACCTCGAGATTGCCCGGATCACCCAGCGTCAGCAGGTGCTGGCCGGCGGCCACCACGCCCTCGCTCTCGTGAACGACCCCGAGCACGCTGCCGTCGATCGGCGAACGCACCACCACCTCCTCCGGCGGCTCGCTGTCCGGTTCCGCGGCCGTATACCGCAGCACGTCCCGGGCGGCCTGCAGTTCGTAGCGGGCCACGTCGGCCTCGGCCCGCGCCGCCCGCAGCCCTGCCGCGGTGCGCCGGGCCGCCGAGAGCACGCGGTCGTATTCCGCCCGGGAGACCGCGTTGGTCTCGTAGAGCCGTTCGATGCGTTCGCGCTCCGCCTCGGCCAGCTCGGCCTCGGCCTCCGCCGCACGCACCCGAGTCTCGGCAGCTTCCAGCGCGGCCTCCGCCGCCGAAACACCGGCGCGGGCTTCCGCCCGGCTGCGGCGGTCCAGCACGGCCGGCGCCGCCGGTTCGATGGCCACCAGCGGGGCGCCACCGGCCACCGCGTCCCCTTCCTCGAGCTCGATGCGCTCGGCGAAGCCGGCCACCGGCGCGGTGATCACGTAGCGCTCGCGGATCCGGGTCTTGCCCTCCTCGGTCACGGTGACGCTGAGCGGGCCGCGGCTCACGGTGCCGGTCTCCACGGGCAGGGGCTGGGGCCGGAAACCCAGATACAGGAGTAACACCGCGACGGCCGCGACGATACCGATGATGATGTGCCTGCGACTCGCCATCGCCTACTCCGTGGTCTTCAGTACCGCCACCAGGTCCAGATGGTCCAGCCGCCGCTTGATGACCGCCGAGGACACCAGGCCGGAGCCGAGGACGACGGCGGCACCGAACGCGTAGGTGCTCGGCTCCAGTACCAGCGGCACCCGGTAGATATCCGAGGCGATCGCCTCGGCGAACAGGGCGCAGATGCCCCGGCCCACCAGGAAGCCGAAACCAACGCCGATGATGACGAGCAGCATCAACTCGCCGATCAGGATATAGGCAATCTCGGCCCGGGTGAATCCGAGTACCCGCAGGCTGGCGAGTTCGCGGCTGCGCTCCGCCAGCGCGATACGCGCGCTGTTGTACACCGCGCCGAAGGCGATGGTCGCCGCCAGCAGGGTGTTGACGAACGTGAACACCAGGACGGTCTCCGCGAAGGACTCGTAGAAACTCTCGATGGACTGGGTGCGCTGGGCGATGGCGCCGACGCCGGGGCGGCGCATCAGCTCGTCGAAGACCCGCGCCTGGTCGGCGGGATCGATCGCGAGGAAACTGCCCGTGAGCACGTGCCCGTCGCGCATCAGCCGATTGAGGGTTGCCAGTTCCATGTAGCCGGAGATGCCGATGTACTCCTCGACGAAGCCGGCAACGGGCAGGTCGATCACGGGGCGCCGGCCGGTGAGCACCTCCACGGTGACGGCGTCGCCCGGACGCACACCCAGTATCTCCTCGCCCAGGTAGCTGGTGAGCAACAGACCCTCCGGCGGCGGCGGGACCGGCTCCAGGGAGGTATCCACGAGACGGTGCAGTTGCGCATCGGGCCGATACCCCTGGATGACCGAGCGGTAGGCGCGGTTGCCGTAACGGAAGCGCACCGGTACGGCCCGCATGCCCTCGGCCTGCAGCACCCCGGGCAGCGCGGCCAGCTCGTATTCCGCCTCGTTGCCGGCGAGTTCGTTGAAGGTGACCGTGACGTCCTCCCGGGCCGCCAGATTGAAGTGGCTCCACATCATGTAGTCGATGGCGTCCTCCTGGTAATTGCCGGACATCACCAGACCGGTGGACAGCGCCACCCCCAGCACGGTCAGCCCGCTCTTCAGGGGTGCTCGGCCGATGTGGCGCAGGATCATGCGGCTCGGCTGATCGAGGAAGCGGTGGCCGAACAGCCGCTCCACCAGGCTCTGGCGATACACCAGCGGCGTGTCCGGACGCATCGCCTCCGCCGGCGAAAGGCGCACCGCCGAACGGAATGCATGCAGGGTGCCGACCAGCCCCGCACCCAGCGTCACCAGGACGCCGGTGACGAGCACGTCGGGCGCAAGCACGTAGTCGAGCCGGGGGAAACGGAAGAACTCGATGTAGACGCCGGTCAGCGCACGGGCCGCCCACGTCCCGAAACCGATGCCCACGGTGGCGCCGGCGAGTACGATGACCAGGATAACGCTGACGTAATGCCAGCCGACGGTGAGGTTGTCGTAACCGAACGCCTTCAGCACGCCGATCTGGTCGCGTTCCGCCCGGATCAGCCGGTTGGTGACGAAGTTGATCAGGAAGGCGGCGAACGCCAGGAAGATCACCGGGAAGATGCTCGCCAAGGCCTCCAGGCTCTTGATCTCCTGGGTGATGTAGCGGTGGGACAGCTGGTCTTCCCGGGTGTAGGCGCCCTGGCCGCCGTAGGGTTCCAGCAGCGCGTCGAGACGCTCGGTCACGGCCTCGGCCCGGGCCTCGGGTTCCAGCGTCAGCACCAGGTGATTGAACGCACCGTCCATGTCGTAGGCGACGCTGAGCCCGCGATAACCCATCCACATGATCGCGTAGCGCTCGTAGTCCGGGAAGATGTCGCCGGGACGGATCTGGTAGATGAACTCCGGCGAGAGCGCGACACCAACGATGGCGAGGTCTTCCCGCCGGCCGTTGATGATGCCCACGACGGTGTCGCCCGGCGCCAGGTCCTGGGCGTCGGCGAACGCCTCGTTGATGACCACCTCCCAGGGCCGGTCCGAGGCCGGCAAGCGGCCCCTGACCTGGTGCAGCTGGTTCAGCAGCGGCACACGATCGTCGGGCAGCGACACCAGCAGGCCGGTCACCGGATCTTCGAACCCGGGCACCTCCACGTTGATCTGCGCCCTGACCCGCGCTTCCGCCTCGCGCACACCTTCGATGTCGCGTACCCGCTCCAGCAACGACAGCGGCGCACGCTTCAGCGACGCGAACACCTCCGCGAAGCGGTAGGACTGGTAGTAGTTGCTCTGGGTGAGTGTCAGCGAGTCCAGGGTGCTGAGCGAGATGATGTAGGTGGCCACACCGCTCGCGATGATCATGGCGATGGCGAGTGCCTGGCTGCGCATCTGCCAGAGTTCCCGCCAGCGTTTCCTGGCCAGCGCGCGCATCGGCCTACCAGCTGATCTCCGACGGCGGCTTGCGGGTCTCGTTACGCCGCTCGCCGGAGATCTGCCCGTCGCTCATGAACAGCACCCGATCCGCCATGTCGGCGATACTGGCGTTGTGGGTGATCACCGCCGTGGCGGTACCGTACTCCTCGTTCACCCGGGCCAGCGCCTCGAGCACGTGCACGCCGGTCTTCGAATCGAGTGCGCCGGTCGGCTCGTCGCAAAGCAGCACCTCGGGGCGCTTGGCGATGGCCCGGGCGATGGCCACCCGCTGCTGTTCGCCGCCGGACAACTGGGCCGGGAAGTGATCCATGCGCGGTCCCAGGTTCACCATCTCGAGCGCCTCTTCCGGCGTCATCGGGTCGCGGGCGATCTCGGTGACGATGGAGACGTTCTCCCGTGCCGTGAGACTCGGAATCAGGTTGTAGAACTGGAACACGAAGCCGACGGAGTGACGGCGGTAATCGGTAAGTTCGGATTCCCTGGCGCCGGTGAGGTCGATATCGTCGAAGCGCACCGTACCCTCGGTGGGCGTGTCCAGTCCGCCGAGGATGTTCAGCAGGGTCGACTTGCCGCTGCCCGAGGCACCCAGCAGCACCATGAACTCGCCCGGGTACAGCTCGACGTCCACGCCGCGCAGGGCGTGCACCTCCACCTCGCCGACGCGATAGACCTTGGTCAGCCCCCGTGCGACGAAGATGGCCCGACCGCGGCCGTCCTCAGCGGCGTCATGAGGGGCGTCTTCCCGGTCCTTGCGATACTCGCTGTGCTCGGCGCTCATCCCTGGCATTCCCCGCGGCCGCGTTGCGGCGGCGGGCCCGCAGCGGCTCCCGACGCCGTAACTGTCAGTGGATGTCGTGGCGGGCCAGTATGGAGCGGATCGACTGGCGCAGGCGGCTGTCGACCCAAGGCTTCTCGATGTACTCCGCGGCGCCCGCGCGTATGCCGCGCACGGCCATCGCCACATCGCCGTCCCGGGCGAGCAGGATCGTGGGCACGTGATGGCCGGCCTCGTTCAGCTGCTCCAGAAGTTCGACACCGGATATACCCGGCAGCCAGACCTCGGTGATGAGGCAGTCGGGGATGTGCTCCCCGGTGGCGCGCAGGAATTCCTCGGCCGAATCGTAATGACAGATCTCGCTTGCGAGGTCGCCCAGCAGCGCGTCCAGCCCGTCGCGGACTGTCGGATCGGGGTCCACGACGGCAACGCACGATGCCTTTGTGCCCTGGTGATTTTTCGCCCCCGCGGCGGCTTGGCCGTGCCCAGAAATCATCACAGCTCGGAAAAGAATGCTATTTGGCGACAGTGGCATGATCGGGAAATCACACCACCCTATACATCCGGGCTTATACCTAGCGGGGAGCGTGCCCGCCGAAGGGACGGGTTCAGTGGTGCTCGGGTTCCTCGCCCGTGTCGGCGCGCAGCATGACGGCCATGCGCACGAGGTGGGCCAGCGAGTTCGCCTGCATCTTCTCCATCACACGAGCGCGGTGGATCTCGATGGTGCGCTGGCTGACGCCGAGTTCGTAGGCGACCACCTTGTTGGGCTTGCCGTCGACCACCAGCTCCATGACTTCCTGCTCACGGTTGGTGAGCGAGTCCCACCGCCTCTGCAGGTCGTGATGCTCCTCCAGCGCCCTGCGGTTCTCCGCGTCCTTCGCCAGCGCCTCGTTGATGCGGTCGAGCAGATCCTGGTCGCGGAACGGCTTCTGCAGGAAATCGGCGGCGCCGCCCTGCATGGCCTCGACCGCCATGGGCACGTCGCCGTGGCCGGTGATGAAGATGATGGGCAGAATGGAATGGCGCTCGTTCAGTGCTTCCTGCAGCTCCAGGCCGCTCATACCGGGCATGCGCACGTCCAGAACCAGACAGCCCGGCCGGTCGTCGTTGTAGGCGTTCAGGAAGTCGCGGGCGGAGGCGAAAGTCTCGCAGGGTATGCCCACGGACTGCAGCAGGAACGACAGCGAATCGCGTATCGCCTCGTCGTCATCCACCAGGAATACGGTAGGCTGTTGCGACTCAGATGTTCCCGCCATCGCGGAGTCCTCCCTCGACCGTCGGCAGCGTCAATGTGACTATGGTACCGCCCTTTGGGTTGTCTTCGTAGGTCACCTCGCCGCCGTGACTCTTGATGATGGACATGCAGATGGACACGCCCAGACCCATCCCGTTCTTCTTTGTGGTGAAGAACGGATTGCTCACGTTGTTCTTGACCTCCTCCGACATGCCCGTGCCGTGATCCGTGACGCGGACCATGACCTCGTCCTCGCCGCGTAGCCGGGTCTGCACGACGATGTCGCCGGAGCGCTGTTCCTCGGAGGCGTCGAAGGCGTTGCGCAGCACATTCAGCATCACCTGCTGGATCTGCACGGGATCCACCTTGACCAGGATCTCCGGCTTGTCGAAGTCGTAGATCACGGGGATGTCGTTGCCGCGCACGTCGATGCTGACCAGCGGCTCCAGCTCGGAGATGAGCTCGTTGATGTTGCGCACCTCGCGGGTCTGGTCGGTCTTGCGGATGAGGGCCCGCAGACGGCGTATGACCTCGCCGGCCCGCAGGGCCTGGTCGCTGATGTTGCCGAGCGCGCGGGTGAGCTGCGCCGTGTCGGCATTGCCGGCGTTGATCATCCGTTTGCTGCCTTCGGCGTAGGTCGTAATCGCGGTCAGCGGCTGGTTGATCTCGTGCGCGATGCCCGCGGCCATCTCGCCCATGGTGCTGAGACGGGCCACGTGGGTGAGCCGCTCGCGCTGGGAAGCCAGTTCGGCTTCCCGGTCCTTCGACTCGGTGATGTCGCGGGTGACGCCGAGGACGCGCTCCACACGGTGATCCGCGCCGAACACGGGTGTGGTGTGCGAGCGGAACCAGCGCAGCATGCCGTCCTCCTGCTTGACCCGGTACTCGAACGCCTGGGACTCGCCCTCGTGGATCCGGCCGATGACACGCTCGATGCGGCGCCGGTCTTCCGGCAGCACGCGGTCGCGCAGCGCCGACGCCTGGATGGCCTCACCGGTGGCCAGCCCGGGCAGCACCGCCGAGTCGCCTTCCAGCGTGCGGAAGACGTCGGTGTCCGGCTCCCACTCCCAGACGTTCAGATTGGCGGCGCGCAGGGCCATCTTCAGTGACTTCTCCTTGTCCCGGAGCGCGCTCTCCAGCTCGCGCACCTGGGTCATGTCTCTCAGGATGCCGGTGAAGATTTTCTCCCCGTCCTGAAATTCGCTGATCGCGAGGTGTACCGGGAAGATGGTGCCGTCCCGGCGCTGCGCCTCCACGTAGCGGCCGATCCCGATGATGCGTGCCTCACCGGTCTCCATGTAGCGCGCGACGTAGCGGTGGTGGCGCTGCGCATGGGAGTCCGGCATGAGAGTGCTCACGTCCTCGCCGATGATCTCCTCGCGGGTATAGCCGAACATGGCTTCGGCCGCCCGGTTGAAGGTGCGGATACGTCCGTCCGCGCTCATGGTGATGATCGCCTCGGCGGCCGTCTCCACCACCGAGCGCATGAGTTTCTGGGAGTCCTCCAGGCGCACGGAGGCGAGCAGCCCCCGCTGGCGGCCGCGCCAGAGGACCCAGGCCACCAGCAGCAGCGCGGCGCCGGTCAGCAGCCAGGGCAGCCAGGCGCCGGACGCCGGCCCGGGTACAGCCGCGGCCTGTGCCCGCGCGGCGATCACGAGGCCGGACAGTGAGAATGCTGGAGACAAAATGGCGGGGTGCCGTGGTGTGATATGGGCCACGCGTATACGCAGGGATACTCGACAGAGCGGCATTCTAACCGCTCGGATTGCGGAATGCCCACGCCGGGTGGCGGCGCGGCAATGCCTCTGCGGTGAGGTCGGTCCGGGAGGCTCAGTCCGGACGGCGCTCCTTCTCGACGCGCTGCTGGCGGCGTACCACCGGCCAGAGTCCGCCGATGGCCTCCGACAGCGCGGCCACGAGGTCGTCCAGACTCAGCATGCCGGCCAGCTCGCCGTTAGCGCCCAGCACGGGCAGGCGCCTCACCGCCCGTGACTGCATGGCCTGGATGGCGTCCAGGATCTCGTCCTCGGCGTCCACGGTGGCCAACTCGTAGCTCATCACGTCACCGCAGGTCACGGCGTCGAGGTCCACCTCCCGGGCCAGCAGCTCCAGCACGATATCCCGATCGGTCAGGATACCCACCGGCGCTTCTCCGGACGGATGCGGCTCGGTCACCACCACGTCGCCCACGTGCTGGTCGCGCATGAGCATGATCGCATCGCGGATGGATGTCCGCCGTTCTACCGTGACCACCCGGCGTACGCAGATATCGCCGACGCGCATGACTCACCTCCCTCGTCAGTGACCGCGCAGGCCGCGGCCTCAGTCGCCGCGCCCGCGCTCGACGTGCACGGGCGTCTCGAACCAGGCCGGCTTCAGCACCAGCAGGTCGCAGGGCAGGTTATCCATCACCTGCTCGGCGGTGCTGCCGATGAAGATGCGTTTCAGCCGGTTGCGCGCAACGGCGCCCATGATCACCAGCGAGGCCTCCGCTTCGCGGGCGAGCGCCGGCAGCACCTCCTGGGTGCGTCCCGGCACCAGGTGGGCCGTATCGGCGCTCAGGCCGTGGAACTCCAGCAGCTCGTTGAAGTGCTCACGGTGACGCTCGTGCATCTTCGCCTCCAGCTCCTCCACCGGCAGGGTAACCGGTACGAAGGTGCTGTTGGCCGCATCGGCTACGGCGATGATGGGATCATAGGCGTGGAACGTGTGCACCTCACCGCCGGTGGCGTTCGCCAGCCGTTTGGCCGTGTTGATGATCTGGTCGTCCAGTGCGGCCGGCTTCTCGTGCTCGTGCAGCGGGTCCACCGCCGCGAGATACCGGACCTCGTCCCAGTTACCGCCGGGCTTCACCAGCCAGAGCGGCATCGGGCAGGTGCGGATGAGGTTCCAGTCCGTGTTGGTAAAGACCACCCGCGCCGCGGGCTTGTGGTAATGGGTGTCCTTGAAGACGACGTCTGCGCCGGTGCTGACCGCCTTGCGCACGATGCCGGCGTGCAGGGGATTGTCCCAGGCGGCGTCCGTCGTCACCTCCAGCCCGTCACCGCGGAGCTTGCCGGCGAACTCCTCGAGCCGCGACCGCAGATGCTCCAGAGTCTCTTCCCGGGCCTCTTTCAGGCCGCGGGAGTCGAAGAAGCGGTCCCCGGACAGATACTGATTGTAGTAGCAGACGAACAGCTCCAGCCGGGCGCCCGTCTGCCCGGCTAGCCAGGCGGCACGCTCCATGGCGGGTTGCTGCTCGCTCGTCGGGTCGATGACTGCGAGGAGTTTGCGGAATTCGGCCATGATGGTGACTCCTTCAACGACGTTTCGACCGGTATGGTACCTCCGCTCATTAGGGTAAACCGAAGGTCCTGAAGCCAGCATAGTCTGCCGCCTCCGGGCCTAGAATACGCCAAGCTGCGTAGCACGCTGCGGGCTATACCTAGCAACGCGTCCGCAGGCTCGCGCGGCGCACCTCCCCGCCGCTGGCCAGTGCCGCCGGCGCGGTTTAAGCTCCACCGGAAGACTACACCGGCGCAGCGGTGGCCGTCCCGGATGCGCTCGTGAGCGACGAGTGAGCGACGAATGAGCGACGAGTGAACGACGAGCGACTCCTGCGCCGGGCCAGTGCCGTCTCCGTCCTGACGGCCCTCGTGCTGACGGCGGTCAAGTTCGTGACCTGGCTCGCGACCGGCTCGGCCAGCCTGTTCGCTTCCATGGTGGACTCCGCACTGGACGTGGTCTCCTCGGGCGCCAATTTCGCCGCCGTGCGCATCGCGCTGCGCCCCGCCGATACCGACCACCGCTTCGGCCACGGCAAGGCGGAGTCGCTCGCCGGACTGGGCCAGGCGCTGTTCATCGGCGCCTCTGCCGCAGGTACCGGCGTGTATGCGGCGAGCCGTCTCATCGAGCCCCGCGAGATCGCCCTGGCGGGCGTTGGGCTCGGCGTCATGGTCTTCAGCATAGTGGCTACCGGCCTTCTGATCGGCTACCAGCGCCGGGTCATCCGCCGCACCGGGTCGCTGGTGATCCGGGCGGACTCGCTGCATTACCTCTCCGACTGGCTCGCCAACGTGGGCGTGATCGTCGCCATCGTGCTCGCCGAGCTCGGCTGGCTGCGCGCCGACGGCGCGATCGCGCTGCTCATCAGTCTGATGATCGCCTGGAGCGCCTGGTCCGTTGGCCGCGAGGCGGTGCAGGTGCTCATGGACCGGGAACTGCCGGCCTCGGAACGCGAGCATATCCTGGAGCTCGCCCGCGCCGCCGCCGGGGTGAGCGGTGTGCACGGCCTGCGCACCCGTCGCTCCGGGACGAGGCGCATCGTCCAGCTGCACCTCGAACTGCCGGGCACCACCGACCTCGCCACGGCCCACGCCACCGGCGACCGACTGCGGCGTCGCATCGAGGAGCGGTTCGCGCCGGTGGACGTCACCGTGCACCTGGATCCGGCCGGCCCGGACAATCCGTCCGAGCAGGAGGTCGTGGACCCTGTCCATCGGAATTCTAGGTAGGAATACGCATTACCAGGAGCCCGGCGCTGCCGATAAGTTGACCAGTCGGGGCGCGAGACAGAACTCGTTCGATAGTCTATCCGGGGACCGTCATGAACTCGCCAGGCGAAATGCTGAGCGACGAGCAGATAGCGGCAGCGCGGGAGACGCTGAGAGAAAAGGAACACCTGCTGCAGAGCCGGCTCGATCGCATCAAGGAGAACCGGCTCTCCGGCTTCCATCCGGACTCCTCCGAGAGGGCCACGGAGATGGAGAACGCGGAGGTGCTCGATGCGCTGGGCAACGAGGCGCGCCGCGAACTCACGCTCATCCGCAAGGCGCTGCACCGGATCGAGGACGGCACCTACGGACTCTGCGTGGACTGCGACGAACCCATCGAGCCGGCCAGGCTGCAGGCCTACCCGCACGCCCAGTACTGCCTGCGCTGCGCCGGTGCCCGGGAGAGCGCCCGCCGCTGAGGCCGTTCTGCCGCTCAGTCGAGCCGCGCCAGACCGCCGGCCTCCCGGATCGCCTCGCCCACCGTCGCCGCACTACGGCCGAGGAGGCCCTTGTCGATCTCGAGCCGGTCGTGGCGAGCCACCGGGTGCTCACCGATCTCTTCGCGCAGCAGGCCGAGCAGCTTCGGCTCGGCGATCACGATCAGCCCGGACGGCAATCGCGAAATCTACCTAAGGCCCGGGAACGGGCGGCTGCGAATTCGCGTAACGCGACTAGTGGTAAGCCACAGTAGACGCCATGCGGGCCGCCGGTGTCTCATAATCGCCAGCAGGACGGCCACGGCCGTCGCAGAGAATCCGGTTAGCCGATCTCTCTCCCT
>CAYRZI010000050.1:0-6599 GCA_964428605.1 uncultured Woeseiaceae bacterium
GGGCATCTCGCCCCAGCAGCCCACCAACGCCAACGCCCCCCTCGCCATCTGCAAGGCGGTGGTGCTCTACGTCTTCCGCAGCCTGGTGGATGACGACATTCCCCTCAACGCCGGGTGCCTGAAGCCGCTGGAAATCGTCGTGCCGGAGGGCTGCCTGCTGAATCCGCAACATCCGGCGGCAGTGGTGGCGGGGAATGTGGAAACCTCGCAGGCGATCGCCAACACCCTCTATGGCGCACTGGGCATTCTCGCCGCCAGCCAGGGCACCATGAACAACCTCACCTTCGGCAACGCCCAACACCAATACTACGAAACCATCTGCGGCGGCTCCGGCGCAGGGTCCACCTTCGACGGCGCCGACGCGGTGCAGACCCACATGACCAACTCCCGCCTCACCGACCCGGAAGTGCTGGAAGGGCGTTTCCCGGTGCTGGTGGAGGAATTCTCCATCCGCGTCGGCTCCGGCGGACGCGGCCGGCAGCGGGGCGGCCACGGCTGCCGGCGCGTCATCCGCTTCCTGCAACCCATGAGCGTATCGATACTCTCGGGCCATCGGCGCGTCCCGCCTTTCGGCCTCGCCGGCGGCGAGGACGGCGCCGTGGGCCGCAACAGCCTGCTGCGGGCGGACGGGCGCAGGGAGGAGATGGCCGCCGTGGACACGCGCCGGGCCGGCGCCGGCGATGCCGTTATCATCGAGACACCCGGCGGCGGCGGCTACGGGCCGCCGGCAGGGATGGAGGAGGCCGATGGCTGACGAGAACACCGCGCTGACCGCCTGGCGGCGGCTGCGGGGCCTGCCGCTGGGACGCTGGCTGTTCACCCGCGCGGTGTGCCTGCGGGCGCCCTACTTCGCCTCCCTCTCGCCGCTGATCCTGGAGATCGAACCGGATCACGTCACCGCGCGGGTGCGCAAGCGCCGCAAGGTGAAGAACCATATCGGAACGGTGCACGCGCTGGCCTGCGCCAACCTGTGCGAACTCTGCGCCGGCGTACTGATGGAGGCGGCCGTCCCCGCGGACCGGCGCTGGATTCCCCGCGGTATGAGCATCGAGTACCTGGCGAAGGCGGCCACCGACGTTACCGCCACGGCGCGCCTGCCGGAGACCCGCTGGGAGGACGGGGAGGACGTGCCGGTGGACGTCTCGGTGCGCGGCGAAGACGGCCGGGAGGTAGTGCATGCGGTGATCCGCATGTACATCACCGCGAAGCCCGGCTGAGCCGCCGATCAGCCGGCCGCGGCGCTGACGCCGGTGAAGGCCGCGGGGCTCAGGCGGGCACCGCCCGGCTCCTGCACCAGCGACCAGACTCGCATCTCCGCCTCGCCCGCCGGCCGGAAACCGAGCATGAGCCCCACCGACGGGCGGCCCTGCTGGGCTGCCGTGTTGGTGGCAGAGTTGCAGCGCACGAACCACGCGCCCGAGCCCTGCCCGTCGAAGGCACCGGACTCCTCCAGGGCCTGCATGAACTCCCCCACCCGGCGCTCGACGGCCTGCCAGAGCCCCCGCTCGCTGCGCCGGAACAGCACCCAGCGGGTCGAGCGTTCGATGCGGTGGAGTACGAACTGCACCAGCCTTTCGGTACCGAGCCGGCGCGCGCCGCCGAAGACGCTGCCGGTGAAGGTGACGTTCCCGGTGGGACGCACCCGGCGATCGGCGCCGCGGCGCAGGGTCTGGACGCCGTGGCGGTGCAGCACGGCCGCCTCGTCGTCATCCAGTTCCAGCACCGGCTGCAGGTCCCTGAGCAGCGCCGCGCCCGCTGCCGGCGACATCCAGACGTGGCCGGCGGTATCGTTGCGCGCCAGGATGCCGGCCAGCGCGCCGCCGACGGGCAGTGCACCGTCGTCCGGGCGCCGCCGGTCGCTCACGCGCGGGAAATAGGTCACCAGGTGCGGGCTGCGGAAGCCGTCCCGGCGCAGCGCCAGGTCGAACTCGGAGACACTGGCGCAACCGGCTGGCGGATCGACGATGAGCATGGCGCCGCGGCGCTGGCAATAGCGCTCGGCCGCCATCAGGAAGGCCGGTCCGGGGTCGCGGCCGCCGCCCATCGGGGGCGCGTAGAGGAAGCTGAAGTGCGCCGCGCCCTCCAGAGCGAACAGTCCGGTGTAGTCCCGCGCCGAGCCGATCAGGTCATAGTCGGTCAGAGGCTGGCCGTCGGTGCCGGCCTCGCCGGCGGGCACGTAGGAAACCGCGCGGTCGGCGCCGCCGGAGCGGGTGGCCTCGGGCCGGCCGGCGGGCAGCGGTCCCGTTACCCGGACGAGGCGGGAGGTGAGCAGACGATCGCGGACGTTGTCCTCCCTGCCCTCCTCGCAGGTGAGGCCGCGGAAGATCTCCTGGTCGTCGATCAGCCGGGTGCGGGGAGACAGGCGCTGCACGGTCAGGTTGAAGCGGGTGCCGTCGGCGCCGGGGCGTCCGTCGATGCCGTCGTAGTCGACGGAGGCGCGAAACGTCTCGCCCGCGCCCGGGTTCACCGCCGTCAGGGTCAGGCCGGTGTCGCCGGCCGGCAGGGTCAGCCGCGCCCCGCGCGCGCCGTTCGCCACGCGCACGATGATTGCCCGACGCCCGCCGTGGGCGAAGAACTGCTCCACCGCCGGACCGAGGCTGCTCAGCCGCCAGTGGCCGCCGAAGCGACGGGAGAACTCGGAGAAGGAGCCGACGCTGACGGGGTGGTTGACGGGGCCGCAGAGCGCGCGACCGATGAAGGCGGCGGTGGTATCGGGATCAGTCCGGATGGACTGATCCTCGGCCGGCACCTCCCCCACGGTGATGCCGGTATCGGTCGAATCGCTCAAATGCCGATCGCCCCTGGTGCCACACAGCGTCCAGCGCCTGATTCTACGGGCTGTCGCGGGGAGTTACCATGCCCGCTGGCATCGACGGGCGGGACGCATGCAGACACCGCGAGGCTACAGCTACCTGGACCAGGCTCACCCCGGACTCAACCGCCTGCCGCGGGAGTTCCTGGGCGAGTTCCCCACGCCCCTCGAGCAGCGGCACACCGACCGCCTGCCGCTCTGGATCAAGCGGGACGACCTCACCCATCCCGTCTACGGCGGCAACAAGCTGCGCAAGCTCGAGTACGCACTGGGCCAGGCCATCGCGCGGGGGCACCGCTCCGTCGCCACCTTCGGTGCCGCCGGCTCCAACCATGCGCTGGCGACGGCGGTGCATGCCGCCAGCCTCGGCCTCGACTGCACCTGCCTGCTGGGGCCGCAGCCCCCCGGCCCCGGGGTGCGGCGTGCGCTGAACCGGCACCTCGCGCTGGGCACGCGGCTGGTGCCCTGGGGCGGCAGCCGCGCGGAACGCCTCGCCCTGTACCGGCGCCTGTTCCGCGGTCCCGACCCCGCACACCGGCCGTGGATCATCCCCATCGGCGGCTCCACCTGGCACGGCACGGTGGGTTACGTGAACGCCGCCTTCGAACTGGCCGCCCAGATCCGCGCGGGCCACGCGCCGGAGCCCGGGTTGGTGTATCTGCCCCTCGGCACCATGGGCACGGTGGCGGGACTCGCGGCCGGGCTCGCCGCCGCGGGGCTGCGCACCCGGGTGGTGGCTGTCCGGGTGGTCATCGAGAAGATCGCGGACGAGGAGCGCACCCGCCGGCTCGGCGCGAAGACGGCCGCTCTGCTGCACCGGCTCGAACCGGCGTTCCCCGCCATCGGGGCGGCGGAGATGAACCTCGAGGTGCGCCACGAGTTCCTCGGCGAGGGTTACGCCGTGCCGACGGCGGCGGCGCGGGAGGCGGTCGAGTGGGCCGCCGCGGAACCGGGCCGGGGACTCGACCTGGGACTCGAGACCACCTATTCAGGCAAGGCGCTCGCGGCACTGCTGGCCGATGCGGCGTCCGGCCGCCTGGACGGCCGCACGGCGCTGTTCTGGAACACCTACAGCTCGGCGCCCACGGACGCGCCGGACGACCACCCGATCCGCCCGGGCCTGCCCGGGCCCCTGGCCCGCTATTTCGAAACTCCGAACGCCGGGTAGGAGGGGCTTCAGCCCCGATCTTCGCCCACGGTGGCCGAACGCTAATCGGGCCTGAAGGCCCTCCTACAGACCTTGCAGCTGGCGGCGGGCCATCAGCGCGCGCCAGTTGTCCAGCGAGTGCAGGTGCGAGTAGAGGCAGGAGAGTTCGCCGGATCGATGCCAGCCGCAGACCGTGTCCTTGTCCAGATCGGTCAGCTTCTTCGCATCGAGGCAGACGTAGCTGGCCAGCGTCTGCGGTTCGCCGGCGCCCGTCGGCGTGTAGGTGGCCTGCTGGGGCGTGAGGAGACCCAGGTCGCGGAGCCGTTCGCACAGCGCCCGGGTGCGTGCCCGCTCGGCCTCGTACTGGCCGCAGAACTGCACCATCTGCTGCGTGTGCTCCGAGAACTCGCCGCCGTCGAAGAAGGGATAGCGCGGCTCGACCGTGACCGCGGCCGACTTGCGGTCGATGAGCAGCGCGCCGCGGCCCTGTTCGTCCGTGGCGATGCCGAAGGGGTAGCAGCGCAGGTACGACGGCACGTAGCACAGGGGGTCCCACCTGCCCTCGGCGTCGACGAACAGATTCGTGTCGTCCAGGACGGCAGTGACCGCCAGCGGCACCGGGTCGTCCACCGACGTGAAGACGATGGGGTAGTGGCGCTGCGCGGCGGCGAACTCCGCCAGCGTCACCGGAATGGCACGCACGTTGCGCACGAAGTCGTAGGGCCGCTCGACGGGCGACACCCCGAGCGCGCCGTGTTGCTCCGGTGTCAGGAGTTCGGGCTGTTCGTACAGGAAGGCGCTGCCGGTCAGCACCGGCGTCGCACCTGCGCGCGGCTCATCCGCCATCCTCCTTGCCTCCTTCGTCCTTGCTACCGCCTTCGCCGGGACGTACCGGGACGCCCTTCTCCTTGTCGTCTTTCGCCGGCGCCTGCTCTTCGCGGGACTCCGCTTCCTTGCGGTCGATCTCCTCCAGCATGACCTTCAGCCATTCACTCATGTCGCTCACTCGACCGCGACCTCCTCGCCCGTGTCGCCTCCGGCGGCATCCGGGTCGGATTCCATCATCTCGTCGATGAGCTCGGCCACCTCGGCCAGTGTGGGTGCCTCCGGGTCCGGTGCCACGACGTTGGCCACCAGGCGCACCCGGCGGGCCAGCTCGTTCCGGTCCCTGCTCAGCACGCGGATGGGGATGCCTCTGGCGTCCGCCACCGCCCGCTTCGCATTCGCCCGTTCGTGCTCCTCGGCGAAGGCGCCCGATTCCTGCCGCGCCTGCTCCATCAGTTCGCCGAGCAGCGCGCCGGGCTCCCGCCCGTCCTCGGCCATGAGCGGGTGTGCCTCCAGGTAGAACTCGCCGCCACGGCGGCCGTAGAGCAGCGGCTGGTTGACGATGGTGACGGGGGTACCACGGTCCACCATCTCGTAGAGGGCCTCGATGTCCTCCGGGTAGAGACGCACACAGCCGTGGCTCACCCGCATGCCCACGCCGTAGGGCTGGTTCGTGCCGTGGATCAGATAGCCGGGCATGTCGAGCTGGAGTACCCGGTGGCCCAGCGGATTGTCCGGGCCCGGCGGCACGACGGAGGGCAGCGGGTTGCCGGCACGGGCATGCTCCTGCTGCACGGACCAGGGCGGATACCAGACCGGGTCCCGGGCTTTGTCGACCACTTTCGCCGTACCCGTTGGCGTCTCCCACCCCTCCCGGCCGATGCCAACCGGGTGAGCGATCACGGTCTGGGCGCCATCACCCTCGGCCGGCAGAAAATAGAACAGCCGTCTGGCGGCGATATTCAGCACGATGCCCTTGCGGGGTGCGTGGGGCAGCACGAACTGGGTGGGCAGCACGATGATCGTGCCCTCGCCCGGCAGCCAGGGATCTACGCCCGGGTTCGCCTGCACGAGTTCGTCGTAGCCCAGGCCGTAGGCCCGGGCGATGTCCGGGAAAGTGTCCGGCTCCCGGGCCTGGATGATCTGCACCTCACCGACCACGTCCTGTTCCGCGGAGTCCAGCACGAAGCGCCCGGCCGCGATGGGCTCGCGCTCCTCCAGCGTGTCGATCCAGCGCACGTCGCGGCCGTCGCCAGCGTCCTTCCCGCCGATGGTGGCGCAGCCGGCCAGCAGCAGCGCCGTCGCGGCGGTGAGGACCATGGGGGCCGGGGCAGGCACGCCGGCCGGCGGACGGGTGCGCGGGCGGATGCGCGGGCAGATTGCAGGGACGGCGGTCATCGCGCAGATTCTACTGGATGGCGGGAGCGGCCGCCTCAGGCGGCGAGCCCCAGGTAGTACAGGGTGGCCAGGAAGGCGAGCACCATAAGCGCCAGCGCACCCAGGTTGACCGCCGTCCGCCAGACGGACCGGCGCCGGCGGACGTCGCGGCGGATGGCCTGGGCGTCCGTGCCCCCCGGGCCGGCGGGATTCAGGCGCCAGCGCTGTCCGCCCTGTCGCGGCACCGGCGTGAAGTATTCCCGCCAGCCCTCCAGGATGCGCTGGGTGCGCCCCATGTCGACGCCGGCGGCGCGGGCGATGCGCAGCACCGTCATGCCTTCCGGCGGCACGTCCTCGAGCACAGCCGCGATGCGCTGGATGTCCGACGCCAGGCGCCGGTCGAACAGGAGCGGGAAGGACGGGGATCGGTTCATGACG